>NZ_BMQE01000001.1:0-408003 GCF_014647955.1 Planomonospora antibiotica | reverse complement strand
CGCGGGGTGCGGTGCTTTATACGCCGGCAGGACCACCGGCCCGCCTCCGTGCATCCCTGGCGCGCCGTACCGATGCGGGCCGTAGCGTCTTGCTCTCCGGCCGCCGAGCGCTCTCGCCGTCGCTGAAGCGATCCGTCCAGGATCGTTCAGGGCGGCTCGCCGTCGCCTGCGGCCATCCTGGCGGGAAGGAGCTCAGGGCCGGGCGCCGCAGGGAGCCCTGCCGGGAACCAGGGCGGGAACGGGGAGTCCGGTCCCGTGTCGACGGCACGAACCAGAACTTTCAGTCTTCGATGGTGATGCCCATCGCGCTCGCGAGGCTGTAGACCAGGCCCTGGGCGTCCCGGCTCGTGATGGTCACTCCCCTGAGGCTGAGGACGCCGCCGATCCTCAGCAAGGTGCAGTCGACGAACCTCGCACCCTCCATCTGCGCGTTGGAGAACTGCGCTCCCGTCAGCTCACAACGCTCGAACCGCACACCTCGGAGATCCGCGTTCTGGAAATTGACCTCGATCATCGTGCAGTCACGGAAAACGGCGTTCTTGAAAGTTGAGAACCTGAAGCCCGCCAGGTCAGCGCGACAGCCGTCGAACATCACGTCCCGGAACGTGCATTCGGACCAGGTCATACCGGTCAACCGGCTCGCCGACACCCGGGCCCGGTGCATCGACGAGGTCCTGGCCACCATGTTCGACAGGTCGCACCGCTCCATCTCCACGTCGGAGAAGCCCGCCCGGCGCATCTCCGCTCCGGAGAGGCGCACATCGACGAGACGACACCCCTCGAAGTCGACCGCGTCCGCCGGCTGGGACGCCAGGTCCACGCCCGTGAACTCCATCGAGCGGTACGTGCCGTCGTCCTCGATCCCGCCCCCGGGAAGCACGGCCGGGCTGAGCGACGCGGGCATCCTGGGCGCGAGCGGTTCTTTCAGCCGTGATGAGTACACGGAAGCAGGGCGGGAGGGCATGGACGAAGCGTAGCCCCGGCGCCAGCGATCACATTCCCCCGAAAACGGTCCCGTTCCCGCCCTGGTTCCCGGCAGGGCTCCCTGCGGCGCCCGGCCCTGAGCTCCTTCCCGCCAGGATGGCCGCAGGCGACGGTGAGCCGCCCTGAACGATCCTGGACGGATCGCTTCAGCGACGGCGAGAGCGCTCGGCGGCCGGAGAGCAAGACGCTACGGCCCGCATCGGTACGGCGTGCCAGGGATGCACGGAGGCGGGCCGGTGGTCCTGCCGGCGTATAAAGCACCGCACCCCGCGCGCCCGGGCCCAGGCCGGAGGCCGGAAACCACCAGACATCAGCTGCGACGGCCGGCAGGACCACCGGCCCGCCGCAGTGCGCACCCACCCCGACCACCACCGAACCACCGGGCCACCGGGCCACCGGGCCACCGAACCACCACAGCACGGGACCCGCCGTTCAGCCGGTCAGGAACCGTCCTTGAGGAGGGCTTCCAGGGCCTCCCCGTCGCGGGCGATCACGGCGCGGCCGTCGTCGGTGAGCACTATGGGGCGCTGGATCAGGACCGGGTCGGCGGCCAGGAGGGCGATCCACTCGTCGCGGTCACGCGGCCGCTCCGCCAGCCCGAGCTCCCGGGCGCGGGCCTCCCCCATCCGGGTGACGTCCCACGGCTGCAGGCCGAGCCGGTCGAGGACCTCGGTGAGCTCCGCGACCGTGGGCGGGTCGTCCAGGTAACGGCGGACGGTCACGTCCCTGCCGGCGCCGGCGAACGCGTCGAGGGCGCAGCGGCTCTTGGAGCAGCGCGGGTTGTGCCAGACGGTGGTCACGCGACCTCCGCCGGGACGCCGCCGGTGATGCGGAGCAGCTCGTCGTAGGAGGTGGGGAAGACGCTGTGCGGATGGCCCGCGGCGGCCCAGACCACCTCGTGCGCCTTCAGCCAGGTATCGACCAGGGTGCGGATCGGGGCCGGGTGGCCGATCGGGGCGACGCCGCCGATGGGCTGGCCGGTGGCCGCGCGGACCAGCTCCGGTGTGGCCCGCCGTACCTCGGCCGCGCCGACCGTCTCGGCGACCAGGTCGGTGTCGACGCGGTGGGCCCCGCTGGTGAGCACCAGGAGCGGTTCGCCGTCGGCGTCGAAGACGAGGCTGTTGGCGATGGCGCCGACCTCGCAGCCGAGTTGCGCGGCGGCGGTCGCGGCGGTGGGAGTGGCCTGCGGGAACACGACGATCTCTCCGGAGACGCCGTGCTCGCGCAGGGCGGCGGCGACCTTCTCGATGTTCGGATGCAACTTTTCTGGCACCCGGCCACTCTAAACAGATTGCCGGCCGGTCACCTCTTCATAACCGGCCGAGGGTGCATCCTGAAGGTGCGCTATGTTCCGTTGATCCGATTTATCCAGCGGTGTGAGGGGATGAAGTCACGTGGAGGTTGGACGGCGGCTCGGAGTGGCCGCGCTCATGGCGGGAGCGGTGCTCCTGTCCTCCTCCGGCGCCGCGGACGCGGTGTCCGCCGCCCCGGCGGTCCCGGTCGCCGCGGTGAAGGCCGCGTTCGCGGCGGAGACCGCGACGGCCGAGCCGGCTCCCTTCACCGCGCCGGGCAAGACGCTCAGGGTCGGCGCCAAGGGGGTCGCGGTCAAGGCGCTGCAGACCCGGTTGACGGAGCTCGGCTACCACCCGGGCCGGATCGACGGCCGGTACGGCGGGGCGACCCAGGCCGCGGTGTGGGCGTTCCAGAAGGTCAACGGCCTCAAGCCGGCGGGCACCGTCACCCGGCGCACCTGGGCCGCGCTGGAGGCCCCGCGGACCCCCAGGGTCCTGGTGCCCAAGGGCAGGCCGACACGCGTGGAGATGAACCTCACCACCCAGGTGATGGTGCTCTACGTCGGCGGGCGGGTGAAGCTGATCAGCCACACCTCCTCGGGCAGCGGGGTCCCCTACTGCGAGACGGCCACCTGGCAGGGCAGGACGCAGAAGTTCTGCGGTGACGCCCGAACGCCGACGGGCGACTACAGGACGACCTGGCGCCGGGACGGCTGGCACCGGTCCTACCTGGGCCAGCTGTACAACCCGATCTTCTTCAACGGCGGCATCGCCTTCCACGGCGCGCTCTCGGTCCCGCTGACGCCGGCCTCGCACGGGTGCGTGCGCCTGCCGATGCACGTGGCCGAGGTCCTGCCCGGCCTGCTCGGCACGGGGGTGCCGGTCCACGTCCGGGGCAGGTTCACCCGGTAACCGCGGCCGTTCGCAGAACACCGGCCCCGGGAGATATCGATCTCCCGGGGCTTTCCGTTTCACAGAGAGATCGAACTTCTGTTCGTCGACATACTTGACAGCATCGATGATCGAATTTATGTTCGATGTAGTGACGTGGGACTCGCGGCTCACGTTGAGGGCGGCCGACCTGACCCCGCCTCCGCCGGAGGCGGGGTCAGGTCGGGACGGACGGGGAGAGGGGAAGCTCCTCGTCCGGCCGCCCGGCGGAACTGTCGGTGGGGTCTGCGAACGTGGCACCACCGGCCAGACTGCCGGGAGCCGCTTGCGACCAAGGAGGCGGAAGCATGACCCCACGGTTCGACGGCCCCGCCGGGCCCCGGTTGTCGCCCACGGTGCGGACACGCCTGGCCGACGCGCGCGACTGCCTGGAGGAGGCGGCGAGCGCCCGCACCTCGGCCATGCGCTATGTCTCGGCGCACCTGGCGGCGCTCCGGGCTGCGGCGGCCGTCCTGGCCGCCCGCCCCAAGCCGATGGACGGCCGCCGGCGCAGGCTGCGCAGCGCCTGGGAGCTGCTTCCCGAGGCCGAGCCCAGGCTGGCCGACTGGGCGCCCTATTTCGAGGTGAGCGCCGCCAAGCGGGCCTCGATCGAGGCCGGGATGACCCACGCCGTGTCGGCCCGCGACGCCGAGGAGCTGATCTCCGAGGCGGAGCGGTTCGTCGTGGCGGTGGAGGAGATGCTCGGCGTGCCGGTCCAGCCCGCTCTCCCGGGCCGCGTCCCCCTGGCGGGGTAGGCGCCCGAGGTCCTCCCCGTGCGCTCCCGGACGGCGGCGAGGGCCGTGGCGGGAGCCGGACGCCTCCGTCCGGCGACAGGTCGGCCGTCCCGGCCCGACGACCGCGTCCATCCCGGCCCCGAGGCCGGATCGTTCGCGAACCCCGGGTAAAAGAAGCCGAACGTCCCGTTAGCCGTTTTCCTCGAATCCGGCCAGATCGCCCCTGCTAGGGTGCGACGGTGATCGGACTGCGACGAGTCGGCCCCGACGAGTTCGTCTCTCGGCTGGATTCCGTTCTCGACATCTACACGGCGGCGATGGCCCCTCCCACCGATCAGCTGTCCGGCCGGAAGACGATAATGGGCAACCACGCCACCCACCCCGGCTTCACCTGCCTGTTCGCCGAGCTCGCCGACGGGACCCCGGTCGGCCTCGCCTACGGCTTCCACGGCGTCCCGGGGCAGTGGTGGCACGACGTGGTCCACCAGGCCGTCGCCGAACGGCGCGGCGAGACCAGCGCGCGCGACTGGCTGGGCGACGCCCTGGAACTCGCCGAGGTCCACGTCCACCCCGACCACCAGGGAAAGGGCGTCGGCAGGGCCCTGGTCCTGAACGTGTGCGAAGGACGGCCGGAACGCACGGTCGTGCTGTCCACCCGCGACCTGCCCACCGCGGCCCGGCACCTCTACCGGAGCATCGGCTTCGTGGACCTGCTCACCGCGTTCGTCTTCCCCGGGGGGTACGAGCGTTACGCGATCGCCGGAGCCATGCTCCCGCTGCCCTCCGGCTGACACCACGGGGACACCGCCGGGGCGCCGCGCCCCCGCCGGCGGGGGATCATCCGCGTCGGCGCGGCTCCCCGGCCGGGGGCGCACGGCGGGCTCACCCGGTGAGCGAGGCGGTCTCCGGAACGTGGTCGGGGGCCGCGTGGTCGAGGGCGCGGAAGACCTCGCGCGTCGCGCTGGAGCGGTTGAAGGTGATGAAGTGGATGCCGGGCGCGCCCTCGTCGAGGAGGGTCCGGCAGAGCTCGGCGGCGTGCTCGATGCCGAGGGCGCGCACGGCGGCGGGGTCGTCGGAGACGGCCTCGAACCGCGCGGCCACCTCGGGCGGGAACGGGGCGCCGGAGAGCTGCTCGGAGCGGGCGATCGTGCTCATCTGGGTGACGGGCATGATGCCGGGGATGATCGGGGTGTCGCAGCCCCTGGCCGCCACCCGGTCGCGCAGCCGCAGGTAGTCCTCCGCCCGGAAGAACATCTGGGTGATGGCGTAGTCGGCGCCCGCCCGGCACTTGCGGACGAAGTACTCGGTGTCGGCCTCGACCGAGACCGACCTCGGGTGCTTGTAGGGGAACGCGGCGACGCCCACGCAGAAGTCACCGGACTGACGGATCAGCCGGACCAGGTCCTCGGCGTAGAGCACCCCCTCGGGGTGGCGCACCCACTCCCCCGTCGGATCGCCGGGCGGGTCGCCCCGCACGGCGAGGATGTTGCGCACGCCCGCCCCGGCGAACCGGCCGATCAGGTGGCGCAGCTCGCGGATCGAGTGGTCGACGGCGGTGAAGTGCGCCACCGGGGTCAGCGTGGTCTCGTGGGCGATCCGCTCCACGATCTCGACCGTGCGGTCCCGGGTCCCGCCGCCCGCGCCGTAGGTGACGGAGACGAACGTGGGACGCAGCGACTCCAGCTCCCGGATCGCGCGCCAGAGCTGCCGCTCCCCCTCGGCGTTCTTCGGCGGGAAGAACTCGAAGGAGAACGACCGGCCACCTGCGGCGAGAAGCTCGCGGACGGTGGGCACGCGGTCGGGAAGGATTGAGGGGCGACCCAGAGCCATGCCCCTAGCCTACTGGTCCGGCCGCCGGGCGGACCGCCGTCACCGGGCCGGGCCAGCCCCGCTTGATCCGCGTCCGGTACCCGGCCCGATAATCTCTGGGTATGCCCACTTCCGCAGCCCTGCTGGACACCATCCGCTCCGAAGTGGATCGTTCGCTGAGAGGTTTCCTCGATCGGCAGCGTCCCCTGGTCAGCGCGCCCGAGATCGCCCCTCTCGTCGCCGCGGCCGAGGACTTCCTCTCCGGTGGGAAACGACTCCGCCCGGCGTTCTGCTACTGGGGCTGGCGGGGGGCGGGCGGCGGCGACGATCCGGCGCTCTTCACCGCGGCCGCCTCCCTGGAGCTGCTCCAGGCCAGTGCACTCGCCCACGACGACGTGATGGACGCCAGCGACCTGCGCCGGGGCATGCCGTCGGCGCACCGCCGGTTCCAGGCGATGCACGAGAAGGAGGGCTGGAGCGGCTCGGCCGAGCAGTTCGGCGAGAACGCCGCGATCCTGCTGGGGAACCTGCTGCTGGTGTGGTCCGGTGAGATGTGGCGGACCAGCGGCCTGCCTCCGGCCGCCCTGGCCGCGGCCCAGCCGGTCTACGACCACATGCGCACGGAGCTCATGTGCGGCCAGTACCTCGACCTGCTGGAGCAGGTCCGCGGCGCGAGCACCTTCGACAGCGCGCTGCGGGTCGCGCTGTTCAAGAGCGGCAAATACTCGGTGGAGCAGCCCCTCCGGCTCGGCCTGGTGCTGGCCGCGCGCGGGCGCGAGCCGTGGATCGACCGCCTCTGCGAGGAGTACGGCCGCAACGTCGGCATCGCCTTCCAGCTGCGTGACGACATCCTCGGCGTGTTCGGCGATCCGGCGGAGACCGGCAAACCCGCGGGCGACGACCTGCGCGAGGGCAAGCGGACGATGCTCATCGCCCGCGCGCTCGCCGCGGCCTCGCCCACCCAGGCGGAGGAGGTCCGTCTCACCTTGGGCGACCCGGAGCTGGAGAGGGGCGGGGTCGACCGGCTGCGCCGGGTGATCGAGGAGACCGGGGCCCTCGCCGCCTGCGAGAAGCTGATCGACGACTATCTCGGGCAGGCGCTGCGCTCGCTGGACGACGCCCCGATCACGCCGGAGGCCCGGACGGCCCTGGCCGACCTGGCCGTGGCCGCGACCGCCCGGCGGACCTGACCGGCGGGCCCGGCCGCACCGGACCTCGACCCGGCACGGCCGCACGGCACACTTGGTCCGAACCCGGTGCGGCCCCGCCCGGCGCGCCGGGCCGGGCCGCCCGTCAGCGGTGCGGCGCCGCGAGCCTCCGCTGGAACTCCTCGGCGGCCGCCTTCGGGTCGTCCGCCTCGGTGATGGCCCGCACCACCACGACCCGGCGCACGCCGTACGACATGACCTCGTCCAGGTTGGCGAGGTCGATGCCGCCGATGCCGAACCACGGGCGGTCCGTTCCCAGCGACGCGGCGTGCGCGAGCAGGGGCGGTCCGGGCGCGTGGCGTCCGGGTTTGGTGGGTGTGGGCCAGATCGGGCCGCAGCAGAAGTAGTCGACTCCGGGCTCGGCGGCCGCGGCGGAGACCTCCTCGGGGGCGTGAGTGGAACGCCCGATCAGGATGTCGTCGCCGAGGATGTCCCGCGCGACGTGCACCGGCAGGTCGCCCTGGCCGAGATGGAGCACGTCCGGACGGGCGGCGTGGGCGATGTCCGCCCGGTCGTTGACCGCCAGGAGCCTGCCGTGCCGGTCGCAGGCGTCGCGGAAGACCTCCAGGAGCGCGAGCTCCTCACGCGCCTCCAGCCCCTTCTCGCGCAGCTGCACGATGTCGACGCCGCCCGAGAGGGCGGCGTCGAGGAACTCCGCGAGGTCGCCCCGGTCCCGGCGGCCGTCGGTGCACAGGTAGAGGCGCGCGTCAGAAACCGAGGGTCTGGGCACGCCGCTTGACTTCGGTGTGGCGGCCGGCGCGGATCGCGTCGACCGGCGACCCGGGCAGGGTCTCGTCGGGGGTGAACAGCCAGCGGAGCGCCTCGACGTCGTCGTATCCCGCGTCGAGCAGCACGGTGAGCGTGCCCGGCAGGCCCTTGACGACGTCGCCTCCGGCGATGAACGCGGCGGGCACCTGGGGCTCACCACCGCCCCGCCGGACTCCGATGATCTTGTGGTCCTTGAGGAGCTGCTTGGCGCGACCGGCACTGAGGTCGAGTCTCCTGGCGACCTCGGTCAAGGTGAGCCACTCGCCCACCAGTTCGTCGGTTTCCCGGTCGATCTGCGCAACAGAAAGCGTCACGAACCCACCACTACCACATTGAGCCCTTCACCAAACACCTCGCGGCATCTCACGGTGCGGTCACACCGCCGTACAGTCGCGCAACGCTACAGCAGGATCGGCCAGACGATCGACGTCGAGGTGCTGGCCGCCCTCGATGAGGCGGCGCCCCTGCATCAGGTCGCGGGGGAGGTTCACCGCCAGGACCGCGGCGAGCGTGCCCTCGCCGGTCACCCAGCAGGCCGACCACCGGGTGCCGGCGGGGTCGCCGCGCATGACGAGGCGGGCGCCGGCGTGGTGCCCGGCGTACTGCACCATGTGGCCGAACTGCTCGGACCAGAAGTACGGGACCGGGTCGTAGACCGCGCCGTCCCCGGGACCGCCCAGCAGCGTGGCCGCGGCCACCTCGGGGGAGTTCAGCGCGGTGTCCCAGTGCTCCACCCGCAGGCGGCGGCCGTACCTGCGCGACCACCAGGCCGCGCAGTCGCCCACGGCGACCACCCCGGGCAGGGCGGTGCGCAGGTGCTCGTCGGTGACGACCCCGTCGTCCAGCTCGATCCCGGAGCCGGCCAGCCAGTCCACCGAGGGACGCACCCCGATGCCGGTGACGACGACGTCGGCCTCGACCGTGGAGCCGTCGACGAGGGTGAGCCCGCCGGGGTCGACGGAGGCCACCATCGTGCCCGTCCGCAGGTCGATGCCGGCCCGGTCGTACCAGGGGGCGGTGTGGGTCCCCACGGGGCCGAGCGCGGCGGCCAGCGGGCACTCGGCGGCCTCCACGACGGTCACCTCGCAGCCGGCCCTGCGCGCGGCCGTGGCGACCTCCGCGCCGATCCAGCCCGCGCCGACGACGGCGACCCTGCGCCCCTGGCGGAGCAGGGCGCGCAGCGCGAGCGCGTCGTCGATGGTGCGCAGCACGTGCTGCGGGCCCTCCCCGCGCAGCCGGATCGGGCTCGCGCCGGTGGCGATGACCAGCGCGTCGTAGGCCAGCTCGCCCTCGGTCGTCTCCAGCACGCCCGCCCGCAGCCCCTTGGCGGCCACCCCGGGGCGGTGGTCCACCGCCAGCGCGCCCAGGTCGGAGTCGACGACGGTGGAGTCGATCTCGCCGAGCAGCACCGCCTTGGACAGCGGCGGACGGTCGTAGGGCCGGTGCGGCTCCTCCCCGATCAACGTGATCGCACCACCGAACCCGTGCGCCCTCAGCGCCTCGACACTCCGCACCCCGGCCAGGCCGGCGCCCACCACCACGACATGATTCACACTTCATGACCCTAAGCGGCGGGGCCGACCTCGGCCATCAGGTCCCCGATAACGAAAACGGCATTTACCTCACATCCCGTCGATAAGTGTGCTCCACAAGCCCTTAAGGTGGGGGCGTAAGACGCGCGGGAGCCCGGCACGCACCGGGCTGAGAGGAGGGCGACGGACCTGCCGGACCGGTGGGCCCGCGGTGCGCGGCACGCGCTCCGCCGGGCGTACGGGCTCCACGGCGCGGCCGTCGGCGGGCCCTCGACCGCCAGGAACCTGATCCGGATCATGCCGGCGAAGGGAGCGGAGCATCCATGCCGCACGAGACCGCAGTGCCGGCGCCCCCTGCACCGACCGCGTCCGCCGGACCCCCGGCGCCCGGCGGGCAGTCCGCGGCCGCCCCGCCGTCCGTCTCCGCGTCCGCCCGGCCGGCCGCGTCCACCGCGGCGGCGGACGCGTACGACCTCGTCGTCGTCGGCGGCGGGGTCGTCGGCCTCTCCACCGCCTGGCGTGCGGCCCGCCGGGGGCTGCGCGTGGCTGTGGCCGACCCCGCCCCCGCCTCCGGCGCCTCGCACGCCGCGGCGGGCATGCTGGCGCCGGTCAGCGAGGTCACCTACACCGAGGAGCCGCTGCTCCGGCTGGGCCTGGCCTCGCTGGCCCGCTGGCCCGCCTTCGCGGCCGAACTCGCCGCCGACAGCGGCCTGGGGGCGGACGCCCTCGACTACCGCACCGACGGCACGCTGGAGGTCGCCTTCGGCTCCGACGACCTGGCGGCCCTGGACGAGCTGGCGGCGTTCATGGGCGTGCTGGGGCTGCCGGTCGAGCGGCTGACGGGCCGGGAGTGCCGCCGGCTGGAGCCGATGCTCGCCCCCGCCGTCCGCGGCGGCCTGCTGGCCCGCGGGGACGCCTGGGTGGACCCCCGCCGGGTCACCGCGGCGCTCCTGGCCGCGCTGGAGCGCCGCGGCGTTCCCGTGGTGCGCGACCGGGCGGCCGCGCTGGAGCGCTCCGGCGGCGCGGTCACCGGCGTACGGCTCGCACCCGGCACCGGTGCCGGTGCCGGTGAGGCCGCCGCCGGCGGCGGCCGGGTGCTCCGCGGTGACCGGGTGGTCCTGGCGACCGGGGCCTGGTCGGGGACCGCGCTGGAAGGGCTGCCCGACCAGGCGCTCCCGCCGGTCCGGCCGGTCAAGGGGCAGATCATGCGGCTGCGTTCCGCCGAACCGGTGCTCTCGCGGTGCGTGCGCGGGGCCGTGCACGGCGCGCGGGTCTACCTGGTCCCGCGCGGCGACGGGGAGCTGGTCCTCGGCGCCACCCAGGAGGAGCTCGGCTTCGACACCCGCGTGACCGCCGGCGGCCTGTGGGAGCTGCTGCGCGACGCGCGGGAGCTGGTCCCGGGCGTGACCGAGCTGGAGGTGTCCGACGTGACGGCCGGGCTGCGCCCCGGCACGCCGGACAATCTGCCGCTGGTCGGCCCCTCGGCCCTGCCCGGCCTGCTGATGGCCACCGGGCACCACCGGGGCGGCGTCCTGCTCGCCCCGCTCACCGCCGACCTCCTCCTCGGGGAGTCCGGCGATCCCGAAGGACTGGCGGCCCTCTGCTCGCCTCTCCGTTTCCAGGAGCACCGTTTCCAGGAGCAGTCTTGAACGTGACGATCAACGGCACCCCGCACGAGCTGCCCGCGGGGGCCAGTGTGGCGCAGGCCGTACGGAGGCTGACCGACGCCGGGAGCGGCGTGGCCGTGGCGGTGAACGACGAGGTCGTCCCGCGGGGCGCGTGGGGTTCCACCGCGCTCGCCGAGAGCGACCGCGTCGAGGTGCTCACCGCGGTGCAGGGAGGGTGACGTGAGCGGCGGCCGAGGCGGCGGAGACCGGAGGGCCGGCGGGGGAAGAGACGGGATCGGAGACGTGGACGGCATGGACGGCATGGACGGCGTGAGCGGCATGAGCGGCATGAGCGGCATGGACGACGGGCTGGTCATCGGCGGGGAGAAGTTCTCCTCGCGGCTCATCATGGGCACCGGGGGCGCTCCTTCGCTGGAGGTGCTGGACGGCGCGCTCGCCGCGTCGGGCACCGAGCTGACCACGGTCGCGATGCGGCGGCTGGACCCGTCCGCCCGGGGGTCGGTGCTGGACGTGCTGCGCCGGCGCGGCATCAAGGTGCTGCCCAACACCGCGGGCTGCTTCACCGCAGCCGAGGCCGTGCTGACCGCCCGGCTGGCCCGGGAGGCGCTGGAGACCGACTGGGTCAAGCTGGAGGTCATCTCCGACGAGCGCACCCTGCTGCCCGATCCCATCGAGACCTTCGACGCGGCCGAGCGGCTGGTCGCCGACGGTTTCACGGTCCTGCCGTACATCGGCGACGATCCCGCCCTGGCTCGGCGGCTGGAGCAGGCGGGCTGCGCGGCGGTGATGCCGCTGGGCGCACCCATCGGGTCCGGGCTGGGCATCCGCAACCCGCACAGCATCGAGCTCATCGTCGAGGCCGCGGGCGTGCCGGTGATCCTGGACGCCGGGATCGGTACGGCCAGCGACGCGGCGCTGGCGATGGAGCTGGGCTGCGACGCGGTGCTGCTGGCCACGGCGGTGACCAGGGCGCAGCGGCCGGAGCTGATGGCGCGGGCCATGCGGGCGGCGGTGGACGCGGGCCGGGCGGCCCGGCTGGCCGGACGGATCCCCCGTCGCCGGTACGCGGAGGCATCATCCCCCATGAATCCATAAAGATCCGGATAAAACTGGCGGCTCTGCGCATCGGTTTGGAACACCCCGACCATGCGGACCGCAAAACGCCCCTAAACTCGGGCGGGTGGACACGACGCCAACCGATCCCCTCGTCGGGAGACTCCTCGACGGGCGTTACCGCGTCGAGTCCCGGATCGCCCGGGGCGGCATGGCGACCGTCTACCTGGCCCTGGACGTCCGGCTCGACCGCACGGTCGCCGTCAAGGTGATGCACCGCGGGCTCGCCGAGGACCCCGCCTTCGTGCGCCGGTTCATCGGCGAGGCCAAGTCGGTGGCGAGCCTGTCGCACCCCAACGTGGTGCAGGTCTTCGACCAGGGCACCGACGGCGACGTCGTCTACCTGTCGATGGAGTACGTCCCGGGGCGCACCCTGCGCGACGTGCTCCGCGACCGGGGCAGGCTGCCCGCCCGCGAGGCCCTGGAGGTCATGATCCCGGTGCTCGCCGCCCTGGGCGCCGCGCACCAGGCCGGGCTGGTCCACCGCGACGTCAAGCCGGAGAACGTCCTGCTCGCCGACGACGGGCGCGTCAAGGTCGTGGACTTCGGCCTGGCCCGCGCGGTCGAGGCGACCAACCAGACGCGCACCGGCGTCATGATCGGCACCATCGGCTACATGTCGCCCGAGCAGGTGACCTCCGGCGCCGCCGACGCGCGCAGCGACGTCTACGCGGCCGGGATCATGCTGTTCGAGCTCCTCACCGGCCGCCAGCCGTACGAGGGCGAGACCCCGATGTCGATCGCCTACCGGCACGTCCACGACACCGTGCCGGTGCCCTCCGCCCTGCTGCCGGGCTCCCCGCCGCTGCTGGACACCCTGGTGGCCCAGGCCACCGCCCGCGACCCGGCGACCCGCCCGGCGGACGCCAAGGCGCTGCTGGTCGCCGCGGTGGACGCGCACCGCATGCTCCCCAGGGAGAGCGGCCCGATCCCCTCGGCCCCCGTCCCGCCGCTCCCGCTCCCGTCCGGCCCGCTCTCCCCGGCGTACGGCGTCGCGGCCCATCCCGCGCCGCCCAACCCGACGCTGGTCCAGCCCCGCGCCGAGGTGCTGACCGGGCCCGCCGCGGGCGGCGCCCCGCCCGTGCCCGAGCCGCGCGGGGGCCGGAAGCGCGGGAGCTGGGTCCTGCTGACCGCGCTGGCCCTGGTGATGGTCGCCGCGGTCGGCGTGACCGGCTGGCTGTTCTCCCGGGAGACCACGGTCGTGGTGCCCAGCCTGATCGAGCAGAACGTCACGCTCGCCGCGAGCGAGGCCCGCCAGAAGGGCTTCACCGTCGAGATCGGGCCGGCCGAGCACGACGAGAAGGTGCCCAAGGACGTCGTGCTGCGCACCGTGCCCGCCGCGGGCGCCGAGGTGAAGCCCGGCGCCAGGCTGACCCTCATCGCCTCGGCGGGCCCCAAGCGGGTGAACGTGCCCAACGTGGTCGGCCTGGAGCTCAACGCGGCCCGGGAGAAGATCGCCGCGGCCGGGTTGACCGTCGACGACGTCAAGAAGGTGGCCAGCGAGACCGTCCCGCGCGGCCAGGTGATGAAGACCAGCCCTGCCGTGGGCAACCGGGTCAAGGAGGGCAGCAAGGTCGACCTCTACGTGAGCGCGGGCCTGCTGATGCCCGACGTCATGGGGATGCACCGCGACCAGGCCAGGACCGTCCTGGAGAGCGCCGGCTTCGTGCCCGAGTTCGTCGAGCAGACCGACTCCGCCCAGCCGTGCACGGTCATCGCCCAGGACCCCCGCGCCGGCGCGGAGGTCGACCGGGGCGCGGTGGCCCGGATGACCCTGTCGGCCTGCAACAACGGCGAGTGGCACTGGCCCTGGGAGAACAACGGCGAGAACGCCAACGAGGACGGCAACGTCATCGTCATCCCCAACGTGGTCTACAAGGACGTCCGGGCCGCGCGCGACGAGCTGAGCGCGGCCGGATTCCGGGTGAAGGTGAAGAAGGGGCTGAACCGGGGCCGGGTCCTGGCGCAGCTCCCGCCGGGCGGGCAGCAGGTCCCCCAGGGCACCCAGGTCACCCTCTGGCACTGATACCCGCCCGGGACCGGGAGCGGTCGGCCGGGCGGACCGGAGCGCGCCGGTCCCGCTCCGGCCCCGTCCCCCGGGCCGGGCTCGCGGTGCGCCCGCCCTGGTAGCCTCCCCCGGTGAACCGCATCCAGCTCGCCCCCGGCGTCCAGGCCGCATTCACCGACCGGCACGGCGGGGTGAGCGCCGAGCCGTACGACAGCCGCAACCTCGGCGGGGCCGTCGGGGACGACCCGGGGGCGGTGCTGCGCAACCGGGACAAGACGGCCGCCGACCTCGGGGTGGATCCGGCCCGCGTGGTGTTCATGCGCCAGGTCCACGGAGCCGACGCACGCTATGTCACCGGGCCGTTCGGGGAGGACCCCCCGCCGCTGGACGCCGTCCTCACCGATGTCCCCGGGCTGGCGCTGTGCGTGCTGGTGGCCGACTGCGCCCCGGTGCTGGTGGCCGACCCGGTCGCCGGGATCGTGGGGGCGGCGCACTCCGGGCGGCCCGGCACCGTGGCCGGGGTGGTGCCCGCGCTGGTCGCGGCGATGGCGGAGCGCGGGGCCGAACCGGCGCGGATGACCGCCCTCGTCGGGCCGTCGGCGTGCGGACTCTGCTACGAGGTCCCCGCCGCGATGCGGGACGAGGTGGCCGCGGCGGTGCCCGAGGCCCGGTCCACCACCCGCCGGGGCACGCCCGCCGTGGACGTGCGGGCGGGCATCGCCGCGCAGCTCGCCGGGGCCGGGGTCGGCGACGTACGGCACGACGACCGCTGCACGATCGAGTCGCCCGAGCTGTTCTCCCACCGCAGGCGGCGTCCGACCGGCCGGTTCGCCGGCTACGTCTGGCTGGAGGGCTGAGCCCACCCGCTCCGGGTTCCGCCGGATGCCCGCGGACGACGGCCGGGCGGCGTCATGCGAGGCCCGCCGCCCGACGGGCCTCGGCCAGATTGCTCCGGCTGACCAGCGTCCGGGGGTGCTCCGGGCCCAGCACCCGCTCGCGGACCTCCAGGACACGTTCGTGCAGGAGGACGGCGTCGTCCGGACGGCCCGCCGCCAGATAGGCGCCGGCCAGATTGCTCCGGCTGATCAGCGTATGGGGGTGCTCGGGGCCGAGGACCCGCTCACGGGTGGCCAGGACGTCCTGGCACAGGGAGATCGCCTCCTCCGGACGGCCCGCCTCCCGGTAGGCGTTGGCCAGGTTGTTGCGGCTGACCAGCGTGTCCGGGTCATCGGGGCCGAAGGTCCGTTCGCGGACGTCCAGAACGGCCCGGTACAGCAGGAGGGCATCGTCCAGGCGACCGGTCTCCTCGTAGACGCTGGCCACCTTGTCAGCGCTGGTCAAGGTCTCCCGGTGGGCCCCGCCCAGGAGGCGGGCACGATCCGCCCAGGTGCGTTCGTGCAGCGGGACGGCCTCGGCCAGACGGCCCGCCGCCCGGTAGGCCTCGGCCAGGCCGTAGCGGTTGGCCAGGGCGTAGGGGTGGTCCGGTCCCAGGACCCGTTCGCCGTCGGCCCAGGTGCGTTCGTACAGCGGGACGGCCTCGGCCAGACGGCCCGCCGCCCGGCAGGCCTCGGCCAGGAAGTAACGGCCGATCACGGTGTCGGGATGGCCGTCACCCAGCACCCGCTCGTAGTCGCCCAGCAGGTCCCGCAGCAGGGGAAGGGCCCGGGCGAAGTCGGCGAGCTCGGCCAGGCGGATGCCGCACTCGCCGCGCCGGCCCATCAGGGCGGGGGTCAGCAGGCCTGCGGACCGGGCGACGGCGTACAGGACGTCGATGTGCTCGTGCAGGGTCTCCACCTCGGCGCGGGCGCCCCAGACCGCGGCGCCGTACGGGACCGAGGAGGCGAACGCCTCCAGCAGGCCCGTGGCGTCGTCGACGGCTCGCCGGAGCCGGTCATCGTGGTGGGCGCGCTCGCGCAGGACGCGCTGGACCAGGCGGTGCATGAGAACCGCTGAGCCGTCCGCGCTGAAGCCGATCAGAGCGGCGTCGGCCAGATCGGCCAGGATCTCGTCGAGCCGCTCCCCGGCCGTCTCCCCGGCGGAGCCGGAAGGCGTGCCCGCCGGGTTCGCCGCGGCGTGCAGCAGGGTGCGGGGGATGCCCGCCGGCGACAGCACCGCCAGCGTCTCCAGTGTCTCCCTGGCGCCCTCGACGGAGCCTTCGGCCTGGGCCACCGACAGCAGGATCGCCTGCGCGGTGCCGGCCGGGTAGGCGTCTTCGGCCCGGCTGCGCAGGTGCTGCTCCAGCGGGAACGACCGAAGCCTCTGCAGGTAGCCCGCATACGTGAGGTGGCGGCGGGAGACGAACGACGCCGCCTGGGCCAGTGCCAGCGGCAGGTGGCCGAGCTCGGCGGCGAGCTCGGCGGCGCCGTCCGCGTCGTCCCGGCCGGTGCGCTCGGCCAGGTACGCCCGCGCCTGACCGGGGGTGAAGACCTCGACCTCGACCGTGGCGCAGTGTCGGCCGAAGGCGCGGTTGCGGGAGGTGACGAGCACCCGGACGGCGCCGGTGGCCGGGCACCAGCGCCGTACCAGTGCCACGTCGGCGGCGTTGTCGAACACCACCAGTCCCGGCTCGGTGCAGGCGGCCAGCCATGCCCTGGCTCTGCGCGCGGCGGTGGCGGCGTCGTCGTCGGCGCCGCGCACGCCCAGCCGGGTGGCCAGGGCGTCCAGTCCGGCCAGGATCCGGTCTTCGGTCTCGGCCGAGATCCAGATGATCAGCGGCCAGCCGGCCGCCTGGCGGTCCCAGGCGTAGGAGGCGGCCAGCAGGGTCTTCCCGACTCCGGGGGCACCGATCACCGCGCAGACCGCCGCCGCTCCCCTCACTCCGGCGTGGGCGGCGTGCACGCGAGCCAGGAGGTCCTCGCGCGGCTGGAAGGCGGGGGGCGGCCCCGGGATGTCGTCGCCCTCGACGATCCGACCGGGCGCGGGCTCGGGCCGCGGGTAATGGTGGTGGTGCTCTTCTCTCCCGACGTTCTTGCCGATGACCTCGCCGTTGAAGGTGCCGCCGGAGAAGTCGACGTGGTCGCCGTCAGCCGCGCGCATCGGATCCTCCCCGCGGATCGGCCGCGGAGGCGGGACCGGTGACGGACTTGCCGGTGACGGGGCCGTTGAAGGTGCCGCCGGAGAAGTCGACGTGGTCACCGCCGTAGGCACGCGCGGGAGGCGCCGGCGCCTCGGGCCGCTCAGCGGTGGCCGCGGGCTCCGGCCGTCCCCGCGGCCCCGCCGCGGGTGGACCGGTCTCCGGTACGGCGGGCGCGCCGGTGAGCCGCTGCCCGGCCAGGAGCGCGGCCGCCGACAGCGCGACCGCGGCCAGGCCCCAGCGCCAGTCCCACACACCGTCGTCGAGGATCTGGTTCGCGGCCACCGCCACCGCGACTCCCAGGAGCGCCGCGACCGCGAGCAGCGCGCCTCTCCGCCAGGACGTACGCCGATCCGCCATGTCCTCATCCTGACGGGCGGAGCGCGCGACCGCGATCCATGATGCCGAACCGCGACCGGTCTTTCCGCCCCGCACGGGCCGTCCCTCATGCCGCGCCGGCCGCCCGGTGCGCCGCGGCGGCTCAGCGGCTGAGGAGGCCGTGCAGTCGGACGCGGGCGAGGCCCCCGTCGGGGTAGACGTCGACCCTGACGTGGGTGGCGGCCGCGGCGCCGTCCAGGCGGAAGCGGTGCCGTGTGTCGGGCTGCAGGCGGGTCCGGGGCAGCAGCTCGAACTCCCGTCCGTCCGCCATCCCGGTGAGCGAGACCCAGCCGGGGGCGTTGAACACCAGGTTGGTGGTGTCGATCTCGGCGAGTCTCACGACTCCGGCGCCCGCCAGGCGGATGACCAGCCAGTCGTTGCCCCCGTCGCGGCGGCGGCGGGTCTCCCAGCCCTCGGCCTGGTTGCGGGCCGAGCCGGGGGCGATGACGTTGCCGGGCGAGGAGTAGAACCCGTCGGAGCAGCCGGTGACCAGCCCGCCGTTCTCCAGGGCGGCCAGGTCGAGGCCGAGGCCGTCGTAGACCGACAGATCGGGCCGGGCCTCCCCGTGCACGCGCAGGCGGGCGATGCCGCCGTCGGGGAACGCGTTCAGCCGGACGTACGTACGGCGGTGCCCGTCGGCGACCTCGAAGAGGTGCTCGGCGTCACCCGTCAGGGCGCTCCTCGGAACGATCTCCGTCCACTCGGCGGCCCGGAGCTCGGCGACCGTGGGATACCCCTCCACCGAGGCGGCCTCCACCGACGCGTAGGGCGGGTGGTTGCCGGTGAACCACGCGGTGTCGATCACGATGCCGCGGATCACGCCGGGCAGGCCGAGCCGGACCAGCGCCCAGTCGTGGCCCGGCTCGCGGCGGCGGCGGGTCTCCCAGCCGTCGTAGACCTGCCCCTTGGCGCCGAAGGTGTGCGGCTGGAAGGCGGGGCGCCCGGGGCGGATCAGGCTCTCCTTCTCGGCGAAGGACTCGTCACTGGCCGCGACGACCGAACCTCCGTGGGTGCGCAGGGCCAGGTCGGGCAGCGAGGTGAACGCCTTCACGGGAGAGCCTTTCCGGTGCGGGTGTGCCGCGGCGGCCGGTGGGGGCGTGCGGTCCCGGCGCGAGGCCGCCGTGGACGGGGCGGCCGGCGGAGGTGCGCGCCCCGATCCGGCCAGCCGGTCACAGGAGCCTGCCCAGGGGTGCCCCGCCCGCGATCCGGCCGCGCAGCCAGGTGGCGCGGACGACCCCCCGGAGCGTCCTGCCGTGGTACGGCGTGACCGGGTGCCGGTGGTGCAGGGCCGGGGCGTCCACGGTGCGGCTCGCACCGGGGTCGAAGGCGACCAGGTCGGCGTCGGCCCCCGCGGCGATGGCGCCCTTGCCGTCCAGTCCGGCCAGGGCCGCGGGGTTGCGGGCCATCCAGCGGACCACGTCGCCCAGGCCGTGGCCGCGCCGGGACGCCTCGGTCCACACCGCCGCGAGCCCCAGCTGCAGGGAGGAGATCCCGCCCCAGGCGGCGGCGAAGTCGGGCACCTTCAGGCCGGGGGGAGAGGGCGAGTGGTCGGAGACGACGCAGTCCAGCACCCCGTCGGCCAGACCCCTCCAGAGCGCGTCCCGGTTGTCCTCGGAGCGGATCGGCGGGCAGCACTTGAACGCGGTGTCGCCCTCCGGCACCTGCTCCGCGGCCAGGGTGAGGTAATGCGGGCAGGTCTCGGCGGTGATCCCGATCCCGGCCCGCCGGGCCCGGGCCAGCGGCTCCAGGCAGAGCGCGGACGACACGTGCAGGATGTGCGCCCGCGCGCCGGTCTCCCGCGCCATCCGGATCACCAGCTCGACCGCGCGGCGCTCGGCCTCGCCCGGCCGGGAGGCGAGGAACTCCGGGTAGGCGGGCCCGGCGGGCTCGGTGAGCAGCTCCGGGGCCTCCGCGTGCACGATCACCAGGCCGCCGAAGGAGGCGGCCTCCGCCAGCGCGGCCCGGAGCCCGGCGGCGTCCAGCGGCGGGAACTCCTCCACCCCCGACGGGGACAGGAAGCACTTGAAGCCGCGGACCCCGGCCTCGTGCAGGGGGCGCAGCCGGCCGAGGTTGCCGGGAACCGCTCCGCCCCAGAAGCCGACGTCGACCGCGCACCGCCCGGCCGCGGCCCGCCGCTTGGCGGCCAGCGCGGCCGGGTCCACGGTGGGCGGCAGCGAGTTGAGCGGCATGTCCACGATCGTGGTCACGCCGCCCGCGGCGGCGGCCCGGGTGGCGGTGGCGAAACCCTCCCAGTGCGTGCGGCCGGGCTCGTTGACGTGCACGTGGGTGTCGACGAGTCCCGGCAGCAGCGCGACGTCTCCCAGGTCGACCCGCTCGGCCGCCTCCGGGGCGGCGCCGGGGTCGTGCACCCCGGTGATCCCGCCGTCCCGTACCGCCACCGCCGCGGGCCGCTCCCCGTCGGGCAGCACCGCCCGGCGGGAGGTGATGACCAGATCGTGCACGGGTGTCCTCCAGCGGGTCCCGGGGGCGGAGCGGTCGAGCGGACCGGCCCGGACCGACCGGCCCACCCGGACCGGGCGGCCCGGGTGGGCCGGTCGGTTTGGGGTGAGCCGATCCTGTCCGGGCTGTTCAGGCGGTTCGCCCATGTCCGGGCGGTCTGGGTGAGTCGGCGGAGGTCGGTTCGGGGTGGGTAGGGGCGGTCAGAGCCAGTCGGCGGCCAGCTCGGCGGTGAGGCGTTCGAGCAGCGGGCCCGCCTCGGCCATGCAGCGCTCGGGGTCGGGCTCGACGTCCGTGAGGGCGTAGGCCGCCCGGATGCCGGCCTTGCGCAGCTCCTCGTCGCCGAGGGCGCGGCGGCCGCAGACCGCGACGACCGGGACTCCTTCCAGTCCCGCGGCGGCGGCGACCCCGGCCGGCGCCTTGCCGCGCAGGGTCTGCTCGTCCAGCGAGCCCTCCCCGGTGACCACCAGACGGGCCCCGGGGAGGGCTCGCTGGAAGCCGAGCAGGTCGAGCAGGTACTCGATGCCGGGGCGGATGTCGGCCCGCAGGAAGGCGACGGCGGCGAAGCCCACGCCTCCGGCGGCCCCGGCCCCCGGCTGCGCGGCGACGCCCATCGGCCGGACGACGCCGTCGTGCTCGATCGCGCCGGTCAGGCCGTGGGTGTGCGCGGCGACGGCGGCCAGGCGGGCCAGCGCGGCCTCCAGCAGCCTCACCTCCTCGCCGGTGGCGCCCTTCTGCGGCGCGTAGACGGCGGCGGCGCCGTACGGGCCGAGCAGCGGGTTGTCCACGTCGCAGGCCACCACGAACTCCACGCCGTCCAGCGGCACGAGCCCGGAGGTGTCGATCCGCGCCAGGTCCCGCAGGGCGGCTCCGCCGGGTGGCAGTTCCCGGCCGTCCGCGTCCAGGAAGCGCACGCCGAGCGCCGCCATCATCCCGGCGCCGCCGTCGGTGCAGGCGCTGCCGCCCAGGCCGAGGACGATCCGGCGGGCGCCGCGCCGTACGGCGTGCGCGATGAGCTCGCCGGTGCCGCGGCTGGTCGCGGTGAGCGGGGCGAGCCTGACCCCGCCGTGCGCGGCCGGGCCCCCCGGCCCGGGTGATCCCGGCGTCTGCCCGGAGGACGTCCCGGCGGGCGCCTCGGCCGGGATCACGGCAGGCGCCTCGGCGGGCGGCAGGCGCCGGAGGCCGGAGGCCTCGGCCAGCTCGATCACCGCCGTCGGCACCCCCGGCCCGGACGGATCGGACCCGTCCGGCGTGCCGGAGGGGTGCCAGGCGTAGGCGGCGCGGACCGGCTCGCCGACCGGCCCGGTCACCCGGACCTCCACCCGCTCGAACCCGCAGGCCACGACGGCGTCGACGGTCCCGTCGCCGCCGTCGGCCACCGGCAGCGCGACCACGGCGACATCCGGGTCGGACCGGCGCAGACCCGCCGCGACGCGGGCGGCGACCTCGGCTCCGGTCAGCGATCCCTTGAACTTGTCCGGGGCGATGACGATGTGCCCCGACGGCTCAGACAACCTTGCTCCCTGGTGGAGAATCACAGGGCGTGCGGCCCTGCCCGGTGCGAGCGGGCAGGGCCGCACGCCCGGATCCGGTGATGTGGAGCACCATCATCACATTTGTCCCGGCAAAGGTCCGACCTCCCCGGCGGTTGCGAGCCCCTGCTCCTCCGCCAGACGCATGAGGCGGCGGTGGGCGGCGCCTCCCGCCCTGCCGAGCTCGTCCTGGGCCACGGTGCGCAGCTCGTCGTCCGCCACGACCGTCTCCCCGCCCACCAGCAGCCGGGCCAGCGGCGGCTGCCGGGTGCCGAGGACGAGGGCGGCGACCGGGTCGGTCACGGCCGAGGCGAAGGGGGTGTCCGTCCGCCAGAGCGCGACGTCGGCGAGCTTGCCCGGCTCCAGCGAGCCGATCTCGGCCTCGCGGCCGAGGTTGCGCGCGCCGCCGAGGGTGGCGATCTCCAGGGCCTGGCGGGCGGTCAGCGCCGCGGGACCGTACCGCGCCCGCTGCAGGAGCAGGGTCTGGCGCATCTCGCCGGACATCGAGGTCAGCTCGGCGGAGGCGCTGCCGTCCACGCCGAGGCCGACGACGGCGCCGCGCCGGAGCATGTCCGCCACCCGCGCGATGCCCGCGCCGAGGCGGCCGTTGGAGCTGGGGCAGTGCGCCGAGCCGGTGCCGGTCTGCGCGAGGACGTCGATGTCGGCGTCGCTGAGGTGCACCGCGTGGGCGACCCACACGTCCGGGCCGAGCCAGCCGAGCCTCTCCATGTAGCCGACCGGGCGCAGCCCCAGCTGCGCCAGGCAGTGCTCCTCCTCGTCCAGGGTCTCGGCCAGGTGGGTGTGCAGCCGCACGCCCTTGTCGCGGGCCAGCGCGGCGGCCTCGGTCATCAGGTCGGCGCTGACGGAGAACGGCGAGCAGGGCGCGACCGCGATGCGCAGCTTCGACGAGAAGGACGGGTCGTGGTGGGCGTCGATCGCCTCGGCCGTGGCCGCGAGGATGTCGTCGAGCCGTTCGACCACGCTGTCCGGCGGCAGCCCGCCCGCCGAGCGGCCCCGGTCCATCGAGCCGCGCGCGGGGTGGAAGCGCACGCCCACCTCGCGGACCGCCTCGATCTCCGCGGCGAGCAGGTCGCCGCGGCCCTTCGGGAAGACGTAGTGGTGGTCGGAGGAGGTGGTGCAGCCGGACAGGGCGAGGAAGCCCAGGCCGGCGCCCGCCGCGCCGTGCACGACCTCGGCGTCCATCGCCGCCCAGACGGGGTACAGCGCCACCAGCCATTCGAAGAGCGTGGCGTCCTGGGCGAGTCCCTGGCTGGCCCACTGGTAGAGGTGGTGATGGGTGTTGACCAGGCCCGGGGTGGCCAGGCAGCCGGTCCCGTCGATCCACTGCACCCCCTGCGTGGCGCTCATCGCCGGGGCCGGGCCGGGGCCGAGGGCCGTGATCCGGTCGCCGTCGATCCTGATGTACCCCCGGGGGATCTCCTCGCCGGCCACCGGGGCGATGTACGCGTTCTCGATCAGGACGGTGCCCCCGCGCGGGCCTCCGCCCGCGCCCGCGCCCGCACCCGTGCTCCGGCTCACGCCCGCGCTCCGGCCCGCGCCCGTGCTCCGGCTCACGCCCGTGCCGCCGGGCGCGGGAGCCGCCGCCGGGCTCACCGGCGGGCCTCCCCGCGCCCCGCCCTGCGGGCCGCGGCGAGCCGCACCGCGTCGAGGATCTTCTCGTAGCCGGTGCACCGGCACAGGTTCCCGGCGAGGGCCTCGCGGATCTCGGGGTCGGAGGGGCGCCCGGTCCGCTCGATCAGGTCGTGCGCCTGGACGACGAGGCCGGGGGTGCAGAACCCGCACTGGACGGCGCCGCACTCGACGAAGGCCCGCTGGACCTCGTCGAGCCGGTCGCCGTCGGCGAGCCCCTCGACGGTGCGGACCTCGCGGCCCTCGGCCTGGCCGGCCGCGACCAGGCAGGCGCAGACGGTCACGCCGTCGAGGTAGACCGTGCAGGAGCCGCACTCGCCCTGCTCGCAGGCGTTCTTGGAGCCGGGCAGGCCCAGGCGCTCGCGCAGGACGTACAGCAGGCTCTCGCCCTCCCAGACGTCGTCGGCCGTCCGGCGGCGGCCGTTCACGGTGAAGGTGACGCGCATCAGCCGGTCCTCCTCTCGGGGCCCGCGGCCCGCAGGTCGTTCCAGGCCCAGGTCAGGGTACGGCGGGCCAGCACGGCCAGGGCGTGCCGGCGGTAGGCGGCGGTGCCGCGCACGTCGTCGATCGGGGCGGCGGCCCCGGCCACCAGCTCTCCGAAGCGGACGAGCACGGCCTCGTCGAGCGGCCCGTCCCAGTCGAGCTCGGCGGCCAGGAACTCCTCGGCGGCGGCGGCCCGGCGGGGGGTCGGGGCGGCCGAGCCGACGCCGGTGCCCACCCGCCGCTCACCGGGGCGGAGCACCAGGGCGAACGAGCAGACCGCGATCACCATCGCGTTGCGGGTGCCCACCTTGGAGAAGTACTGGGGTCCGGTGGCCGGGTGCGCCCAGAACGCCCGGATCAGCTCGTCGGGCTCCAGCGCGCTGCGCTTGACGCCCAGGTAGAACTCCGTCGCGGGGATCATCCGCACGCCGCGGGCGGCGGACTCGACCTCGATGACCGCGTCCGCGGCCAGCAGCGGCGGGTGGCCGTCCCCGGCGGGGGAGGCCGCCCCCAGGTTGCCGCCCACGGTGCCCCGGTTGCGGATCTGCGGCGAGCCGACCGTCCGCGCGGCCTGTGCCAGGCCCGGCAGCCGGTCGCCGAGCTCGTCGATCAGCCGCGTGTACGGCACGCCCGCGCCGACCCGGAGCCGGCCGTCCTCCTCGGCGGACCAGGCGGCCAGCTCGGCGACCCGGTTCAGGTCCAGGAGCGCCTCCGGGCGGCGGACGGCGAAGTTGATCTCGACCATCACGTCGGTGCCTCCCTGGACGGGCAGCGCCTCCGGCCGCTCCGCCTTGGCGGCCAGCGCCTCCGTCCAGTTCCCGGGCCGCAGGAAGTCCATCGCCGTCACCCGTCAGTCCCACGCGAAGCCGGCGCCGGGGGCGCCCTCGGACAGGACCGCGCCCTCGATCAGCCCGTAGGGGCGGTCGGCGGCGTAGAAGACCTCTCCGGGGTTGTCCAGCCCGAACGGCTCCAGGTCCACCGGGAAGTGGTGCCGGTTGGGCAGCGCGAGCCGTACCTCGCAGATCTCCGGGCGGGTCTCCAGCGCCCTCCTGCCCATCGCGTAGAGGGTCTGCTGGAGGGAGAGGCTGTGCGTCTGCGCGAACGCCTCCAGCAGGCAGCGCCGTACCTCGGCGTGGGACTTCGCGTAGGAGCCGCCGGGGGGCGGGTCCGGCGAGGCGTGCCGCCAGCGCGCCGTCACGGCGGTGGCCAGGATCCGGTCGGTGGCGGGCGCCAGGGTGGTGTACTCGTCGCGGGCGAACCCGTGGAACTCCGAACCGGTCGTGTTCATGACCGTCAGGTCCGCCAGGCCGGAGACCACGGTGGTGCGGCCGTCGGCGTCGTGGTGGACGACGCAGGTGCGCACCCCGGCGCCCGAGCGGACGAAGGAGTGCCGCCGGTCTCCGGGGTCGCCCGCGGGCGTGATCCGGTCCCAGGAGTACTCCTCGATCTCCACCCGGGCGTGCCGGATCGGCGGCTGGGAGCCGACGTGGTGCCGGGCCAGCAGGAGCGCGAACTCCTCGATCTGGTCCACCCCGTGCCTGCGGGCGAAGGCGTAGACGGTGTTCTTCTGCGTGTCGGTCGGCAGCACCGCGGAGTTGTCCCCGGTCAGGTGGGCGTCCTCCATGTCGCCGGAGAGCGCCGTGCTGACGTTGAGGTCCTTGAGGTGGTGGACGCCACCGTCGCGGGTGACGCGGACCAGACGGGTCTCCGCCTTGCCGTAGCGGTTGGGGCCGAGGACGACGGGCACGCTAGCTCCCCCTGTAGGTCGAGTAGGCGAACGGGCTCAGCAGCAGCGGCACGTGGTAGTGCTCGTCCGGGTCGCCGACCCGGAAGGCGACGCACACCTCCGGATAGAAGGAGTCCGTGCCGCGCGCGGCGAAGTAGGCGCCGGTGTCGAAGACCAGCCGGTGCACACCCGGCCCCGGCCGCCATCCCTCGATCCGGCCGTCGGCGTCGGTACTCCCCTCCGCGACCGGCGTCCCGTCGTCCGCCAGCAGCCGTACGGCGACGCCCTCGGCGGGGCGGCCGACCGCCGCGTCGAGCACGTGCGTGGACAGGCTCATGGCCCCTCCCCCAGCAGTCTCACCAGCCGCAGCAATGTGATCTTCTCCAGTTCGGCCCGGACGGTCCGGCGCTCGGTCTCCTCGTCGCAGGCCAGCCTCCCCCGCAGGCGCTCCAGCAGCTCCGCGGCCGACAGGCCGGTGGCGCAGACCAGGTAGACGTGGCCGAAGCGCTCCTCGTAGCGGCGGTTGCCCTCGGCGAGCGCGTCGAGCACCTCCCGTCCGGCCCCGGCCGTGCCGGACTGCTCGCGGCGCGACCAGGCGGACTCCCGGCCGGCCCCGGCGGCGCGCTCGCCGATGCGCGGGTGCGCGGCCAGCGCCCGGAGCACCTGCGGCCAGTCCAGCTCCCGTACGGCCGCGCCCGCCGCCGCGGTCAGCCCGGCGAGGTCCCGGTAAGGGCGCCCCGCGGCGACGGCGCGGGCGAAGGCCGGCGAGGCGCAGCACGCCAGCAGCCCGGCCTCCGCCTCGGCGGCGCCGAGCGCGTTGAAGCCGGCCAGTCCCGCCGGGGACCCTCCGTCCGGCCCCGTGCCCGGCCCCGTTTCCGGCCCCGCACCCGGCTCCGTGTCCGACTCCATGTCCGGCTCCGTTTCCGGCTCCGTGTCCGACTCCATGTCCGGCTCCGTTTCCGGCTCCGTGTCCGACTCCATGTCCGGCTCCGTTTCCGGCTCCGTGTCCGGCTCCATGTCCGGCCCCGTGTTCGGCATGGCAGCAGTACACACACCGGCCCCGGCCCGCCTCTTCGGCGGATCCTGACCAGAGGCGCCCGGCTCCGCGGCAGATGCTGCCAACGGACACGTCCGGGGATCCGCCCCCGCGCTGCGACCGTCCACTCCTGTCACCCTTCCCGGAACCGTCGCGGTCAGCGCCTAGACTGGGCGGCATCATGACTTCTCTCTCCCTCATCGGCGGGCACGTCTCCGTCACCGGAGGCCTGGCCAAGGGCGGACTGCGGTCCGCCGCGGACATCGGCGCCGAGATGATCCAGGTGTTCGTCACCAACCCCCGCGGCTGGGCCCTGGCCGCGGGCGACCCGGTCCAGGACGAGCTGCTCCGCGCGTCGGGCACGGTGACCTTCGTGCACGCCCCCTACCTCGTCAACCTCGGCACGCCCAGCGCCGACACCCTGGAGAAGTCGGTGGCGACCGTACGGCACGGCCTGCAGCGCAGCGCGGCCATCGGCGCCAGGGGGCTGGTCGTGCACACCGGGTCGGCGGTGAGCCAGACCCGCGACGAGGCCCTGCGCCAGCTGCGCGAGCGCCTGCTCCCGCTCTTGGAGGAGCTCCCCGACGACGGCCCCGACCTGCTGCTGGAGCCGATGGCCGGGCAGGGCGGGATGCTCTGCGCGACCGTCCAGGAGCTCGAGCCCTACCTGGCGGCGCTCGACTGGCACCCCAAGGCCGGCATCTGCCTGGACACCTGCCACGCCTTCGCCGCCGGCCACGACCTGTCGACCGCGGAGGGGGTGCGGGAGACCCTCGACTGCCTGCACGCGGTCGCGCCGGGCCGGCTCCGGCTGATCCACGCCAACGACTCCAAGGACGTGTGCGGTTCCAAGAAGGACCGGCACGAGAACATCGGCGCGGGCCACATCGGCGCCGCGGCGTTCGCCGAGCTGATGCGCCACCCGGCGGCCGCCGGGATCCCGCTCTGCATCGAGACCCCCGGCGGCGCCGACAAGCACCGCGAGGACATCGAGCTGCTGAAGAAGCTCCGCGACGAGCTCTGACGGCTCCCGGCCCGCGATCCCGGCCGCTCGGCGCCGTCTCCCGGTCGCTCCGGGGCCCCGGCCCGCTGCCGTCCGGGGCCCTCTGCCGTCCGGCGGCGCCCTGCGCCCCGCCCGCCGCGGTCCGGCGGCGGCACGCGCCCCGGCGGCGCCGGGACACCCCGCCGCCGGGGATGCGACGGACGCCCGGCCCGCGATCCGGCCGCCCCCGTGGGGCCGGATCACGCCTCGGCCCGCGAGCCGTCGCGGGCGTCCCCCTCACACCGGAGACCGCCGGACCCTCCCCCCCGGGTTTCAGGGTCCGGCGGCCGGGCGGCCGTCCACCGCCGCCCACCCGGAACTCCACCCGCCAGATCCTGCGAGCCCTGCGGCTCCGTCCCCCCTGGCCGGGCGGATCGACTCTCCGATGCAGGAACACTATGGGGGTGCCTGATCAGGGGAAACCGGCTTTCGGGGCAGCGCGCTGAACGGTGTGTAGTTATCGGCGTACGGAGAGTGGCGACACGACGAGCGGTCATCGGGCTACGACGAACGGTCCTCCGCACCGCCGGAAGACTCCACACCCACCATCACCGGCTCATGTCCCGGCGACCGGAGGCCGGCCCTGGAACTGGCGGACCAGCTGCTCGCGGACCTGCCGGGTGTGGCGGCGGCTGATCGGCAGCGTCTCGGTGCCGACCTGGAGCACGGCCCTGCCCCCGTCGAAGCGCATCTCCTTGACGTGCCGCGCCGACACCAGCGTGCTGCGGTGGATGCGGATGAACCCCGCACCGGACCAGCGCCGCTCCAGCGCGGCCAGCGACATGCGGATCAGGTAGCTGCCGTCGACGGTGTGCAGCCGCACGTAGTCCCCCCGGGCCTCGGCGAACCAGACCGACTGCCGGGGGACGAACCGGGTCCGCCCGCCGAGTTCGACCGGGATGACGTCCTCCGGACCCGGCGCGGGCGCCACCGCCGCCGGCAGCGCGGCCTCCAGCCGCCGGACGGCCTCCGCCAGCCGGTCGGCGCGCACCGGCTTGAGCACGTAGTCCACCGCCTCCAGGTCGAACGCCTGCACGGCGCACTCCTCGTGGGCGGTGACGAAGACCAGGCGGGGCGGCCGGGGGAACCCGGCGACGAGCCTGGCCAGGTCCAGGCCGTCGAGGCCGGCCATCCGGATCTCCAGGAAGAGGCCGTCCAGCCGCTCCCCCGCGCCGATCATCGCGACCATGTCCTGCAGCGCCCGGACGCCGCCGGAGGCGGTGGAGACGTGCTCGATGCGGGGATCCTGGCGGAGCAGGCGGGCCAGCTCCGCCAGGGCGGGGATCTCGTCGTCGACGGCCAAGACGCGCAACATGGCCCACACGTTGCCCACTGGGCACCGGGACCGCAAGCGATACGGCGAGCAACGGGTAAAGATCCGGCTACAACGCGTCATCCCGGCCGCGTTCCCGGGAGGCGCGGGACCCCGGCCCCGTTCCGGAGGAGGCGCGGGGCTGCGGATGACCGGGTCCGCCCGCCCACCGGCGCGCCCGGACCGGGTGGACGGCGCCCCCGGGCCGGCGGGGCGCACCCGCCGCGCCCGTCCCGCCTCCGATCAGGGCGGGCCTTCGCCCGGCTCCTCCTGGTACGAGTAGCGCTGCTCCCGCCACGGGTCGGCGATGTTGTGGTAACCGCGCTCCTCCCAGAAGCCGCGCCGGTCCTCCACGAGGTACTCCACGGCGCGCACCCACTTGACGCTCTTCCACGCGTACAGGTGCGGGACGACCGCCCGGACCGGGTGGCCGCGCTCCGGCGAGAGGGGCTTGCCGTCCAGCTCCGTCGCCAGCAGGGTGTGCTCCCGGGCGAAGTCGCTCATCCTGACGTTGGCGCTGTAGCCGTACTCGCCCCAGATCATCACGTGCCTGGCCGCGGGCGCGGGCGGGGCGATCTCCAGCAGCGTGGCCGCGGACACCCCGGACCACTCGTTGCCCATGATCGAGAACTTGGTGACGCAGTGGAAGTCCGCCAGGACCGTCGTGCGGGGCAGTCCGGAGAAGCGCTCCCAGGAGAAGCGGTGCGGTTCGCCCGACGCGGTCGCCCCCATGACCTGCAGCTCCCACGTCGCCGGGCGGAAGGCCGGCACCCTGCCGTAGTGGATCACCGGACGCCCTCTGGGGACGTACTGCCCGGGGGGCAGGCGGTCCTCCTCCAGCGGATCCTGGGTCCGATCCACCATCACTCCCCTCGCCGTTTCCCCGTTGGCACGGGGGCAATCCTGCCACCGCCCGTTTCCCGGCGGACGGGCGGCTCCCTCTTTGCCCGGACGCCGCGCGCCGCGGGACCGCGCGTTCCGCCAGATGAGACGGGAGCGCCCGCGAGGCGGCGGGTGCGCTAGCATTCCGGCGATGCGTACCGTGTTCTGGTTTTGGTATGGCGACGGACCCGTGGGTCGGACCGTTCGCCTCCAGATGCTGCGCTGACAGCCAGGCGAACGCGAAGGCCCCGGGTCCGGATTTCGGACCCGGGGCCTTTTCGTTTTCCCGCAGGCCGCTCACCCCGGCCGCTCACGACAAGGAGAGACATGGTCATCGTCATGGCCCCCGAGGCCACCCGGGAAGACATCGAGACGATCGTGGAGGTCATCACCGCGGCGGGCGGCAGCGCGTTCGTCAGCCGCGGGGTGAACCGTACGATCATCGGCCTGGTCGGCGACGTCGCCCAGTTCGGTGCGCTGAACCTGCGCGGCATGCGGGGGGTGGCGGACGTGATGCGGGTGACCGCGCCGTACAAGCTGGTCAGCCGCGACAACCATCCGGAACGCTCCACGGTCCGCGTCGGCGGTGTGCCGATCGGGCCCGGCACCGTGACCCTGATCGCCGGCCCGTGCGCGGTGGAGACCCCGCAGCAGACCCTGGAGGCGGCCGAGATGGCCAAGGCCGCCGGGGCCACCCTGCTGCGGGGCGGCGCCTACAAGCCGCGCACCTCCCCCTACGCCTTCCAGGGCCTGGGCGAGGAGGGGCTGCGCATCCTCGCCGACGTGCGCGCGGCGACCGGGCTGCCGATCGTCACCGAGGTCGTCGACGCCCACGACGTCGACCTGGTCGCCTCCTACGCGGACATGCTGCAGATCGGCACCCGCAACGCGCAGAACTTCGCACTGCTGCAGGCCGTGGGCGGGGTCGGCAAGCCCGTCATGCTCAAGCGCGGCATGAACGCCACCATCGAGGAGTGGCTGATGGCCGCCGAGTACATCGCCCAGCGCGGCAACCTGGACATCGTGCTGTGCGAGCGCGGGATCCGCACCTTCGAGACCGCCACCCGCAACACCCTGGACGTCTCGGCCGTCCCGGTCGCCCAGCGCCTCTCCCACCTGCCGGTCATCGTCGACCCGTCCCACTCCGGCGGCCGCCGCGACCTGGTCCTGCCGCTCACCCGCGCCGCCATCGCGGTCGGCGCCGACGGTGTGATCATCGACGTCCACCCCCACCCGGAGCAGGCTCTGTGCGACGGCCCCCAGGCCCTGGTCAACGGGGACCTGCGGGAGCTCGCCCGGGTGATGCGCCAGCTCCCGCCGCTGCTGGGCAAGAGCGCGGTCGGCGACGCCCTGGCCTCCGCCTGACCGGTGGCCGGCGGCCCGGCGGCCCGGCGGCTCAGTGGCCCGGCGGCTCAGTGGCCCGGCGGCTCAGTGGCCCGGTGGACGATCCGTAGACGAGGTGATTTTTCATCACTCACGGCACTTGTTCACTATTAGTAGTTGATTAGTAACTATATGTGTTCAAAGTGCGAGTGGCGGGTATTGAGGTTCCGGGACCGGCTCCGTCCCCGCCGAGAGGCGGCCAGGAGGGAGCCGGAGACGATCGAGTTCCGGTCCGCGACGGGCCGGACGGAGAAAGGAAACCCAGTTCCATGAGCAAGACCTTGTCTCGCATCGCACTCACCGGTGTCGCCGCGGCCACGCTGGTGCTCTCCGCCGCCTCCGCCGCCCTGGCCGGCGGCTACCAGACCGGTGGCTGCGGCGGCGGCTTCGGTTTCGGCGGCTACGGCGGCAACTCCTACTACAACGCCAACCAGTCGGCCGCCGGCCCGCAGGGTGCCGCCAGCACCAACCTGTGCACCGGCACCGGAGGCGGTCTCTACGGCGGTCTGTGGTAGACCGCCGGTTCTCCATAAGGCGCGCAGGCGAGGCCCCGTCCGGTGCGGACGGGGCCTCGCCCTGCGCGCGAAGGGCCTTCCGCCCCTCGCGGCGCGGACCGCCGCACGTACTCGTGACTCCTCCGCTCCCTGAAGGGAGCGGCTTCTCGCTTTCCTCTGCCGAGGTGGGCGACGGACAAGCCCTGCCCGTTTCAAGCAAAAACACCGTAACAGGGAAGCGACTCCCCTGCCGGGTGAACCCGGCAGTCCCCTCGCTAGATCTGACGGACGACTCACGGACGACTGAGTATCCGCACGGACGCGCCGCCCCTCCCGGGGCCGGATCCTGGACGGCATGACGAAAGCGATCCAGCCCAAGAACACCGGCGCCTTCTACGTCCAGGCGGTCCTGTCCTTCGGCGTGTCCGTCTCAGCCGTCGCCATCGGCCTGGCCTACCTCCCGGTGGACACCTGGGTCCGCGCCTTCCTGTCCATCGGCGTCCTCTACGTCGTGACCTCGACCTTCACCCTGGCCAAGTGCGTGCGCGACCGCCAGGAGCTCTCCGAGGTCACCTCCAGGGTCGACCAGGCCCGCCTGGAGAGGCTCCTGGCCGAGCACGACCCCTTCAAGGTCGACTGACGGCGGGGGCGGGGTCCTCAGCCCTCCAGCTTGTACTCCTGCAGGGAGTCGGCCAGCTGCACGGCGAGCTCCTCGGCGTCGAGGCGCTTCTCGATCTGCTTCAGGTCGGCGATCTTGGCCGCCGTCTCGGCCCGCCGGGGCGCCAGCAGCGTGCAGCAGTCCTCGTCCGGGAGCTCGGAGATCGCCAGGGTGCCGATGCGGCGGGCCTCCGCCATGATCTCGGTCTTGTCGAGGCCGATCAGCGGGCGCAGGATCGGCAGGTCGACCGCGTCGTCCTGGGCGGTGATGTTCTGCAGGGTCTGGGAGGAGACCTGGCCCAGGGAGTCGCCGGTGACCAGCGCCCCGGCGCGGAGGCGGTGGGCGACCTCCTCGGCGGTCTTCAGCATCAGGCGGCGCTGGGCGATGACCGCCAGGCGGTCCTGGCCGGAGGCCTTGATGGACTGCTGCGCCTTGCCGAACGGCACCACCCACAGGCGGGACCTGCCCTGGAACTTGTCCAGCGCGCGCACCAGCGCGTACGCCTTGTAGATGGACTCGGAGGTGGTGAAGGGGATGCCGGAGAAATGCAGGAAGTCCACTCTCAGGCCCCGGCGCATCATCCGGTAGGCGGCGACCGGGGAGTCGATGCCGCCGGACATCAGGACCAGGCCGCGCCCGCTGGTGCCGACCGGCAGGCCGCCCTGGCCGGGCAGCCCGTCGGTGTGCACGAAGACCTCGTCGCGGTCCACCTCGATGGAGACGACCAGCTCGGGGTTCTTCAGGTCCACCGGGAGGCCGTAGATGTCGTTGAGCTCGCCGCCGACCGTGCGGTCGAGCTGCATCGAGGTCAGCGGGAAGCGCTTGTCGCGGCGGCGGGAGCGCACCGCGAAGGAGACCCCGCGCTTGACGTCCTCGCGGTCGGCGAGCAGCTCGATCGCGGCCTTGAAGACGGCGTCGGGGTCCTTGGCGACCCGCCAGGCCCGATGGATCCAGACCAGGCCCGGCACGTAGGCGACCCGCTCGGCGACCGCGTCGGCGGTCTCGGCGCTCGTCCCCTCCGGCAGGAACAGCGCGATGACGCCGTGGCGCTGCCGCACGTCCACCTTGAAGCCGAACTCCTTCAGGGCCGCCTTGATGTTGGCCTGCAACCGCTGCTCGAAGACCTCGCGGTTGTTTCCCTTCAGGACGACCTCGCCCAGCTTGAGCAGAACGCAGGGCTCGCCCAGTGCGGACACGGCCATGGTGGAACCTCCGGTGGAGCGTCGGGGGAAGGGTCGTGGGGCGACCGCCGGGTGTCGCGGGCGGCCGTCAACAGGCAACGCCGCGCCGGGGCCACTTTAGTCCCGCCTACGACCCGTCGAGGCCCTGCTCGATGGCGTAGCGGACGAGTTCGACGCGGTTGTGGAGCTGGAGCTTGTTCAGCGTGTTCTGGACGTGGTTCTGCACGGTCCGGTGGGAGAGCACGAGCCGCTCGGCGATCTGCCGGTAGGACAGCCCCTTGGCCACCAGGCGCAGCACCTCGGTCTCCCGCTCGGTCAGGCGCGGCCCCTCCGCCGGAACGGGCCGGGCGGCCAGCCGGCGGTACTCCCCCAGGACCAGGCCGGCCAGCCCGGGGGTGAACACCGCGTCGCCGTCGGCGGTGCGCCGGACGGCTTCGAGGAACTCCTCACGGCTCGACGACTTCAGCAGGTAACCGGACGCGCCGGCCTTGACCGCCTCCAGCACGTCGTCCTGCTCGCCGCTGGCCGACAGCACCAGCACCCGGGGCGGCGCGTCCGCGGCCGCCAGCCCCCGGGCCACCTCCACCCCGGACAGGTCGGGCAGCTGCAGGTCCAGCACGACCACCTCGGGCCGTACGGCCGCGGCCACCCGGAGCGCCTGCCGGCCCTCGCCGATCGCGGCCACCACCTCGTATCCCGCCTCGGCCAGGTCCCGCGCCACCGCGTCCCGCCACATCGGGTGGTCGTCCACCACCATCACCCGCATCCGGCCAGCGTATTACCGCGCGGAACCGCCGTCCCGCCCCGGCCCCGCCGGACCGGTGGAGCCGGGGCCCCCGGAAGCCGGGCGGATGGCGAAAAAATGGCCCGCGGGCGGGATATCCCTCCACGGAAGGCGGAGATGGATCCGGACGAGCCGGGAGGAGTGACATGACGAGACGCTTCAGGATGTTGCTGGTGGCCGCGCTGGCCCTGACCGCCTGTTCCTGCGGCAACGAACGGCTCGCGCCGGAGATCGGCCAGGAGGAGATGGCCCCGAACGACGGCGGGAACGGGTTCCAGGACGGCATCGCGATCAGGAACGTGATCCTCGTGGGCGGCTCCGCCGGGAAGGCGCTGGCCTCCGGTGCCGGGGCCCCGCTGCACATGGTCCTGATCAACAACCGGACCGCCCCCGACCGGCTCGTCGCGATCAGCGCGCCGGGCGTGTTCCAGGGGGCCGATATACCCGGCGGCGGCGTCGACCTGCCGGTCCGGCAGCCCGTCGGCACCGGCCCGGTGCCCATGGCCCTGCTGACGGGAGCGAGCAGGCAGCTGTCCGTCGGCGGATTCGTCCCCGTGGAGCTGCGCTTCCAGCAGGCCGGGACGGCCCGGCTGGAGGTTCCGGTGATGCCGGCCACCGAGTGGCGGACCACGCTCTCGCCCTGGCCCTCGGCCCCGGCGGCCCCCTCCCCGACCTCTCCGCTCAACCCCACCCCCGGGGCGCCGGTCAGTCCCTCGCCCACCGCTCCGGCCGGTCCTTCACCGACGGGCTGACCGGGACGGACATCTCGATCTCGGTGCCGCGTCCGGGGCCGGACACCATGGTGACCGTCCCACCCAGGTCGGCGATCCGGCCCCGGATCGACTGGGCGACGCCGAGGCGGCCCTCGGCCTCGGCCTGCTCCAGGCGGCCGGCGGGGATGCCCGGCCCCTCGTCGCGGACCGTCACGGTGACCGTCCCGCCGTCGTCCTCGGCGAAGACCCAGGCGGGGGCCCTCGCCCCGCAGTGCCGTACGACGTTGTCCAGGGCCGCCCCCGCCGCCGCGGCCATCTCCTCGGCGGTCCGCGCGGGCAGCGTCAGCGGGGTGGCCGGGGTGGAGACGGTGACCGTGCCCGAGGAGTACGCCCGCAGCAGGACGCCCAGGTCGGCGGTGCCCGCCGCGGGCGCCTCCGGGCGGAGCCTGACCAGTTCCCGCAGGGCGGCCTCCTGCTCTCCGGCGAGCCTGCCCAGCTCCGCCGCCTCCCCGCCGAGCCGCAGGCCGCGCCGCTGGACCAGCGCGAGCACCTGGAGCACGGAGTCGTGGATGCCGCGGGCGAGCCGCTCACGCTCCCGGCCCGCCGCCTCCAGCTCGATCGCCTGCTGCATGCGGGCCTCGGCCTGCCGGGCCAGCCGCGCGACGTGCCCGACCAGCACGCCCGCCAGGAAGAGCAGCACGGTCCCGTTGACCGGCAGGTCCCCGGCGCCGGAGCCGAACACGTCGCGCGTCCACAGGTCGGCCAGCGAGACGATCGCCGCGGCCGCGGCTCCGGCCCGGCGTCCGCCGTGCACGCCCCAGGCCAGTACGGCGCCGCCCATCCAGGTGGCGGTGATCGGCATGCTGCCCTGCTGGTGGGGGCCCTGGATCGCGGGTGTGCTCAGCAGGCAGCCGACGGTCACGAGCATGTCGGCGGCGAGCAGCGGCCGGCCGCGGAGCTCCTCGACGGAGTAGGCGAAGATCGTCGCCACGGTCCACAGGGCCATGACTCCGATCACACTCCAGCCGGCCGCCGGGTGCTCGTAGCCTCCGGCGCGGACGAGCAGAAGCGCCGCGTAGCCGAGGGAGGCGACGCGGAAGACCGCGACCGTCCGCCAGAACGGGACTTCCATCCCCATCGACACCCGAGCCCCTCAACCGTCACATATGTCCACTAAGGGTAATAATGGGGTAATTCCCTCTCGCAAAGAACTGGACCATGTCTCACGTCGACCACTTCTCCCACGGCCTGGTGACCCCCGTACTGGCCTACCTCATGTCGGGGGTCGGCTGCATGCTCGGCCTCATGCTCACCGCCAGGGCGCGGACGGCCGAGGGCCCCGCACGGGCGCGCTGGCTGATCGGCGGCGCGCTGTCCATCGGCGGCACCGGCATCTGGGTGATGCACTTCGTCGCCATGATGGGCTTCTCCGTCGACGGCTCGCAGATCCGCTACGACGTGCCCCTCACGGTCGGCTCGGCCGTCCTGGCGGTCGCCGTGGTCGGCGCGGGCCTCTTCATGGTCTCGTACGGCGGGCGGAGGACCGCGGCGCTCCTCGGCGGCGGCCTGCTCACCGGGCTGGGCGTGGCCGGCATGCACTATCTCGGCATGGCCGCGATGAACATGCCGGCGCACGTCTCCTACGACCCGGCGCTCGTCGGCGCGTCGGTGGCGATCGCGATCGCCGCCTCCACGGTGGCGCTCTGGTTCGCCCTGCGGGTGCGCGGCGTCCCGGCCACCGGCGGCGCGGCGCTGATCATGGCCGTCGCGGTCTGCGGCATGCACTACACCGGCATGTTCGCCATGGACGTGCAGCCGACGGCGTCCCCGGTCCCGGTCGGCGGGGCGCAGGGCGTCGACTTCCTGCTGCCGCTGCTGGCGCTGGTCGGCCTGCTCACCCTGGGCCTGCTGCTGAGCGTCGTCCTGTCCCCCTCCGAGCAGGAACTGCGGGAGGACGCCGAGGTGATGGCCCGGCTGGACGGCCGGGTCACCGAGGGCTTCCCCGCCCTCCCGCGGACCGGGGCCGCCCCCCGCCCGGAGGATCCGTCGCTGTTCGACCCCTCCGGACGGTGAGGCCCGGCCGGCGCCGCGGGCCCGGGCGGGCCCCGGCGCCGGGACGCGGGCTCAGCCGAAGAAGACCTCGGCCTCCTCGTAGCGGCCGGGCGGGACGGTCTTCAGCTCCTTGGTGCCCTCCTGCAGGGGGACGCGGACGATGTCGGTGCCCTGCAGGGCGACCATGACGCCGAACTCGCCGTCGTGCACCGCGTCGATGGCCTGCAGGCCGAAGCGGGTGGCGAGCACCCGGTCGAAGGCCGTGGGCGTGCCGCCCCGCTGGATGTGGCCCAGCACGGTGGTGCGGGCCTCCTTGCCCGTGCGCTTCTCGATCTCCTTGGCGAGCGTCTCGCCGATGCCGCCCAGCCGGACGTGGCCGAAGGCGTCGAGCTCGCCCGCCTGCAGCGCCATCTGGCCCTCGACGGGGTGGGCGCCCTCGGCGACCACGATGATGGGCGCGTAGCGGGTCTTGAAGCGGGACTCGACGTAGGCGCAGACCCGGTCGATGTCGAACGGCTTCTCCGGGATCAGGATGACGTTGGCGCCCGCGGCCATGCCGGCGTGCAGCGCGATCCAGCCCGCGTGGCGGCCCATGACCTCGCAGATCAGCGCGCGGTGGTGGGACTCGGCGGTGGTGTGCAGCCGGTCGATCGCCTCCACCGCGATGTTGACGGCCGTGTCGAAGCCGAAGGTGTAGTCGGTGGCGTTGAGGTCGTTGTCGATCGTCTTGGGCACGCCGACGACCTTCACGCCCCGCTCGAAGAGCTGCGTGGCGACGCCGAGCGTGTCCTCGCCGCCGATGGCGATCAGGGCGTCCACCCCGGTCTGCGCGAGGTTGTCCTTGATCTTCTCGACGCCGCCCTCGATCTTGATCGGATTGGTCCGCGAGGAGCCGAGGATCGTGCCGCCCCGGGGCAGGATGCCCCGCACCGCCTGGATGTCCAGCGGCATGGTGTCGCCCTCCAGCGGGCCGCGCCAGCCGTCCCGGAATCCGACGAACTCGTGGTCGTAGACTCCCACCCCCTTGCGCACGACGGCACGGATAACGGCGTTCAGGCCGGGGCAGTCGCCGCCCCCGGTCAACACTCCAATACGCATGGCATCCTCCGGTGGTGGTTCCGAGGTGATAAGGCCAGACTAAGCGGGGTGACACGACCGGCGGGGATCTCCCACGCCGACGCATGGCATTCTGCCTCCACAGCGGCCCAGTGGTCTAGACCAAAAGGCGGTCGGCGTCCGCGCGCCGTCCGCCCCGGGGCCGCGGACGGGCACCCGCCGACCGCCGCGCGACCGCGGCGCCCGCACCCCGGCGGGCGCCCGCCCTCCACCCCGCCGCGGCGCTCACGTCCCCGGCAGCGGGAGCACGCACGACGGCGTGCCGCTCTCGAAGACCGCCTCGGCCCGCTGGGGCACCCCGTCCTCCATCGGCAGTACGGCGACGCCGCCGGAGTTCTGGTTGGCCACGTACATCCGGTCGCGCGCGACGGCGAAGTGCCGCGGCCAGGCGCCCCCGCAGGACACCTCGGCGACCCTCTCCAGACCGGGCGCGGACAGCACCGCGATCGTGTCCGGCCCCCGGTTGGCGACGTAGACGAACCGCCCGGACACCTCCAGGTGGGAGGGGTGGTTCTCGGCCCCGGTGCCGCTGGCCGCCGTGACCGCGGTCTCCCGCCAGTCGGAGTCGTAGGCGCGGACCGTGCCGTCCAGTTCCCCGGCCACGTACCAGCGGTCCCCGGCCCGGGCCAGGTGCCGGGGGCCCATGCCGGCCGCGAGCCGTACCGGGCCGCCGGGGTGCGGGGCGACCTCGCGGCCGCCCTCGACCGTGAAGCGGCGGACCTCGTCGGCGCCCAGGTCGGTCACGTACAGCACGCCGTCGGGGCCGAAGGTCGCCTGGTGGGCGTGGGCGCCCTCGCGGTAGGGGAAGGTCTGCACGGTGGTGAGCAGCCCCGCCTCGTCGATGCCGTGCACGCTCACCGTGCCGTCGCCGTAGTTGGCCACCGCCAGCAGCGTGCCCGCCGGGTTCACGGCCAGGTGGCAGGGGAACGAGCCCTCGCTGGGACGGCTGCCCAGCGGCGACGGCACGCCGTCCGCGCCCCGGGCGAAGACCTGCACGGTGCCCTGCTCGGCCTCGCCCACCGCGTAGAGCACGGGGAGGCGCGGGTGGACGGCGAGGAAGGACGGCCCCGGAGCCGCCGTCGCGCCGCGCCGGGCCAGGCCGTCCAGCTCCATCAGCACGATCCCGGCGCCCGACCCCCCGGTGTCCGGGGTGTATCCGCCGACATACGCGATCTCCGCCATGATTCTCCCGCCGTCATCGACTCTTGACCGGTCCGTGACCTTAGCGCAGTCACCTCGCGGCGGGTCCCAGGGGTCAGCCCGCGGCTCCGGCCTTCAGCCGCCCGGCGATGGTCACCACCCGCCTGGCCATGTGGTCCAGGGCCGTGTACTGCACGTCGGTCAGCGGGTCGCTGTTGGTGCCGCCGGTGACGTGGGAGACGCCGTAGGGGTTGCCGTCGGCGAACTTCGACGGGTCCGTGTAGCCGGGCGCCACCACCAGCCCGCCGAAGTGGTGGATGGTGTTGTAGAGGGCCAGCAGGGTGGACTCCTGGCCGCCGTGCGCGGTCATGGTCGCGGTGAACCCCGCGTAGACCTTGTCGGCCAGCATCCCCTGCGACCACTGGGGGCCGAGGGTGTCGATGAACTGCTTGAGCTGGCTGGAGATGTTGCCGTAGCGGGTCGGCGTCCCCAGCAGCACCGCGTCGGCCTCCACGATGTCGTCGGGCACCGCCTTCGGCTCGTTCTTGGTGTCGTCGAAGTGCTGGCTCCACGCCGCGTTGGAGGCGATCGCCTCCTCCGGCGCCAGCTCGGGCACCTGGCGGAGCCGGACCCGCGCGCCCGCCTCCTCCGCTGCGCTCGCCAGCCGCTTGGCCATCGCGTGGACGGTGCCGGTCGAGGAGTAGTAGATGACGGAGACTCTCACATCGGTCACGGGTCTGCTCCCTGTCAGGCGGGCGAGCCGCGGAGAAGCGCGGCGAGGAGGCGGGGAGGCGAACCCGGGCGCTCCCCGCCCCCGGCACCTACCCCCGGCCGGTGACCGGCGATCCCGCCCGATCCGGATCCGGACGCGCCGCAGACCGATTCCGGGACGGGGATCTCCCCGCGCGCCCCCTCCGGCGCCTCCCGGCCCCGGAGGGGGAAAGGCCACGGGCGCCCCGGAGGCGGGAGGAAGGCCGCGGGCGGCCCCGACGGCGACGGGCCGCCCCGGGCGGCGCCGGGGAAGGGACGCTCAGCCGCGGAACGGGCCGGTGACCTCGTAGGTGACGCCGTCGGTCCCGGCGGAGTCGCCCCGGGCGCCGCGCTGGGAGGAGAAGTACAGCCGGCGGCCGTCCGGGGAGAAGGCCGGGCCGGTGACCTCCGACCCGGCGTGGCCGTCGACCCGGAGGAACGGCGAGACCAACCGGTCCGGGGTGATCAGGTTGATCTCCATGTTCCCGCCGTCCTCGGCCACGTACAGGTCCCCGGCGGGGGTGCCGGTGATGTTGTCCACCCCGGTCAGCGGGGAGCCGGCGTCGTAGGCGACCTCCAGCCGCCCGTTCTCCGCGTCGTAGGCCCACACCCGGTCGTCGCCCTTGGTGGTGAAGAAGCAGACCCCGCCGTCGTAGTGGCAGCCCTCACCGCCGGAGAAGTGCAGGGCGGCGCCCACCTGGTGCCGGGTCGCCTTCAGCGGCGCGGCGGGGTTGGGCACCCGCTCCCAGGTCACCGGCCCGGTGGCCGCGCCCCTGCCCCCGCCGCTCCCGCAGAGCACCTCCAGCCGCCCGGCCGTCAGGTCCCCCCACACGTCCGGCCGGAACCGGTAGAAGCAGCCGTCCGGCTCGTCCTCGGTGAGGTAGACCACCTGCCGGTCGGGGTCGCAGGCGGCGGCCTCGTGCTTGAACCGGCCCATGGCCAGGCGCGGCATCGCGGCGCGCTCGCCGTACGGGTCGCACTCGAACACGCGGCCCCGCAGGACCTCCTCGCACGACAGCCAGGTGTTCCAGGGCGTGCGCCCGCCGGCGCAGTTGAGGTTGGCGCCCGAGAGGATCCGGTAGGCGCCGCGGATCTCGCCGCCGGCCCCGAACCTGATCGCCGAGGCCCCGCCGAGCAGCGGGATCTCGGAGTTGGACACGTAGATCCAGCCGGCGCCGTCGGGGAAGCAGGCCCCGCCGTCGGGCGCCGCGTGCCAGAGCGTCCCGCCGACCCTGCGGCCGGTGCGGGCGACGATCCTGCTGGTGAAGCCCTCGGGCAGCGCGACGCCGTTCGCGTCGGGCGCGCGGAGCGGCCCGTAGGGGCCCGTCCCCCGCGCGGCCGCGCACGCGGCCCCCCGCCAGAGGGATCCCGTCAACGCCGCGCCCGCGGTCAGTCCTCCGGTGCGCAACAACGTACGGCGGAGCATGGCGCCTCCTCGCTGCCTTCACGGTACGCGGGCCAGTCGACCGGATCCGGGTGAACACGGCCACCGTCCCGATTGAAACTCTGCGGAAACCCGGAAGGCACGCGTTTCGGCCGATCCGCTCTCGTCTCCGGCCGGCCGCGCCCCCTGCGGCGGATCGCGCCCTGCGGCCCCTCCTGCGGATCGCGGCGTGCGAAGGCGCCCCGGCATCGGGCCGGGGCGCCTTCGCCCGCCGCGCCGGGGCACCCTGACGGAGGCACCCTGGCGGAGGCACCCGCCACGGTGCCGCCTCAGCGGCCGGGCGGGCCGTTCAGCGCTGCGCCTGCATCATCCAGTGGTGCTTCTCCACGTCCTGGGTGACGGCGATGAAGATGTCCTGGGTGACGGGGTCGGCCTCGGCGGTGGCGTCGACCCGCTCGCGCATCCTGCGGCCGATGGACTCCAGGATGTCCGTCATCGCCGCGACGACCTTGTCGACGTCCAGGTAGCCGGAGTCGAGCTGGGGCACCTTCGTGGAGTTCGCGACGGTGCCCGCGCGGCCGTCGGGCGTGACGTCGAGCGCCACCGCCCTCTCGGCGACGGTGTCGGCGTGCGCCCGGGCGAAGGCGACGATCTCGTCCAGGTGCAGGTGGATCTGGCGGAAGTTGCGGCCGATCACATTCCAGTGGGCCTGCTTGGCCAGGAGCGAGAGATCGAGGAGATCGATGAGCGCGCCCTGCAGGGCCTCTCCGACGATCTTCTTGTCACCGGGCTGAAGCGGGCCGGTGATGGTGGCCATGGGACGTACCTCCATTGTCGGCGTCGGTTGTTTTCTTGCGAACCAGAGCCGCCCATACCCACCGATACCGGACCTATGTTGACACTGTAATAATTGCAGTGTCACTATGAGGGAATGGAATGGACGATCGGCGAACTGGTGGAGCGGGCCTCGGCGGCCCTCCCTCCGCCCGCCCGGCAGGGCGGGCGGGTCAGGGACGTGCCCAACGAGCGCCTCGTCCGGTGGTACGCCACGATCGGCCTGCTCGACCCGCCGGCCGCCCGCCGGGGCCGCGTCGCGCTGTACGGCAGGCGCCACCTGCTCCAGCTGATCGCCGTCAAGCGGCGGCAGGCCGAGGGCCGGAGCATCGCCGAGATCCAGGCCGAGCTCGCCGGGGCGACCGACCGGACCCTGGAGGAGATCGCCCGCCTCCCCGCCTCCCCGGACGGGGATCCGGCGCCCCGCGGCGCCCGCCCGCGCTTCTGGACCGGTCCTTCCACCCCTCCCGCCCCGGCGCGCAACGGCCCGCCCGCCTCCCCCGCCGCGGCACGCAACGGGACGGCGGCCTCCTCCTCCCCCGTTTCCCCCGCCCCGGTTCCCTCCGCCGCCGCGGCCGTGCCCGCGGTGCGGCTGGCCGCCGGGGTGACCCTCCTGCTCGACGGCGCGAGCCGTGTCCCGTCCCACGACGACCTCGCCGAGATCGCCGCCGCGTCCGAGACGCTCCTGGCGGTCCTGCGCGAGCGTGGGCTCGCCTCTCCGGAAGGAAAGCCATGACGATCAACTCCATCACCCCGCTGCGGCCGGACGAGTGCGAGCCGGTCCCCGACGCCGGGCTGGGCGCGCTCGTCACCGAGCGCGGCAACCTGCCCCTGGAGAGCGTGGACATCGCCGCCGAGGTCGCCGGCCTGGCCGCCGGGGTGACGGTGACGCAGTGCTTCCGCAACGCCTTCGACGTGGCGCTGGAGGCGACCTACGTCTTCCCGCTGCCCGACCGGGCCGCGGTCACGGCCTTCCACATGGAGGCCGACGGGCACGTCGTCGAGGGCGTGCTGAAGGAGCGCGGCCGGGCCAGGGCCGACTACGACCGGGCGGTCGCCGAGGGGCGGCGGGCGGCCATCGCCGAGGAGGACCGGCCCGACGTCTTCACCATCCGGGTCGGCAACATCGTGCCGGGCGAGCGGGTCACCGTACGGCTCACGCTCGACCAGCCGCTCCCCTACGAGGACGGCGCGGCGACGTTCCGCTTCCCGCTGGTCGTCGCCCCCCGCTACATCCCCGGGGCCCCGCTCGACGGCGAGCAGGCCGGCGACGGCTGGGCCGCCGACACCGACGCGGTCCCCGACGCCTCGCGCATCACCCCGCCGGTGCTGCTGCCCGGCTTCCCGCACCCGGTGCGGCTCTCACTCGCGGTCGCGGTCGACGCCGCCGGGCTGGAGCTGCGCGAGGTCCGCTCCAGCCTGCACACGGTCCTGCAGGACGGCCGCACCGTACGGCTGACGCCGGGCGAGCGGCTGGACCGCGATTTCATCCTGCGCCTGTACTTCGACGCCTCCACCGCCCTGACCCTCGTCCCCGACCCGGACGGCCCGGGGGACGGCGGCGAGGGCACGTTCGCGCTGTCCGTGGTCCCGGAGCCGGGGCCCTCCGCGCCCGCGCCCGCGCCGAAGGACGTCGTGCTGGTGCTGGACCGCTCGGGCAGCATGACCGGCTGGAAGATGGTCGCCGCCCGGCGCGCCGCCGCCCGCATCGTCGACACGCTGACCGGCGACGACCGGTTCGCCGTGCTCGCCTTCGACACCGTGGTGGAGCACCCCGGACGGCTCGGCGAGGGCGGCGGCGAGCTGGTGCGGGCCACCGACCGCAACCGCTACCGGGCGGTGGAGTACCTCGCCCGGCTGGAGGCGCGCGGCGGCACCGAGATGGTGGAGCCCCTGGAGCGCGCCGCCGCGCTGCTCGGCGACTCCTCGCGGGACCGGGTGCTGGTGCTGGTCACCGACGGGCAGGTGGGCAACGAGGACCAGATCCTGGAGCGGACCGCGGGGCGGCTGGCCGGCGTGCGGGTGCACACGGTCGGCATCGACCAGGCCGTCAACGCGGGCTTCCTGGGTCGGCTGGCCGGGCTCGGCGCGGGCCGGTGCGAGCTGGTGGAGTCGGAGGACCGGCTGGACGAGGCCATGGAGCACATCCACCGCAGGATCGGCGCGCCGCTGGTCACCGACCTGTCCCTGGCCGGGGACGGCCTCGACCCGCTCCCCGGCTCGACCGGCCGCCTCGGCTCGGTCTACCCCGGCGTGCCGCTGACCGTCCACGGCCGCTACCGGGGCGCGACCGGGGCCTCCGCGGGCGTGGTCCTGCGCGGCCTGGACGCCGCCGGACGGCCCTGGGAGCGGCGGATCACCGGGACGCTCGCGCACAACCCCGCGGTGCGCTCGATCTGGGCGCGCGCCCGGCTGCGCGACCTGGAGGACCGCTACGCGGCCGGGGACCGCTCGCTGGAGGGGGAGATCGTCTCGACCTCGCTGGAGTACGGCGTGCTCTGCCGGTTCACCGCGTTCGTCGCGGTCGACAGCCGGGTGGTCGCCGAGGGCGGCCCGGAACACCGGGTGATCCAGCCGGTGGAGCTGCCCGGCGGCTGGGAGACGCCCGCGGCCGCGGCCGCGCCGATGATCATGGCCTCGATGCCCCTGGCCATGGACGCGGGCATGCCCGCCCCGCGGGCGGCCGCTCCCGGAGCACCGCCCCCCTCCCCCGCTCCGGGGTACGGCGCGGGCGCGCCGGGCGGGACCGCCGGAGCCTTCCCGGAGGCCTTGCCGGGCGCGCTTCCGGACGCCTTCCCCGGTGCCTTCCCGGACGCCTTCCCGGACGCGGAGGCCGGCCCGGTCCCCGACGCGGGGGTCGGCGCGTTCCCGGACGCGGGCGGCGACGCGTTCCCCGCGCCGCCGGGCGGAGCCCCCGTCCCGCGCGCACCGATGAGGTCCCGGTCCGTCCCGCGTCCCGGCTCCCCCGCCGGGGTCCCGGCCGGCTCCGGCGCGCAGGACGACGCCCTGCGCACGCAGCTGGCCGAGGAGCTCCGGCGGCTGCGGGCCGCCGAGTCCCTCCCGCCCGCCGAGCGGCTGCGCCTGCTGTCCGACCTGGGCAGCCGCCTGGCCGCCCTGGCCGTCTTCCTCGGCGGCCACGCGGAACTGGAGGCGCTGGCCGGTGAGCTGGCGTCGGCGGGGCCCGGCGCGGACGCGGACGCGCTGTGGCGGCAGGCCGTCCGGACCCTGGAGGCACTGAGCGGACCGGAACGGCGCCGTCCCTTCTGGAAGCGGTGACACCGGCTGGAAGCGGTGACACCGGCTGGAAGCGGTGGCACCGGGCCCGGTGACCGGCCGGAGGAGCGGCCGGTCACCGGGCCGTCCCGGGGCTTCGAGATCGTCCGCCGGATCACCCCGTCATCCGTGACGTACAGTGGCGGGGTGGTGATTCTCGACGGCGGGCTGGCCACCCATCTGGAGTCGCTGGGCGCGGACCTGGGCGACGAGCTGTGGTCGGCGAAGCTCCTGGTGGAGGACCCCTCGCTGATCCGGCGGGCGCATCTCGACTACTACGCCGCGGGAGCGCAGGTGGCGACCACGGCGAGTTACCAGGCGAGCATCCCGGCGTTCGTACGCCGGGGTCTGTCCGCCGGCCGGGCCGAGGAGCTGATCCTGCTCTCGATCCGCCTGGCCGTCGAGGCGCGGGACGCCCACGGCGAGGGCGCGGTGGCCGCCAGCGTCGGCCCGTACGGCGCCCATCTCGCCAACGGCGCCGAATACACCGGCGACTACGACCTCGACGAGGACGGCCTGGTCGCCTGGCACCGGGACCGCTGGCACATCCTGGTCGGCGGCGGAGCCGACTTCCTGGCGTGCGAGACCGTCCCGTCGTACGCCGAGGCCCGCGCGCTGAGGCGGTTGCTCGACGAGACCCCGGGCGTGCGGGCGTGGATCAGCTTCTCCTGCCGCGACGGCGAGCGCATCAGCGACGGCACCCCCATGCGCCGGGCCGCCGGATTGTTCGCGGGCCATCCCCAGGTCCTCGCCGTCGGAGTCAACTGCACCGCGCCGCGCCACATCCCCAGCCTGATCGGGCAGATCGAGGGCAAGCCCGTCATGGTCTACCCGAACTCCGGCGAGACCTGGGACGCCGCGGCCCGCCGCTGGCGCGGCCTGGCCGACCCGGCCGAGTTCGGCGCGGCGGCGGCGGGATGGCACGCCGCGGGTTCGGACTTCGTCGGCGGCTGCTGCCGTACGACCCCGGAGCACATCCGGCAGATCCGCGAGCACGTCTACGGCGGCTAGGCGTCCTGCCTCGCGAGGCCGGCGCGCGGTCAGACCGAGGTCGTGGCGTCCGTACGGCCGCGGCGGTGCTGCCAGAGGGAGTCGGCGGCCAGGGCCCCGCCGCCGCTGAAGCCGACCATCAGGCTGGCCGCCGCCAGGGCGAGGACGTACTCGTAGCCGCCCTTGTCCGCGCCGAACCCCGCCGCTCCGTGGACGAAAACGATCGCGCCGAGCATGTTGAGCGCGAGCAGGGTGCCGAAGAGCGGGAGCGCGGCGCCCACGATGAGGGCGATCCCGCCCACGACCTCCAGGATCGCCACCGCCGGTGCCGCGAGGCCCGCCAGCGGGATCCCGACCGACTCGAAGAACGCCGTCGTCCCCGACAGCCCGGAGCTGAACTTCATCCAGCCGTGCACCAAGAAGATCGCGCCGATGACGACGCGTCCCACCAGGAACGCGATGGGCCTGACTCGATCGATCACACCGGACATGACGCCTCCCATTGGTTCGAATCCGAACCACCACCTAAGCAGATAGTTCAAATTCAAACAACCTGTAGACTGAGCGGATGACGGGGACGCGCTGGCTCGCCGAGCACGAGATGGTCGCCTGGACGGCTTATCTGACCGCCTCCCATCTGCTCGAACGGCGCGTCGAGGAACAGCTGAAAGCGGACGCGGGCTTGACCCACGCCCAGTACGAGATCCTGGCACGGCTCTCCGCCGCCCCCGGCCGGCGACTTCGCATGACCGAGCTCGCCCACGGCGTGGTGGCCTCCAAGAGCGGGCTGACCTATCAGATCAGCAGGCTCGAGACGATGGGCCTGGTGACCCGGGAGACCTGCCCCTCCGACGAGCGCGGGGTGCTGGCCGCGCTGACCGGCGAGGGCATGGCGTGTCTCGAACGCACCGCACCGGGCCACGTCGCCGTCGTCCGTGCGCTCCTCATCGACCTGCTGGAGCCGGGCGAGCTGGAGACGATGACCCGCGTCATGCGGAAGATGGAGGCGGCGATGCGCGGTGATGCGCCCCCGCCATCCCGTTGACCCTGTTCATCCCATCGGTCCTACCAGGCTATCCGGCCGAGGGCCGCCCCGGCGAACGCCGCCGCCAGGCCGACCGCCAGCGTGAGCGCCAGGTTCGCCGCGGCCAGGCGCCGCTCGCCGGCCCCGGCCAGGCGCAGCACGTCGTAGGCGAGCGTGCTGTAGGTGCTCAGCGCCCCGCAGAAGCCGGCGCCGCCCAGCGTGAGCGCCCAGCCCGGGAGCCATCCGGCGGCCGCCCCGGCCGCCAGCAGGCCGAGCAGGAACGAGGCGGCCGTGTTCGCCGCGAGGATCCCCCACGGGAAGCGGGGGCCGGAGCGCGAGGCCGCCAGGTGCCGCAGCGCCGCCCCGGCCGCTCCACCCAGCGCCACCAGCAGCACGCTCATCCCGTCCGGCGCTCCCGCCGCGCCCTCCGCGCCCGCCTTGCCAGGACCGTCCCGGCGAGTGCCGCCGACACCGCCAGGACCGGGGTGACGACGAGATAGGAGAGCGCCGTGGCCGGCCGGCCCAGACGGACCAGTTGCTCCACGTCCACGGCGAAGGAGGAGAAGGTGGTGAACCCGCCCAGCACCCCGGTGGACAGGAAGGGCCCGGCCAGCGGGTGGGGCTCCAGCGCCACGAGCATCACGACGAGCGCCCCGATCAGCAGGCAGCCGAGCACGTTGACCGCCAGGGTGGTCCAGGGGAAGCCGCCCGGCGCGGTCGGCAGCGCCGCGCCCAGGCCGTGGCGGGCCAGCGCGCCGAGCGCACCGCCGCAGGCGACCGCGGCGGCGGCGGCCCGCCGCGGTCCGGCCCGGAGCGGGCGCGCCGGCAGGAGCCGGGACGGGAAACGGGACCGGGCCCGCGACCGGAGCCGGGCCGGACGGCGGGGCCCGGGCCGGCCTCCCGCGCCGTTCAACGCCGCCCGGCCTTCTTCGCCTCCTTCGCCGCCTGGGCCGCCTCGGCCTTGGCGCTCGCGGCGTACTTGTCGACGTACTCCTGGCCGCCGAGCTCCATCAGCGCGTACATGATCTCGTCGGTGACGGCACGCAGGACCAGGCGGTCCTCCTCCATGCCGTAGTAGCGGGAGAAGTCCAGCGGCTCGCCGAACCTCACACCCGGGCGGATGCCCAGGCGCGGGAGGGGACGACCGGGGGGCATCATCTCGAAGGTGCCGACCATCGCCCACGGGATGACCGGCGCGCGGGACTCCAGCGCCAGCCGCGCCACACCGGTCTTGCCCTTGTAGAGGCGGCCGTCGTGGGAACGGGTACCCTCGGGGTAGATGCCGAGCACGTTGCCCTCGCTCAGCACGCGCAGGCCGGTGCGGATCGCCGCCTCGCTGGCCTTGCCTCCGGAGCGGTCGATCGGCACGGTGCCGACGCCGCTGAAGAAGGCCCGGCTGAGCATCCCCTTGAGGCCCCTGCCCGTGAAGTACTCGGCCTTGCCGAGGGAGATCACCTTGCGCGGAAGGAACAGCGCCCCGAAGAAGTGGTCGGCGAACGACAGGTGGTTGCCGGCCAGGATCACCGGGCCCTCCTTCGGCACGTTCTCCACCCCCTCCTCCCAGGGGCGGAAGATCAGACGGAGAAGGGGCGCGAGGATGGCCTTCACCACCCAGTAGAACACTCGATGCTCCTTTGGTTGACAGGAAGCGACCTGGAGTTATCTTCCCACCTCAAGGCTCTGTCACCTACACCGCGAAACCACACAAATCACCCTCTCGCAAAACAGGCCCCGAACATGCGACGATCAGGCAGGCCTGACAAGGAGTCACAATGCCAATCATGTCCGGCGCGGAACCGTACCACCACGCGGGAGGCCCGGTCGGGGTGCTGCTCTGCCACGGCTTCACCGGCTCTCCGCAGTCGCTGCGCCCCTGGGCGGAGCACCTGGCCGAGGCGGGGCTGACCGTGGCGCTGCCCCGGCTTCCCGGGCACGGCACCACCTGGCAGGAGATGAACCGCACCCGCTGGGAGGACTGGTACGCCGAGCTGGACAAGACGCTGGCGGACCTGCGGGGCCGGTGCCCCGAGGTCTTCGTGGCGGGCCTGTCGCTGGGCGGCTGCATGGCGCTGCGCCTGGCCGAGGTGCACGGCGAGGGCATCAGGGGCGTGGTCGTCGTCAACCCCTCGATCGCCAACGACGTCCCGCTGCTCAGGCTCGCGCCGCTGCTGCGCCTGTTCGTCCCCTCCGTCCAGGGGGTCGCGGGCGACATCAAGAAGGAGGGGATGGTCGAGGTGGGCTACACGCGCACCCCGGTCAAGGCCGCGGCGAGCCTCCCCCGCCTCTGGGCGCTGACCCAGGCCGAGCTGGACAAGGTGATCCAGCCCGTCCTGGTCTTCCACAGCCCGCAGGACCATGTGGTCAAACCGACCAGTGTGCATATTCTTCGTGAGAGGCTGACCGGGGGGAATCTGGACGTCGTCGAGCTCACCGACAGCTACCACGTCGCGACGCTCGACAACGACGCCGACCGGATCTTTGCGGAGAGCCTGGAGTTCATCAGGACGAACGCCTCTGTACCCTTGCAGAGAGACTGATCGCCAGCGGGGGATGCGCGGTCTCCGGAGAAGGAAGTGATCAGGCCATGAGCGACGGGCCCAGCTAGGTGACACCGCAGAGCGACGAGGACGAGGTCTGGCGGCAGATCGTCGCGTCCTTCAACGACACCGCCGAGCACGACTCGGCCGACCAGCCGTGGCCGGACAGCGAGAACCTCCCCGCCGACCCCCCGCGCCGGGTGGTCAGGACCCCGGAGGAGGACGGCCGCACCGTGGCGGAGGAGGACGGCCGCACCGACGCCGGCACCGACTCCGATCCCGCCGCCGGGCAGGAGGACGACGAGGGGCACTACGTTCCTCCCCCTCCGCCGCCGCTGCCCAAGTCCGACGCCACCGCCAAGATCGCGTGGACGGCCCTGTTCGGCGGTCCCGCCTACCTGCTGGTGACCGCCGCGGCCGGGTGGGAGCTGCGCGGCTGGGCGCTGTTCACCGCGGTCGCCGCGTTCATCGGCGGCTTCGTGGCGCTGGTGGTGCGGATGGGGGACGGCCCGCCCGGCGGCTCCGGCTGGGACGACGGCGCCGTCCTCTGAGCCCCCGCGTCCGGGCCGGGCCTCACGACCTGGACCGGGCGGAGCCCCCCTGGTCGGCCGGGCTCTTCGTCGCGAAGCGCTCGATCACGTCGGTGTAGCGCCCGTTGCCGTCCACCACGTGGCCGACGGTCCAGACCGTGCCCGTGCCGGGCAGGTAGGCCGCCGACTGGAGCCTGATCGTCCGGGGGGACGGGGACGGGGCGCCGTGCAGCGTCTTGACCTTGCGGCCGTCGTAGCGGAGCAGGAACGCCTCCCCCGGACGCGCCAGGTCGACCCCGGAGATCCAGAAGCGGTTCTTGCGGTCGCCGGTCACACCGTACAGTCGCACGTCCTGGTCGGGCAGGTCCACCCTGGACCACTTCTTGCCGTTCCAGGACAGGACCAGCGGGACGACCTGCCCCGAGTCGCGGTAGACGCCGCCGACGGCCAGCGCGCGCCTGGACCCGTTGAGGTGGACGTCGCGCAGGTAGCCGCCGGGGATGTCCGGGGCGGGGAAGGACTTCCACTGCCCGCCGGACGACCTCATGATCAGCGGTTTGCCCCCGGTGTCGCCGACCGCCCAGCCGTCCCCCTTGGCCGTCACCGCGACGCCGTACAGCGTGCCGCGCCCTTCGGCGGCGGTGAGCGTCCACTTCCCGCCGGAGCCGGTGACGATCAGCGGCTGCCTGGCGCGGCGCCCCACGGCGACCACCCGGTCCGGGACGGCCGCCACCCCGCCCAGCCAGTCGCCCACGTGCAGTGTGTCGACGGTGACCCGGTCGAAGGCCGAGCCGTCCCCCCTGGCGAGGTACGGCAGGCCGTCGTGGCCCTCCCCCACCGCCCACAGCTCGGTCGCCGACGCCGCCGCGACCGAGCGCAGGAGCCCGGCCCCGGTGGGGTCGTTGCGGATGGGGACCTCGGTCCAGGTCCGGCCGTTCCAGTGGGTGATGGCCCCCCGGCTCTGCCAGACGTCCCACACGCTCTGCTGCCCCACCGCCCACACGTTTCCGGCGGAGATCCCGGCGACGTCGGACAGGGATCCGTCACTGCTCAGCCGGGCGGTCGCCGGTGCCTGCCAGGCCTCCGCCGCAGGCGGGCGGACGGGATCGGCGTGCGCGGCCGGCGCGTGGAGGAAGGGCAGAAGCAGGCCTCCCGCGCACAGCGCCAGGGCACGCCGCGGAAGGCGACGGGTCATGCACCAAATGGTACGGGTGATGCCCGCGCCATGTGTGCGGCTCCCCGTCCTCGGCCGCACCTCCGGCCGCTTCCCGCGGTACGCGCCCCGGCGCAGACGCCCTGCCCGCCCTGCCCGGAGCGCCCTGCGCGGGCGGCGCGTCCCCCGCGGGCGCGTTCAGCCGCGGGGGTCGGCGGACCGGGCGCAGTCCAGCTCGGCGACCACCGGCAGGTGGTCGGTGGCGGCGGCCAGGTCGGCGGGGTCGGCCTCGATCCCGCCGCAGGAGACCACGGAGACGCCGGCCACCGCGAAGACCGCGTCGATGCGCTTGCCCGGGTTCCGGGCGGGGAAGGTGAGGCCGTCGCCGCGCGGCGAGACGGCGTAGCAGTCGGCCAGCCGCCCGGTGAGGTGCCGCCAGGCGGGCTGGTGCGCCTGCTCGTTGATGTCCCCCGCGAGCACGGGCAGCGCACCGAACCGGCCGGCGACGTCCTCGACCAGGTCCAGCGCCTCGCCGGCGTGGTGCAGCCGGGCCTCCTGGTCGAGATCCAGGTGGACGCAGCCGACGGCCACGCGGGCGCCCTCCGCCTCCACCACGGCGATCGCGATCGCCCGCCGCTCCAGGCCGGGGAAGTGCCTCAGCAGGCGGCCCTCGCCGTGCAGCAGCCGGACGCCCGGCCCGGTCAGCACGGCCAGGCCCCCCGCCCGCAGTCCCGCGGCGACCTGGAGGCCGCCGAAGGCGGCCAGCCGCCGCCGCCTGCAGCGCCAGCACAGGAAGCGGGGCGCCTCCTGCACGCAGAGCACGTCGGCGCGGAGGGCGGCGACCACCCGTCCCAGCGCCGCGACGTCGTCGCGCATGGAGCGCACGTTGTAGCTGGCGACCCTGAGCACCACCGTGACCTCGCAGGCGACCTCGGACTGCCGGGCGCCGGCCCGGCCGGGCCCGTCGGCGACGACGGTGTCACCGTCCGCCGCCGACGCGTGCCGCGAGCGTAACCGCGCCGGGCGCTCCGTGCCAGGGTCTCCGGTCATCCGGCCGGCACCCCGCGGCGCCCCGCCGGTGCCGCTCCGGCCGGCCCCTGCCGGTCAGCGCCTCCGGGCGAGGTCGGCGGCGCCGACGAGACCGGCGGAGGCGCCCAGCTCGGCCAGGCGGATGTCGGCCAGGGGGCGGTGCCCCCGGCCGGTCAGGTTGCGGCCGAAGGAGTCGCGGACCTGGTCGATCCAGAGGTCGGCGGCGCGCGAGACGCCGCCTCCGAGGATGAAGCAGCCGGGGTCGAGCACCGCGGCGAGGTCGCTCAGCCCCTGGCCGAGCCACTCGGCCATCGAGGAGAAGGCGGCCAGCGCCGCCGGATCGCCCTCGCGGGCGGCGTCGGTGACCTCCGGGCCCTCGATGTCGGCGGGGGTGCCCCCGGCGATCTCCAGCAGCCGGGCCGCCCGCGCCGGGTCGGCCTCCGCGATCAGCCTGGCCTCGGCGACCAGGGCGTTGCCGCTGGCGTACTGCTCCCAGCAGCCGAGGTCGCCGCAGCCGCACAGGCGCCCCTCGGGGACCACCTGCATGTGCCCGAACTCGGCGCCCATGCCCCAGCGGCCCCGGTAGAGGGCGCCGTCCAGCACCATGCCGCCGCCGATGCCGGTGCCGACGGTCACGCACACGACGTGGCTCTCCCCGCGGCCCGCGCCGAACCTCGCCTCGGCCCAGGCCATCGCGTTGGCGTCGTTCTCCACCACGACGGGCAGGCCGATCAGGCCGGAGACCTTCTTCTGCAGCGGCTCCTCACGCCAGGCGAGGTTGGGCGCGAACCGGACCAGCGAACGGGTCTCGTCGATGAACCCGGCGGCGCCGAGACCGACGGCCTCGATCTCCCGGTCCTTCGCCAGCTCCGCCACCGCGTCGGCGATCGTGTCCGCGACGCGGTCGGGGCTGTCGGCCGGAGTGGGGCGCAGGCTCTGCGCGACGATCCGCCCGCCGTCGTCCACGACGCCCGCCGCGATCTTGGTGCCGCCGATGTCAACGCCGATGGTCAGCGCCATCTCTCACCCTTTCCCTCTGGGCTCACCCCAGGTCGATGTGCTCCACGGGGGTGTCCTCCCGCGAGGCCTCCCGCTCCCGCGCCCGCTGCGCGGCCGAGGGCCTGTTCAGCGCGTCGACGGCCGACTTGAACGCGGCGAAGAGCTCGGAGCCGGCCTGCACCAGGTGGTCGGTCACCTGGCCGCCGGACTCGCGCTGCGCCGCCATGGCGCGGCAGACGGGGCAGGCGCGGCAGATGTACTCCTCGTCGTGGTCGGAGACCGCCTCCTCCCACACGTCCCTGCCGCCGCGGCCGCCGCCGCCGGAGAACGCGCTGCCGAAACCGGTCATCGTGCCCTTGACCAGGTTCTTGCGCAGTTCCCGCGCGGCCTTGCGCTGGAGCGCGTCGAAGAGCTTGAGCGCCTCCTCGGCCGCGCTCCCGAGCGGGTCGCCCCCGCCGCTCCGGGGAGCGCCGGAGCCCGCCGCCCCGGCGGTGCCCCCCGTGCCCCCGGTGTCTCCAGTGCTCCCCGTGCGGTCGGTCCCGCGGCCCGCGGCCCTCTCGCTCCCGGCGTCGCGGCCGTTCCGGTCGTGTCGGCCGGTCCGATCGCTCATGTCGTCCGGGTTGTTCGTGTTTCCGGTGTTCTCAGTCATCTGGCCCTCCCGATTGGAACCGTACCCGCAGACGGCCGTCCGAGAGCGCGGCGTCCCGCACGCCCCTGCGGGCCAGTGCCGCGGGCAGGGCCAGGACCCTGCGGTAGGGGCCCACGGTGACGATCAGCTCGTCGCCCTTCCTCGCCAGGTCCACCTGGCCCTTCTCGGCGAGCGGCAGGGCCAGCAGCAGCTCTCCCTCTGCGGTGATCCGCAGCGGCGGTTCCCCGGCGGGCGGGGCGAAGGCGTCGGCCTGGCCGTACATGGCCTCGGCGACGCGGGCCAGCGCGTCCGGGCCGACGGGCTCGGCGTCCAGGTAGGGGACGGTGTGCACGGGCAGCGGCGCGAAGGACTCCGCCACCTCGGCCAGGTGCCTGGCCTGGGCGGCCACCCACCGCTCCCGCCACGGGTCGGCCCCCTCGGCGGGGAAGACGCGGTTGGCCACCACGGCGTCGACGCGGTAGCCGTACAGACTGAGGGAGGTGAGCGTGCGGCGGGCCTCGGCGAGCACCACGGCCTCGGGGGTGAGCACCAGCCGGACGCTGGCGTCCGGCCCGGTCAGCAGCTCGCGGACCTCCATCAGCGCCCGGTGCAGGCGCTCACCCGCGCCGACCACGTGGTCGTCCGGGACGCTGACCATCGCCACGCGGCGCACCAGCGGGGAGAGCGTGCGCAACAGCCGCCTGCCGACCGGGAGCAGCCGGTTGACGTGCCAGTCGAGGGCCTCGGGCAGGGCGAGCAGCCGGAGCGTCTCGGCGGTGGGCGCGCAGTCGACGACGATCACGTCCCAGCACCCGGTCGCGGCCTGCTCGCGCAGCTCCAGCAGGGCGATGACCTCCTCCGCGCCGGGCAGCACCGTGATCTCCTCGGCGGTGACCGCGTCGAGGCCCAGCTCGGCGAAGACCCCGCGGGCGTAGTCGCGCAGCTCGCCCCACTGGCGCTCCAGCGACCGCTGCGTGTCGACCTGGTGCAGGTAGAGGCAGGGCTCGATCTCGGAGGGCTCGGCCGCGGCGGTCACCCCGAGCGCGTCGGCCAGCGAGTGCGCGGTGTCGGTGGAGACCACCAGCGTCTTGAGGCCGGACCTGGCCGCGAGGACGGCGGTGGCCGCCGCCGCGGTCGTCTTGCCGACCCCGCCCTTGCCCGTGAAGAGCAGGACCCGCGTCATGCGCTCTCGACGCGCTTCTTCAGTCCCTTCAGGGCGGTGTCGATGATGACCTTCTCCGCCTTCCGCTTGATCATGCCGATCATCGGGACCTTGAGGTCCACGGCGAGCTCGTAGGTCACCTCGGTGCCGCCGGCCGACTCGGCCAGGCGGTAGCTGCCGGTGAGGCCGGAGACCATCTTCCCGCCCTCGGCGACGGTCCAGTCGACGGACTCGTCGCCGTGCCAGGTGTAGGCGAGGGAGTACTCGTCGCTGATCACGCCCGCGTCCAGGACGAACCTGACCCGCTCCGGGCGGCCGTCCGGCCCGGTGGACAGGACCTGCGCGGACTTCACCTGCCCCGCCCACTCGGGGTAGGCGCCGAAGTCGGCGATCACCGTCATGATGGTCGACCGGTCCGCGCCGATCGTGATGCTCGAGGTCGTGCGATCAGCCATGGGGTTACCGTACTACCGCTCCCCCCGCGCCCGCCTCAGCCCGGCGATCTCACCGCCGCGGCCTCACCACTCCAGCGCGAAGGGCGTCCCGGTGCCCCGGAAGTGGCCCACGTTGACGCACTCGGTCCTGCCGATCCGCACCCGGCTCGCCAGGGGCTGGTGCACGTGGCCGAAGAGGGCGTAGCGCGGCCGGGTCCGCCTGATCGCCTCCAGGGTCGCCTCGCTGCCCCGCTCGAAGCGGCGGGCGACGACGTCGTAGAGGAGCTCGGGGACCGCCGGGGGGATGTGGCAGCAGAGCACGTCCACCTCGCCGACCGCCTCGACCTTGCGGGCGAACTCCTCGTCGTCGATCTCGTTCGGCGTCCGGTACGGCGTGCGCAGCCCGCCCCCGACGAAGCCGAACCTCAGGCCGCCGATCTCGGCGGTCTCCCCGTCCAGCACGCGGTGGCCCGGGCGGGCGTACTCCGGCCAGTAGCGCGGCAGGTCCACGTTGCCGGGGGTGAGGTAGGCCGGGACGGGCATCGCGGCGAAGAGCTCGCCGTACTGGCGGCGGACGGAGCGCTCGATGTGGTCGCGCGGGTCGCCGTCCAGCGACGCCCAGAGCCCGGCGGACATGGCGCGTGCCTCGTCGAACCGCTTGGCGGTGCGCAGGGCGATGAACTCGGCGGCCCGCTCCGCGCCGAAGAGCTCGGCGAAGATGCCCTGGGAGTGGTCGTCGTAGTCGACGAAGAGGATCAGGTCCCCCAGGCAGACCAGCGCGTCGGCGCCGTCCCCCGCGCGGGCCAGGGCGTCGGCCCTTCCGTGCACATCGCTCACGACATGAACCCGCATGCCGGACATCCTAGCCAGCCGGCGCCCGGCCCCTGGGCCATAATTCCGACATAAGTAACAAATAGGATGCGACGCCTCGGGCGTCGGCCGCTTCAGAGGGTCCTGCAGGGCGAGGCTGATAGCGTGAAATCGCCCTTCGTAACGCCTGGGTGACGAAACTACCCACGCGTAACTTATCGCGATAACTTCCTGTTAACCCATCTCGATCCGTGCGTATTCAGGAGTGACCCGTGCGCGAGTACAGCGTTCCCGTGCTGGTGGATGTCCCCTCTTCCGCCAACCTGACCGACACGGTGTTCCAGCGCGCCGAGCGGGAACCGGGCGCCGTCGCCCTGCGCCGGAAGGTGGGCGGGGACTGGGTCGCCGTCACCGCCGGGGAGTTCCGCGACCAGGTCGCCGCCGCGGCCAAGGGCCTGATCGCCGCGGGCGTCGAGCCGGGCGACCGGGTGGCCCTGATGTCGCGCACCCGCTACGAGTGGACCGTGATCGACTACGCGATCTGGTCCGCCGGCGCGGTCGGCGTGCCGGTCTACGAGACGTCCTCCGCCGAGCAGGTGAAGTGGATCGTCTCCGACAGCGGCGCCAAGGCGATCTTCGTGGAGCTGGAGTCCCACGAGGAGACCGTCCGCGAGGTCCTCCCCGAGCTCGGCGGGCTGGAGCACGTCTGGCGCATCGAGGGCGGCGAGGCCGGTGGGGCCCTCGCCGAGCTGACCGCGGCCGGCGCCGGGGTCTCCGACGAGACGCTGGAGGAGCGCAGGAGCGGGCGCGGCATCGCCGACCTGGCCACGATCGTCTACACCTCCGGCACCACCGGCCTGCCCAAGGGCTGCCGACTGACCCACGACAACCTGCTGTTCACCGCGCGGAACGTGGCCCACGGCCCGCTGGAGCGGCTGTTCACCGTGGAGAACCGCTCCGTGCTGCTCTTCCTGCCGCTCGCGCACGTGTTCGCCCGCGTCATCCAGCTCGTGCTCATCGAGACCGGCACGGTCATGGGGCACACCCCGAACATGAAGAACGTCGCCCCCGACCTGCAGGCGTTCAAGCCCACCTTCCTGCTCGGCGTGCCGCGCGTGTTCGAGAAGGTCTACAACGGCGCCGAGCAGAAGGCCACGGCCGAGGGCAAGGCCAAGATCTTCCACGCCGCGGCGGGCACGGCCATCGCGTGGAGCCGGGCGGAGTCCTCCGGCGGCGCCGGACTCGGCCTCAGGCTCAAGCACGCCCTGTTCGACAAGCTGGTCTACGGCAAGCTGCGCGCCGCCACCGGCGGCAACCTGCGCACCGCCGTGACCGGCGGTTCGGCCCTGGGCGAGCGGCTCGGCCACTTCTTCCGGGGTGTGGGCATCGAGGTCCTGGAGGGCTGGGGCCTGACCGAGACCTCCGCGCCCTCCACGGTCAACATGCCCGGCGCCAACAAGATCGGCACCGTCGGCAAGCCGTTCCCCGGCGTCACCATCGGCATCGGCGACGACGGGGAGATCCTCGTCAAGGGCCGCCACATCTTCAAGGGCTACTGGAAGAACGACGAGGCCACCGCCGAGGCGATCGACGCCGACGGCTGGTTCCACACCGGCGACATCGGTGAGCTCGACGCCGAGGGCTACGTGCGCATCACCGGCCGCAAGAAGGAGATCCTCGTCACCGCGGCGGGCAAGAACGTCGCCCCCGCCCCGCTGGAGGACCGCATCCGCGCCCACCCCCTGGTCAGCCAGGCGCTGGTGGTCGGCGACGACAAGCCGTTCGTCGCCGCGCTGGTCACCCTCGACCCCGAGGCGCTGGAGCCGTGGAAGGCCGCCAACGGCAGGGAGGGGGCCACGCTGGCCGAGCTCAGCACCGACCCGGTGGTCATCGCCGAGGTGCAGAAGGCCGTCGACGACGCCAACCGGTCGGTCTCCAAGGCCGAGCAGATCAAGAAGTTCACGATCCTCGACATCGAGCTCAGCGAGGAGACCGGGCACGTCACGCCGAAGCAGTCGATCAAGCGCAACGTCGTGATGCGCGACTTCGCCAAGCAGGTCGACGAGCTGTACGGCTGAGCCCGCGGGACCGCGGAGCCGCCGGACCGGGGCGGCCCGCTCCGGGACCCGGTGCGGCGGGGCGGCCCGCGGTCCGCCCGCCCTGCCCGCTGCGGGACCGCGTCCGGTCCGGGCACCCGGTTCCGGCCGCGTCCTTCAGACGTCCCGGTCCGGGTCCAGGATCCGGGTGAACCGGGACACCACCAGGTCCCAGCTCCACTCCCGGCCGACCCACTCGCGCCCGCGCTCCCCCATCGCCCGGGCGCGGGCCGGATCGCCGAGCAGTTCCACCAGCGCGGCCGCCACCGCCCCGGGCGAGCCGCCGTCCACGACGAGGCCGGTCTCGCCGGGCAGCACCGCGTCGGGAGCCCCGCCCGAGGAGCCCGCCAGCACCGGCAGCCCGCTGGCCGACGCCTCCAGGTAGACGATGCCGAGCCCCTCGACGTCGATGCCCCCCAGCCGGGTGCGGCAGGGCATCGCGAACACGTCTCCCAGGGCGAAGCAGCCCGGCAGGTCCTCGGCGGCCACGGACCCGGTCAGCCGGACCGAGTCGCGCAGGCCCAGGCGGCCGGCCAGCCGCTCCAGGCTCCCCCGGTACGGCCCGCCGCCGACCAGCAGCAGCCGGGCGTCCGGCACGGCCCGCAGCACCCGGGGCCAGGCGCGGAGCAGCGTGTCCTGGCCCTTGCGCGGCACCAGCCGGGAGACGCAGACCACCACCGGCCCGGCGGCGCACCACGACCGGAGCGCGGAGCCCTTCCCGGACGGCTCCGCCCCCGGGAGGAACACGCCGGTGTCCACTCCAGGCGCGAGCCGTACCAGCTTCTCCTCCGGGATCACCGCGGCGAGCAGCCGCCGGGTGTACTCGCCCAGGTAGGTGACCGCGTCGGCGTGGCCGCCGATCCCGGCCAGCAGCCGCCGGGCCGCCGGGACGCGGGCCCAGGACGCCTCGTGGCCGTGGGTCAGCATCACGACGCGCTCCGCCCCCGCCGCCCGGAGCCGCGGCGCGAGCAGGCCGAGCGGGGCCGCCGCCCCGAACACCACCGTGTCGCACTTGTGCTCGGCGAGCAGGCCGGCGGCCCGGCGGGCCACCCGGGGGGTGGGCAGCATCAGCGAGGTGGGGTGGCGCACGACGGGGTACGGCTGGCGCGCGTCGAAGGCCTCGCATCCGGCCCAGCGGGGGGCGTAGACGACCACCGAGCCCGGGGGCATGCGGACGGCGAGCCCGTGCACGAACGACTGGATGCCGCCGGGGCGGGGCGGGAAGTCGTTGGTGACGATCAGCGTGCGCTTCACGGCTCCGGCAGGCCGTTCAGCGCGGCCCAGGAGCGCGCCGCGGCGATCCGCTCCGGGATGGCGGGGTGGGAGGCATAAAGAACATATTCAACGACATCTGGTGATAAATCAGAAATATTGGCCACGGCCAGCCGCTTCTGCATGGCCGCGAACGTGGCCGGGTCCCGCGTCAGGTTCAGCGCGTGCACGTCGGCCCGGGCCTCGATGTGCCTGCTGACCACGTTCTGCAGGGGCCCGGAGAGCACGGTGGCCAGGCTCAGCAGCCCCATGACCAGGCCGGCGGCCCGCGGGTCGGCGAGGGAGCCGACCCCGGTGCGCCGGCGCAGCGGGCCGGACGAGGCCACGAGGTACAGCAGGCACGCCCCGCAGGCCGCGCCCAGGGCGCCGACCAGCGTGCCGTACAGCACGTCGCCGGTGGCGGCGTGGCCCAGCTCGTGCGCCACGACCAGCTCGACCTCGTCGGCCGGGGCCCGCAGCAGCGTGTCGTAGACCACGATCCTGCGGGTCGCGCCGAATCCGGAGACGTAGGCGTTGAGCGCGGTGGTCCGGCGGGAGGCGTCGGCGACGAGCACGTCCTCGACCGGCACGCCGTCGCGCTCGGCCATGGCGAGCAGGTCGTCGCGGAGCGGCCCGGCGGCCATCGGCGAGAAGTCGTTGAAGACCGGCTCCACCAGCACCGGATAGGCGAAGGAGACGGTCACGGTCAGCGTGAAGGCGCCCAGCGCGGCGGGGATCCACCAGCGCGCGAAGCGCCGGGCCAGCGCGACGACGGCGAGCACCATGACCGCGGTGAGCGCGGTCCTGATCCCGATGTTCTTGAGCCGGTCGGCGGCCCACGACGGCCAGTCCTGGGTGGACAGGCCGTAGTCCCGCAGGTGGACCTCCTGCCACATCCCGAGCGGCCAGCGCACGAGCTCCACGGCCGCCGTGACGGCGAGCACGCCGAGCAGCACCCGCAGCCACCACCGTCCCCCCGGCAGCCGCTCCAGCAGCCGCGCGCCCAGCGGGGTGGCCACCAGCAGCCCGGCCGCCACCAGGGTGAGGCCGAGCGACAGGTAGGCGGGCGGGCCGACCACGGCGTCGAACGCCTGGGACCGGGCGATCTGCCCGGCGGTGAAGTCGCGGGCCGGGTCCGGCTCCACCCGCGGCGCCGCCGCGGGCAGCGCCCGCCACGGCGTGCTGAGCGCCACGACCGCCAGGGTGACCGCGCCGAGGGCGGCCAGCGCCCAGCCCGCCGCCCGCGGGCTCCCGGGCCGCGCGCCGGGCGCCCGCGCGGTGCTCGACGTCATGCGAGTTCCTTCCGGAGGTGGTCGCGCCAGCCCGCGGTGAACTCCGCCGCGGTCAGGCCGAGCGTGGTCTCGACATCGCTACCGTAGAGCCTCACGAGGGCCCGCTCGCCGAAACGTGCGGCGACGTAGCGGCAGGCGAGCCAGGCCTCCTCGTAGACCTGCGCGAGCCGCGCCCCGCCGGGGGCGAAGTCGGCCGGGCCGGGCAGCCGGTCCGGCAGCACGCCCGCCCGCACCTCCCGGGCCAGCTCCGCGGCGGCCCGGCGGACGTCCAGCCCCGTGCCCGCGTAGCCGACGTAGTCGGCGAACCCCTCCGACAGCCACATCGGCACCCGGCCGCCCCGGGTCGCGCCGGTGGCCACGTGGACGAGCTCGTGGGTGAGGACCACGTCCCTGCCGACCTCGCTGAGCCGCGCGTAGCCGCCCGGCAGGACGACCACCCGGTCCGCGGTGGCCAGCGCGGCCAGCCCGCGCGTGGCCGCGATCCCGGAGGCGCCCGCGAGCACCGCGGCCTGCGCGTCGGTCTCCGGGAACAGGACCACCGGGCGGACCGGCCCCCAGATCGCGGCGATCCTGCGGCGGGCGCGGTCGGCCCGGGCGGCGAGGTCCGCCAGCAGACCCGCGACGGCGCGGTCCCCGACGACGACCGAGCCCTCCCCGCGGACCACGACGGCTCCCGGCCACGGGACGGCCGGGAGCGGCGCGGACGCGGCCAGAGCGGCGCCCGTGAGCGCCAGCATCCCGGCGAGTACGGCGCGGCGCCCCTGGGGGACGGACATGTGCGCCGATGCTACGCGACGCGGGCCGGCGGATCCGCCCGGGCGCCGGGCCCGGAGCGGTCCCCGCTCCGGGTACGCGGGCGGCCCCGTTCCGCGTGCCGGACGCCCGGCCGCCGCGCCGACGACGCGGGGCGGCCCCTTGAAACCGCCGTCCCCGTGCCGGACGCGGAGCGGCCCCGACCGTCGCGGGGACGGGCGGGGCCGCTCACCTGCGCCTCCGGCGGCACACCCGCCGCCGGACCGGCCCGGTCAGACGCCGGGGCGGACCGCTCCGGCGAAGGAGGAGCGGTAGTAGTTCTTCAGCTTCACGATCCGGACCGTCCTGCCGCTGCTCGGCGCGTGGACCATCCTCCCCTTGCCGACGTAGATGCCGACGTGGCCCTTGCCGTAGAAGAAGAGCAGGTCACCGGGGCGCAGGCTGCGCCACGAGACCTTCTTCCTGACGGCGCGGTACTGGCTGTGCGTGATCCGCGGGAGCCGTACCCCCGCCTTGCGCCAGGAGTACTGCGCCAGGCCCGAGCAGTCGAACGCACGAGGACCGGTCCCGCCCCAGCGGTAGGGGGCGCCGACCTGCCGCTTGGCCACCGAGACGGCCTTCGCCGCCTTCGCCTTCTGCCGCGCGGCCTTGCTCAGCCTGGTGGCCGCCTTGGCACTCGCCCCGGTGAGGGGGGCACCGCTCACCTGGGTGACCGCGACGGCTCCGGCCTGTACCGCGGTCGCGCCGTTCGTCGCCGCCCGCGCCTGCGCGGAATTCATTCCGACCGCACCGGCCGACGCGGTCAGAGTGAGCACGAAACCGCCCACGGAAAGGCGAAAAAGGCGCGACGAACAGGGGTTCTGCAGGGTGGTAGACAGGATTTCTCCTTGGGACTTCCACTGATGCCTACCGGGTTAGCTGACGGATTCGGGCAGGGAAGACGCCCTACGGCACAACGGCGTGCCGATTCACCCCTGGCAATGGGATCATGCCTTTGGTTCCCCGGTTCCATGCCTCATGGCTGCATGGATTCGGCAGGTCACGACGGTGTCGGTGCTTCGCGTGACCGCTTGGATTATTCATCTGGACACGGCTTGAGAGGCCGGTGCACTGCGACGGCATGGCTTGCTCGTCGCGACGCCAGAAGTTACCCCGATCCCCAAACATCGGCAAAGACGCTGCCCCGTTCGAAGATCGGGGAGCCTCTTCTCTCTTTTCATAACCGCTGGATAACGGCGAGTCCACCACCGCGATATGACCCTCGTCACATTTGGAAATCCGCTGCCTGAACGTTGTCACTTCCGTAACTCCAGTCACAAGAGTGATGATCTTGACCGGATACGGAAGAGCCCGCGGGCACGGGGCTCGCGGGCTCAGGCGTCGCGGACGGGGCGGGACGGGATGGGACCGGACGGGACGGGACGGAGACGGAGACGGATGAGGGACGGATCAGGGACGGACCGCGCCCACCAGACGGCGGCCGTACGCCGACAGGTCGACGACCTTCACGACGTCGCCGGTCTGCGGGGCGTGGACGATCTGGCCGCCGCCGACGTACATGCTCACGTGTCCCAGACCCTCGCTGAAGATGAGGTCTCCGGGCTGGAGGTCGTCCAGGGAGACCCTGCGGCTCGCACCCCAGCTCCACTGCTCCCAGGTCGTCCGCGGGAGGCTGACGCCCCCGGCGCGCCAGGCGGCCTGCACCAAGCCGGAGCAGTCCCAGCCGCCGGGTCCCGTGCCGCCGTACTGGTACGGCTTGCCGACCTGGGCGAAGGCGAACTGGAGCGCCTCGCGGGCGCTCCCCGAGGCGGAACCGGTGTAGGTGATGCCGGGGCTGTTCGGATTGCCCGCCCGGTAGGCGCCGAGCTCGCGCAGGAGCTTGATCTGGGCCTTGACCATCTTGTCGGCCTTGGCCTTCTCCTCGGCCAGCTCGTCGCGGTACTCGTCGGCCTCCGCCAGGGCGGCCTTGGCCTTGTCCCGGTCGGTCCGCAGCGTCTTGGTGGCCTCGTCGAAGGCGTTGAGGGACTGGGCGCGCAGGGCCGACATCTGGTCCACCGCGGCCAGGCCGCTCAGCAGGTCGCTCGGGTCGGGCCTGGTGATCAGGCTCTCCCAGCCGGTCACCGTGCCCGCCTGGTAGCCGCTGACGGCCATCGCGACCAGCTCCCGGCGCAGCCCGGCGACCTTCGCGCTCTGCTTCTCCAGGGCGCCGTTGAGCGTCCGGTAGCGCGTGCGGGCCTTCTTCCACTTCTCGCCGGCCTGGTTGTACTTCTCAACGATCTTGTCGGCCTGGTCGTTGAGCTTCTCCAGCTTCTTCTTCGCCTCGGCGATCGTCGGCTTCGGATCGGCGAGCGCGTCGCCGGCCGGCAGCGCCGGCAGCAGGAACGCCACGAGAGCCAGTCCGGCCGCCACGGGCACCCGCCCATAACACTTCGGCATACCCGCCACGGCCACTACTACGCCCTCCCGCCGTAAAGACCTGGGGCGAATAGTACAGAATCAGTAAGGTCCAGCTCACCTTTTCGGTCGCTTCCCCGTCCTCCCGCTCCCGCCGGACGCTGCCGGGCGGAGATGGGGAGCGGCCCCCCGCGGGGGCGCGGGCGACAGGCCGGCGGGACGCGGGAGCGGTTCCGGGAAGGGCGGGCGACAGGCCGGCGGGACGCGGGAGCGGTTCCGGGGAGGACGGGCTCAGGCCGGCGGGACGCGGGAGGGGCTCCGCGGAGGGCTCAGGCGCGTCCGAGGCGTTTCAGCAGCAGTGCGGCGGGCACCGGCCGCGCCCCCATACGGCGGACCGACTCGGCCACCTCGCGGTCGGAGGAGACCACCGCGAGCGCCCGCCCGACGGGCTCGGCGCGGACCAGCTGGCGGATCAGGTCGTCGGCGATCTGCCCCGGCGCGCTGAACAGCACCCGGACCCCTCGCGGCGCCGACACCGGGACCGGCCCGTCCAGCTCGGCGCCGTCGAAGACGCAGGTCAGCTCGGTCCGGGTCTGCGCGTACAGCGCACCGAGCCCGGTCAGCAGGCGGTTGCGCTGGTCGGCCAGGGTGAGCGTGCCGTAACCGGTCTTGGTCACGTTGTAGCCGTCCACGATCAGATGGATCTGCGGCAGCGCGAGCAACTGGTCGAGCAGAGCGGGGTCGTCGTCGGCGAGCGCCCGGGCGGGGACCGCCCGGACCCCCGGCCTGCCGGGGGCGACCGAGGCGACGGAGTCGGCCGGCCGATTGATGCCCGAGGGCAGCGCCAGCTCCCTGCGCAGCCCGGCCGCGGCGTCCGCGAGCGCGTCGAGCAGCACGCGGACCTTGGTGTCCTCCTCGCTGCGGCCTTCGCGGGCGGCCCGGCGGGCGGCCTCCAGCTGCCGCTCGGAGTCGGACAGGCGCTCCCGCAGGCGGCGCAGCTCGCTCTCCCCCGCGCTGCCCGCCGCCGCGGCGGCGGCCCTGGCCTCCTGCGCGGCCTCCTCCATCGCCGCGGCGTGCGCCTCGGCCGCCCTGGCCCGCTCCCGGGCCGCGTGCAGCTTGTGCCGCAGGTCGGAGACCTCCGCGCGGGCGGCCTTGAGCTGCTCGCGCAGCCGCTCTGCCTCCTCCCTGGCGGCGGTCTTCTGCGCGGCCAGCTGCTCGCGCAGCCGGGTGACCGCCTGCTCCTGCGCCGAGCCCTCCGCGACGGCCGCCGAGCGCTCCAGATCGGCGCGGGCGGTCTCCACCATCTCCACCCAGCCGGGCGGCCTGGTCAGATAGGCCGCGGCGGCGACCAGGACGGGCTCGGCGGCCGGGGGCACGACACCCTCCGCCAGCCCGGCGACCAGCTCGGGCAGGCTCGCCGCCAGGACCTCGGCGACGGCCTCCCGGAACTCCTTGTCCGTCTCCAGCTGCGCCGCGATCGGCGTGCCGCCCAGCCGGGCCCGCTTGCGCGGCTCGAACCTGGCGATGTTGCGCAGCGGCGGCGGCACCGCGGCGGCGGGCATGGACCCCAGGACCTGCGACGCCAGGTCCACGACGTGTGAGCGGACCTGCTCGGGCAGCGGACGAGACAGGCCCTCTCCGGCTGAACTCATCAACGGCCCCTACTCGGATCGGTCTATCCGTCAAGGGTACGGCCCTCCCACCCCGCCCCCGACACGGTGGGACACCGGCCGCGGCTTCCGTCCGGCGGGCGGCCCGCCGCCGTACGGCACGGCGGGGACCGGCTAACCGAGGTGCCCGGCGTCCTGGACGGTCAGCGCGATCTGGACGCGGTTGTTCAGCCCCAGCTTGGCCAGGATCCGGGAGACGTGGGCCTTGACCGTCGCCACGCTCATGTACAGCTCGGCGGCGATCTCCGCGTTCGACCTCCCCCTGCCGACCGCGAGCGCGACCTCCCGCTCCCGGTCGCTGAGCCCGGACAGCAGCCCCAGCGCCCGCTCGCGGCGCGCACCGGCGCCGTCGTCGGCGACGTGCGCGATGAGCTGGCGGGTCACCGCGGGCGAGAGGATGGGCTCGCCCGCCCCGACCCGGCGGATCGCGGCCACCAGGTCGGCCGGCGGGATGTCCTTGAGCAGGAAGCCGGCCGCTCCGGCCCGCAGCGCCCGCAGCACCTGGGCGTCGGCGTGGAACGTCGTCAGGACGACCACCTCGGGCGCCGGGGCGACGGCGCGCAGCCGCTCGGTCGCGGTCAGGCCGTCCACCCGGGGCATGCGGATGTCCATCAGCACCACGTCGGGCCGGTGACGGGCCACCAGGACCGGCACCTCGTCCCCGTCCGCGCCCTCCCCCACGACGGCGATGTCACCGGAACCGCCGAGGATCATCGCGAGACCCGCCCGGACGAGGGCGTCGTCGTCCACGATCAGCACCCGGATCACCGGGCGCGGCGCCTCCCCGCCGGTCACGCCACCAGGGCCGACCGGAGCGCCCGGACCGCTCCTGACATCGTCCGCGCCGCCCGGACCGACCGGACCGCCGCCCGTACCACCCGTACCGTCCCCGCCACCGCCCGGACCGCTCCTGACGCCGTTCGCGCCGTTCGCGGCATCCGTATCATCCGTATCGCTCATATCACCCGTATCATCCATGCTCTCCCGCACCGTCCACACCGTCCACGCCGCTCATTCCGGCCACGGCAGCCACGCGCCGAGCCGGAACCGGCCGTCGGGCGCCGGGCCGTACTCCAGGCGGCCTCCCATGAGCTCGGCGCGCTCGGTGAGCCCGATCAGCCCGGTGCCGCTGCCCGGCATGGACCGGCCGCCCGTCACGGGATTGACGACCTCGACGGTGAGCCCCTCGCCGGGCCCGCCCGCCACGGTGAGCCCCACCGGCGCGGCGGCGGCGTGCTTGCGCGCGTTGGTCAGCCCTTCCTGCGCGATCCGGTAGGCGTTGCGGCCGAGTCCCGCGGGGACCCCGGACGGGTCGCCGACCCGCAGGTCGAGCTCCACCTCCGTGCCCGCCAGCCGGGACTCCTCCACCAGGTCCGCCAGGTCCGCCAGGGTGGGCTGGGGCCGGTCCGGCCGGTCGGACGCGGCCTCCCCGGCGGTCGCGGAGCCGCCGCCGTCCTCCGGGTCCCCGGAGCCGAGCCGGAGCACGCCGATGACCTCGCGCAGGTCCTGGAGCGCCTGGTGCGCGCCCGAGCGGATCACCTCCGCCGCCCTGGCCACGTCCTGCGGCGGCATGTCCGGCCGGTACTCCAGGGCACCCGCGTGCACGCTGAGCAGGGAGAGCCGGTGGGCGAGCACGTCGTGCATCTCCCGGGCGATCCTCTCGCGCTCCAGCCGCCTGGCCCGCGTCACCTGGAACGCCGCCTCCACCTCGGCCCGCTCCGCCCGGTCGCGCAGGGAGAGCACGAGCTGCCGGCGCGCCCGCACGAACATCCCCCAGCCCACCACGACCAGCAGGACCAGCACCGACACCAGCATCTCCATGGCGTAGGGCATCGTGGGGTCGGGCCACAGCTCCAGGTAGACCGGGAGCGTCAGCAGGTTCACCCCCACCACCAGCGCCATGGGGCGGAACGGCCGGTGCACCACCACCGTGAACAGCGCCACCAGGGCGGGCACGCTCGCCATGTTGGAGACGGTCGCGACGAGGGCGAGCACGAGGGCGAGACCCACCGGCCAGCGCCGGCGCAGCCACACCGCGACGCACGCGAGCGCGCCCACCACCTGGTCGATCGCGCGGATCGGTTCGGCGGCGCCGACCAGGCCGTGCACCTCGTCCGCGGTGATCAGACCCAGACCGGCGGAGAGCAGGAAGACGGTGATGTCCACGATCCAGTCGCGGGTCGAGCGCCGGACCGCCGACCGCCTCCCCTCCGGGGCGTCCTGCAGGGTCGCGGGCAGCAACCACCGGTACTCCAGCGCGTGCTCGGTCACATGTCATGACATTACGACCGGAGGAGGCGTCCCGGGAACCGACCAAAGTCGATGCCGTGCCGCTTCCGCCCGCTCTCCGCGCGGGCCGCCGTCCGCTCTCCGGCCGGGCGGGGTCCGCTCGCCGAGCCTCGGGTCCGCTCTCCGGCCGGGCGGGGTCCGCTCGCCGAGCCTCGGGTCCGCTCTCCGGCCGGGCGGGGTCCGCTCGCCCGCCGGAGCCTCCGGCGCCGAATGTCGGTCGGGGCTCCTATGGTCGTGACCGTGGAACATGCCGTGCAGGGAACGCTGGACGAGCTGGGCACCCCGCTCAGCCAGATCACCTTCGTGGTCTTCGACCTGGAGACCACGGGCGTCTCGGCGGGCGAGCACGCGATCACCGAGATCGGCGCCGTCAAGGTCCGGGGCGGGCAGGTGCTGGGCGAGTTCGCCACCCTGGTCGACCCCGGGACTCCGATCCCGCCGTTCATCTCGGTGCTGACCGGCATCACCGACGCCATGGTCGCGCAGGCCCCCCGGATCGAGTCCGTGCTCCCCTCCTTCCTGGAGTTCGCCGCGGGCTCCACCCTGGTGGCGCACAACGCGGGCTTCGACGTCGGGTTCGTCAAGGCCGCCTGCGCCGCCTTCGGATACCCCCCGCCCGCCCATCCCGTCGTCGACACCGTCACCCTCGCCCGCAGACTGCTGACCCGCGACGAGGCGCCCAACTGCAAGCTGGCCACGCTGGCTCGGCTCTTCAGCTCGACCGAGCCCTGCCACCGCGCCCTCTCCGACGCCCGCGCCACGGTGGACGTGCTGCACGCGCTCATCGAGCGGGCGGGCTCCTTCGGCGTGCACACCCTGGAGGAGCTCAAGGGCTTCACCCGCGCGCCCACGCCGGAGCAGCGCCGCAAACGGCACCTGGCGGAGGCGGTCCCCGCCGCGCCGGGCGTCTACGTCTTCGAGGACGAGCGCGGCGACGCACTCTACGTCGGCAAGAGCGTCAACCTCCGCACCCGGGTGCGGAGCTACTTCACCGCGAGCGAGACCCGCCCCCGGATCCGGGAGATGGTCGGCATCGCCGCGCGGGTCCGGCCGATCGTCTGCGCGACCCCGCTGGAGGCCGAGGTGCGGGAGCTGCGGCTGATCGGCGCGGCCAAGCCCCGCTACAACCGCAGGTCCCGCTTCCCGGAGAAGGTCGTCTGGCTCAAGCTCACCGACGAGCCCTTCCCCCGCCTGTCGGTCGTCCGCGAGGTCAAGGACGACCGGGCCGCCTACCTGGGCCCGTTCACCAGTGTCCGCGCCGCCGACGACGCCCGCACCACGCTGCACGAGGCGGTGCCGCTCCGTCAGTGCACCGAGCGGCTCTCCCCGCGCAGGGGCCGTCCCGCGTGCGCGCTGGCCGGGATCGGCAGGTGCGGCGCGCCCTGCGAGGGCCGCCAGAGCCCCGAGGAGTACGGCCGGCACGCCGCAGCCGCCCGCCGGGCCATGGAGGTGGACGCCTCCCCGGTCTTCACCGCGGTCGAGGCGAGGATGGCGCGACTGGCCCTGGAGGAGCGCTACGAGGAGGCCGCCGCCGACCGCGACCGGCTCGCCGCCTACGTCCGCGCCTCGGCCCGCATGCAGCGGCTCCGGTCGCTGACCTCGATCCCGCAGCTGGTGGCCGCCGCCCCCGCCGCGGGCGGCGGCTGGGAGATCCACGTCGTCCGGTACGGCCGCCTGGCCTCGGCCGGGGTGATGCCCGCGGGCGCCCATCCGGCGCCGTTCGTGGACGCGCTGACGGCCACCGCCGAGACCGTCGTGCCCGGCCCCGGGCCCACCCCCGCGGCCGGTGCGGAGGAGACCGAGTGCGTGCTGCGCTGGCTGGAGGGACCGGGTGTGCGGCTGGTCCGGATCGAGGACGGAGCCGGGGGCCTCGCAGGGGGACCGGCGCAGAGCGGGGAGGACGGAGCGGAGAGCGGGACGGGGAGCGACCGGAAGGGCGCGGCGAGCGGCCGGGAGGGAACGGCGAGCGGGACCGGCCCCGGGTGGAGCCTGCCGATCACCGGATCGGCCCGCCTGATGGCGCGGCTCGAGCGGGCCTACCGGGCCGGGCCGGAGCCGGGGGAAGCGCACCGGCGGCGCGAGGGCCGGCCGCTGCGCTGATAACTTCGGCACCAGACAAGCCGTACTCAACGAGGAGGAAGCTCGTGGTCACCGCGATCGTGCACATCAACGCCGAGGTGGACAGGATCCCCGAGGTCGCCCAGACGATCGCCGAGATCGACGGGGTGAGCGAGGTCTACTCCATCACCGGCGAATACGACCTGCTGGTCATGGTCCGCGTCGCGGCCTACGAGGAGATCGCCGAGGTCGTCCCCGGCCGGATCAACAAGGTGGACGGGGTGCTGCACACCGAGACGCACATCGCCTTCCGCGCCTACTCCCGGCACGACCTCGAAGCGGCCTTCTCCATCGGCCTCAACGAGGCGGACTGACCGCCGCCCAGGGCGGGTAGGTCGCCCGGGCGTCCACCGTGGGCAGCCGGGCCCGGAGCTCGGACCCGCCCTCCTCCAGGGACACGGTCTCCAGCGTCCCGCCGAACAGCGTGACGCGCTCCCTGATCCCGACCAGGGCCGGTCCCGCGGTGTCCGCGATCCCCGTGCCCGCCCCGGGGCCGGCCCGCCCGTCGTCGCGGACCAGGAGGTCCAGAAAGCCCGGCCGCCAGCGCAGCGTCACGCAGGCCGACCGGGCCCCGGTGTGCCGCAGCGTGTTGCCCAGCGCCTCCTGGACGATCCGGTAGGCCGACAGCTCCAGGGCCGGGCCGATCTCGACGGGCCTGCCGTCCTCGACCACGTCCACCGAGAGCCCCTCGGTGCGCACCCGGGCCAGCAGGTCGGCGAGGTCGGCCAGCCGGGGCTGGGGCGCCCTGGTCCGCACCCCGCCCTCGGCGCCCTCGGCGCGCAGCAGTCCCAGCGCGCGCTGCAGCTCGGCGAGCGCCTGGCGGCCGGACTCCTCGGCCGCCCAGAGCGTCTCCCGTGCCCGGGCCGGATCCTTGTCCATGATCATTCGTCCCGCGCCGACGCCGAGCGTCATCATGCTGACCCCGTGGGCGACCACGTCGTGCAGTTCGTGGGCGATGCGCGCCCGCTCCCGGGTCAGGGCGGCGCGGGCCAGGGCGTCCCGCTGACCGGCCCGCTCGGCCTGCTCGTCCCGGAGCCGCCGGGCCAGGCGCCGGCGGTCGCGGGCGAGCCACGCCGCCGCCGCGGCGAGGACGACCACCGCGGACAGGGACAGGAGTCCGCTCACCGGGTCCCCTCGGGCGCGGGGATCCCGGGCCCGGGCCACGGGGAGACGGAGATCGGCAGGTCGGCACGGAACATGACGGGCAATGTACGGCCTCCGCCGGAGGCCCCGCGTCCCCTCGCAGACGGATGCCCCGTCCTCCCCCGAGGTGAGTGCCCGCCGGCTCCCGTCAGAGCCGCGGCTCCGCCGTCACCGGCCCGGCCGCAGGGACCCGCTGACCTCGATCCAGCGGGAGAGGGCGGCGGCGGCGGCTCCGGAGTCCACGGCCTCGGCGGCCCGGGTGTGCGCCGCGGCCATCGCGGCGTCCAGGTCGTCGCCCGCGCCGTCCAGCGCGACCAGCGCGGCGGCGGCGTTGAGCAGCACCGCGTCGCGCACCGGCCCGGTCCTGCCGCCGAGGAGGTCGTGTACGGCCTGCGCGTTGAAGGCCACGTCCCCGCCGCGCAGCGCGTCCGCCCCGGCCCGGGGGATGCCGAGCACGGCCGGGTCGAAGACGGTCTGCGTGGCGACGCCGTCCCGGACGATCCAGACCGTGGAGGTGGTGGCGATGGTGAGCTCGTCGAGTCCGTCGTCGCCCCGGAAGACCAGGGCCGAGACGCCCCGCTCGGCGAAGACCCCGGCCACGACCGGGAGCATGCGCGCGTCGTAGACCCCGATCGCCTGGGCGGCCGGACGGGCCGGGTTGGTCAGCGGGCCGAGGAAGTTGAAGACCGTCGGCACGCCGAGCTCCTTCCGCGGCGGGCCGGTGAAACGGAACGCGGGGTGGTAGACCGGCGCGAAACAGAAGGCGATGCCCGCCTCCGCGGCGACCCTGGCGGTGTCCGCCGGGGCCAGGTCGAGCACCACGCCGAGGTGCTCCAGCACGTCGGCGGCCCCGCAGGAGGAGGAGGCCGCGCGGTTGCCGTGCTTGACCACCCTCGCGCCGGCCGCGGCGGCCACGATCGCCGCCATGGTGGAGACGTTCACCGTGTGCGCCTGGTCTCCGCCGGTGCCGACGATGTCCACGACCGGGCCGTCGACCGAGAGCGGGGTGGCCAGCTCCAGCATCGTGCGGGCCATGCCGGTCACCTCCGAGACCGTCTCGCCCTTGGCGCGCAGCGCCACGGCGAAACCGGCGATCTGCGCGGGGGTCGCCGAACCGGACATGATCTCTTTCATCGCCCAGGCGGTCTCGTCCGCCGTCAGGTGCTCACCCGCGAGCAGGGCCGACAGCAGCGCGGGCCAGGTGGTGCGCGCGTCCATGAGGGTCTCCAGAGTGGTCTACCGGTCGTGCAACGGCGGTCGGGGTTGCGGCGGAGAACCGGGCCGGCCGCTCCGGCGCCGGCCCGGTGGGGGCGGCCGCAGCGGCCTCTCCGTGTCTCCCGGGCGTCGCCCGGGTGTCTCCTAGCGCGCGGGCAGGCGGGTGGAGAGCCGGCGGCGCATCAGGTCGGCGACGGTGTCGGCCAGCACCACGGGGTCGATCGGCTGGGGCACGACGGCCTCGGCGCGCGACCACTCGGCCAGCCAGCGGTCGTCGCGGCGGGCGATCAGCAGGCAGATCGGCGGGCAGTCGTGGACCTCGTCCTTGGCCTGCCGGGCGACGCCCATGCCCCCGGCCGGCTTGGCCTCGCCGTCGAGCACCGCGACGTCGATGACGCCCGAGTCGAAGTGCTGGACGACCTTCGCGTGGGTGGCGCACTCCACGATCTCCACGAGGGGCACGTCGGCGGCGGGGCGGCGGCCGATCGCCTCGCGCACCCTCTGCCGGGTGCTTGCGTCGTCGCTGTAGACGAGGACCCTCATCTTGTCGTCGGTGCTCAAGGTCGCGCTCACTATCCCTTGTCGATGTATGGTCACCTGGGATGCTACCGGTCGGCCCGCCCGGAGACCCAGACCGGAGACAACAGGGCGCGGATTGCCCCTTACGTCCCGATTAAAGGGACGTTTACCCCCCCTACCGGGGGGCCGTGCGGCGACCCGACCAGGGGAGCCGCAATAATGCTGCCCGTGGCGACAGCATCCGCAATCTCAACGACGACGACAGCACACTCGTCCAACAGACCTGACCTGGTCAGCGTCGGGACGATCGTCTGGCTGTCCTCCGAGCTCATGTTCTTCGCGGCGCTGTTCGCGATGTACTTCACCATCCGGTCGGTGAGCCTCGGCCAGGGCATGCCCTGGCCCGAGGCCCACCTCAACGTCCCGTTCGCGTTGGCCAACACGATCATCCTGGTCCTGTCGAGTGTGACCTGCCAGCTGGGCGTGTGGGCCGCCGAGAAGGGCCAGGTCGCCAAGCTGCGCTTCTGGTACATCGTCAGCTTCCTGATGGGCGCCGTCTTCGTCGCCGGTCAGCTGTACGAGTACAGCCAGCTGGTCCACGAGGGTCACACCCTGTCGCACAGCGCGTACGACTCGGTGTTCTACCTGACCACGGGCTTCCACGGCCTCCACGTGACCGGTGGACTGATCGCGTTCCTGTTCATGCTGGGACGCACGTACGCCGCGAAGCGCTTCACCCGTGAGCAGGCGACCAGCGCGATCGTCGTGTCCTACTACTGGCACTTCGTCGACGTGGTCTGGATCGGCCTTTTCGTGACCATCTATGGCATCCATTAAGGAATCGGGGATCTCTGTGAATAGGATCACCGCTGGGCGGCGGCATCCCCTCGCGAGATACGCCGTCCTGCTTCTGGCCTTGGGGCTGCTGGGGTTCACCTACACCCTGGCGGCCCCGACGAGCGAGCGGGCCGACGCGGCCATCGCCTCCGGCAAGGCCGACGACGTGGCGGAGGGCAAGAAGCTCTTCGAGCAGAGCTGCTCCAGCTGCCACGGCCTCAACGCCGAAGGCGTCGAGGACCGCGGCCCCAGCCTGGTGGGCGTGGGCGCCGCCTCCGTGGACTTCCAGGTCAGCAGCGGCCGCATGCCCCTGGCCAACCCCGGAGCGCAGGCCCCGCGCAAGCAGCCCGCACCGTGGGTGAACGACGACACGGTCCGGCAGCTCGCCGCCTACGTCCAGTCGCTCGGCGGCGGCCCGACCATCCCGACGGCCGAGCAGGTCGACGCCTCCAAGGGCGACAAGGCCAAGGGCGGTGAGCTCTTCCGCGCCAACTGCATCCAGTGCCACAACTTCACCGGCGAGGGCGGCGCGCTGACCCAGGGCAAGTACGCGCCTCCGCTCTACCCGGCCAGTGAGAAGCAGATCTACGAGGCCATGATCACCGGCCCGCAGGCCATGCCGGTGTTCAACGACAGCATCATCACCCCCGAGCAGAAGCGGGACATGATCGCCTACATCGTGGGCGTGCGCGAGCAGAAGGACCCGGGTGGCGCCGACCTCGGCCGCATCGGCCCCGTCACCGAGGGCCTGGTCGCCTGGATCGTGGGCCTCAGCCTTCTCTCGCTGGCCGCTATCTGGATCACCGCGAAGAGGCGACAGGCCCAATGACAGACAACAATCACGACATCGAGCAGCCGGGTGAGCGCGTTCCCAAGCGCGTCATCGGCACGCCCTCGCACGCCGCCACCGGCACGCCGCTGCTCGGCGCCGAGGAGCGCACCGGCCCCGCCGAGGTCCCCGGCGTGAACCTGCAGGACGAGGCGACGGCGAAGAAGGGCGAGCGGATCGCCGCCCTCTGCTTCCTCCTCGCCTTCCTGGCGGGCATCGCGTTCATCGTCTCCTACGTGGCCTTCCAGGTCGGCGACCTGGACAGCGCGGCGACCTCGAACCTGGCCCTGGGCAGCTCGCTCACGGTGGCGCTGCTGGCCCTGGCCTCGGGCATCGTGGTCTGGGTCCGCATGGTCATGCCCAAGTACAAGCTCGTCCAGGAGCGCCACGAGATGGCCTCCGACGGCGAGACCCGGGCGTACGTCGGCGAGACCTTCCTGCAGGGCGCGGCCGAGAGCGGCATCACCAAGCGGCCGCTGCTGCGCCGTACGCTGCTGGCCGCCGCGGCCCCGCTGGGCCTGGCCCCGCTGGTGCTGCTGAAGGACCTCGGCCCGCACGAGTACGCCGACTTCCCGAAGAAGCTGCGGCACACCGTCTGGGGCGAGAAGACCAAGGAGGGCAAGCAGCGCAGGCTCGTCGTCGAGGGCACCGGCGCGCCGATCCGCGCGGCGGACTTCAACTCCCCCGGCGGCATCCTGTCGGTGGTCCCCGAGGGCTACGAGCACGATCTGAACGAGCTGGCCAAGTCCACGCTCATCCTGATCAAGTTCCGTCCCGAGGAGCTCAAGTCCGGCACCAACCGCAATTGGGCACCGGACGGGATCGTCGCATACTCTAAAATCTGCACGCACGTCGGCTGCCCCGCTGCACTGTACGAGCAGACCACGCACCACATCCTGTGCCCGTGCCACCAGTCGACCTTCGACGCAGCCGACGGCGCCAAGGTCGTCTTCGGTCCGGCCGCCCGGCCTCTGCCCCAGCTGCCCATCGCGGTGGACGGCGAGGGCTACCTCGTCGCCACCGGGGACTTCCCGGTCCCGCCGGGGCCGAGCTTCTGGGAACGCGGCGACGCCGAGGCCGAAGCCCGTGAGAAGGGAGGCCAGTCGTGAGTGACGGAACCGTCCCGAAGCCCATCGCCGGCACCAGCTCGTTCCTCGACGACCGGCTGGGCGCCGGGAACTTCATGCGGCGCAACCTCCGCAAGGTGTTCCCGGACCACTGGTCGTTCCTGCTGGGCGAGATCGCGCTCTACTCGTTCATCGTCCTGCTGCTGACCGGCACGTTCCTGACGTTCTTCTTCAAGCCGAGCATGGAGCACGTGATCTACGAGGGCTCCTACGCCCCGCTCCAGGGCATCGGCATGTCGGCGGCGTACGCCTCGACGCTGGAGATCAGCTTCGACGTCCGCGGCGGCCTGCTCATGCGGCAGATGCACCACTGGGCGGCGCTGCTGTTCGTGGCCGGCATGATGGTCCACATGCTCCGCGTGTTCTTCACCGGGGCCTACCGCAAGCCGCGCGAGCTGAACTGGCTGATCGGCGTCGGCCTGCTGACCCTGGCCCTGCTGGAGGGCCTGACCGGCTACTCCCTCCCCGACGACCTGCTCTCCGGCGCCGGTCTGCGGATCACCGAGGGCGTGGCCATCTCGCTGCCGCTGGTCGGCACCTGGATCACGTTCTTCCTGTTCGGCGGCGAATATCCGGGCGAGGACGTCATCTCCCGGTTCTACTCGCTGCACATCCTGCTCATCCCGGGCATCCTGCTGGGCCTGATCTCCGCCCACATGATCCTCATGTGGGTGCAGAAGCACACCCAGATGCCGGGCAAGGGCCGGACGAACAAGAACGTGGTGGGCGCACCGTTCTACCCGGCCTTCATGGCCAAGGCCGGCGCCTACTTCATGTTCACCTTCGGCGTCATCGCCCTGCTGGGGACCTTCGCCCAGATCAACCCGATCTGGCTGTTCGGCCCCTACACGCCGGCGGACATCTCGGCGGGTTCGCAGCCCGACTTCTACATGGGCTTCCTGGAGGGCGCGCTGCGCCTGATGCCCTCGTGGGAGATCAACCTGTTCGGGCAGGGCGGCGGCACGCTCCCGCTGAGCGTGCTGATCCCGGCGCTGGTCCCGATGGGCATCATCATGACGGGCCTGGCGGTCTACCCGTTCGTCGAACGCTGGATCACCGGCGACAACCGCGAGCACCACGTCGTGGACCGTCCCCGCAACAACCCGCACCGCACCGCGATCGGCATCTCCGCGATGACGTTCTACGGCGTGCTGTGGCTGCTGGGCGCGAACGACGAGCTCTCCTGGGTCCTGCACGTCTCGCTGAACTGGACCACCTACGTGGGCCGGGTCCTGGTCTTCGTGGCCCCGGTGATCGCCTACGTGGTCACCTACCGCATCTGCCTCGGCCTGCAGCGCAAGGACGCGGCGATCATCGGGCACGGCGTGGAGTCGGGCGTCATCAAGCGCCTGCCCCACGGCGAGTACATCGAGGTCCACGTGCCCCCGTCGCAGGACATCGAGGCGCACATGCGCGGCAAGGGGGCGGTCCCGACCCTTCCGGGCGCGGGGAACGGCTCCGACGGCGTCCCGCCGAAGGCCCTGCGCGGCCCGATCGGCAGGCTCCGGGCCAAGATGAGCGCCGCCTACGGCGGTGAGAAGATCCCGCTGGACGACGGTCACGGTGACGGCCACGGTCACGGTCACGACGACCACGCGGCCGTCGGCACCGGTGGGGACGACAAGCCCGCCGTCCACTGACGGACCGGCGGCACAGCGGAAGAAGAGGGCCCGGGCGGATCATCCGCCCGGGCCCTCCGTCGTTCCCGTCCCTCCTGGGTTCCCGCCGTCACTGGCCGGCGGAGGACCCGATCCCCTCGGTGGTGAAGCCCTTGAGCGTGCTCCACCTGCTCCACTCCGCCCAGTCCTCCTGCCAGTGGCCCCAGCCGTTGGTGGGTTCGAGCTCGCGGGGCGAGCCGGTGATGATGATGGGGTCGCCGATCAGGGTGTTGTCGATGAACCAGCGCGCGTTGGCCGGGCTGACGTTGACGCAGCCGTGGCTCACGTTGGCGCGGCCCTGCGAGCCGACCGACCACGGGGCGCTGTGGACGTACTCGCCGCTGTTGGAGATCCGGACGGTGTTGTAGACGGTCTTGCGGTAGTAGCCGGGCTGACCGGGACCGATGCCGGGCGAGATCATGATGGTCACCGGCTCGCGGGACATGGCCAGGTGGATGCCGCTGGTCGTGTGGTACTTCCAGACGCCGCCCTGCCCCGCGCTCATCGGGATCTCCCTGATCTCCTCGCCGTCGCGCCGGACCGTCAGGCGGTGGGCGTGGACGCTGCCCGAGGTGATCTGGGATCTGCCGATCCGGAAGTCGAGGACGTGGTCGCGCCTGCCGTACAGGCCCTCGCCGCCGCGCACCCCCGACAGCCGCGCCTCCAGCCGGACCCGGGTGTGGGCGGGCCAGAACCGCTTCGGCCGGAAGTGCACGTTCCGGTCGTCGAACCAGTGCCAGGCGCCGTGGACCGGCTTGGAGGTGCGCAGCAGCAGGTTGCGTTCGACGGAGAGCCGGTCGGTGACGTCCCGGTCGAATGTGATCATGATGGGCATGCCGACGCCCACGGTGAGGCCGGTGTAGTCCCTGTGCGGCAGGAGGCTCTGCACGGCGAAGCCCTCGGCGGCCCGGACCGTGGTGAAGGAGCTGGTGGACTCCGTCGTGCCGCCCTCCGGATCGGCCGCCAGCACGGTGACCTCGTAGGTGGTCCCGGGGGCCGCCGTCCCCCGGCTCCGCCACTGGGTGCCGTCGGCGCTCAGCACGCCCGGCAGCGCCGCCCCGGAAGAGCCCTTGGCGCCCTTCACGGCCCGTACGGTGACCTTCTCCAGGGTCCCTCCCCGGACGCCGACCAGGACGGTCGTGTCGGTCGGCACCCCCTGGCTGCCGTCGGAGGGCATCACCATCACGGCGGGTTTCTCGCGCACCGCCTGCGGCGCGGCCGCACCGGCCCGGGCGGACGGTTCCGTCGGGCCCTCGGTGCCCGCGGCGGCGGCCGCCGGGCATGACACCGCCAGCGCCAGGGCGAGCAGCCCCGGCCCATAGGTCGAACCACGGATCGCCTGCCGCACTTGTGCTCCCTCTTCCCGGCCTGTCTCCAGATTTCGTTATTACCCGGAGTAAGCGGGCGAGCACGTCGCGGAGATACGCGAGTGATCAACAAACCTCAAACAAATCCAAAAAGCGGGCCGTGGAAGGAATTCCACGGCCCGCTCCCGGCGTCCGGAGGGCGTCGCGGCGACGCCCGCGGGGCCTCTCGACCTGCTCGGCGCGCTCGGTGCGCCGGTTCTCGGCGCACCCGGTGCGCTCAGTGCGAGAAGTTGCCCCGGTAGTACTCGAAGACGAAGCCGATCATGGCCATGATGATCGCGAAGACGCCGATGATGAACAGCCACCAGCCGATGACCAGGCCCACGGTGGCGAGCGCGACGGCCAGGCAGACGAAGAGCGGCCACCAGCTGTGCGGGCTGAAGAAGCCCAGCTCGCCGGCGTCGTCGCTGATCTCGCCCTGCTTGTTGTCCGACGGCTGGTCGCCGATCCGCCGGGCGGTGTACATCAGGTAGTACCCGATCATGAGGGCGAAGCCGACCGAGATCGCCATCGCCGTCGTGCCGACCGGTTCCTTGGACCAGAACCAGTAGACGACGTCCACCGCGGCGAAGAAGATGCCGCAGAGGATGAACAGCCAGCCCTGAACCTTCATCGGACCTCCTCCAGCTCACGCTTGGCCGGGGCGTACGGGTGCTTGAGGTCGAACGCGGGACGCTCGGACCGGATGCGCGGCAGCGAGGTGAAGTTGTGCCGCGGCGGCGGGCAGGAGGTGGCCCACTCCAGGGAGTTGCCGTAGCCCCACGGGTCGTCCACGGTGACCTTGGGCGCGGTCTTGGCCGTCTTCCACACGTTGTAGAGGAACGGCAGCGTGGAGGCGCCCAGCAGGAACGCGCCGACCGAGGAGACCATGTTCAGGTCGGTGAAGCCGTCGATCGGGCTGTAGTCGGCGTAGCGGCGCGGGAAGCCCTGCGCGCCCAGCCAGTGCTGGACCAGGAAGGTGGCGTGGAAGCCGACGAACAGCGTCCAGAAGTGGAACTTGCCGAGCGTGTCGTTGAGCATCTTGCCGGTGAGCTTCGGCCACCAGAAGTAGAAGCCGGCGAACATCGCGAAGACCACGGTGCCGAAGACGACGTAGTGGAAGTGCGCCACCACGAAGTAGGAGTCCGTCACCTGGAAGTCCAGCGGCGGGGAGGCCAGGATGACGCCGGTCAGGCCGCCGAACAGGAAGGTGACCAGGAAGCCGACCGAGAACAGCATCGGCGACTCGAACGACAGGTGGCCCCGCCACATGGTGCCGATCCAGTTGAAGAACTTCACGCCGGTCGGGACCGCGATGAGGAACGTCATGAACGAGAAGAACGGCAGCAGCACCTGGCCGGTGGGGAACATGTGGTGCGCCCACACGGTGATCGACAGGCCGGCGATGGCGATGGTCGCGCCGACCAGGCCGATGTAGCCGAAGAGCGGCTTGCGGCTGAAGACCGGCAGGATCTCCGTCACGATGCCGAAGAACGGCAGCGCGATGATGTACACCTCGGGGTGGCCGAAGAACCAGAACAGGTGCTGCCAGAGCAGCGCGCCGCCGGTGGCCGAGTCGAAGATGTGCGTGCCGAGCTTGCGGTCGGAGTAGAGCGCGAGCAGCGCGGCGGCCAGCACCGGGAAGGCCATCAGCACCAGGATCGAGGTGAGCAGGATGTTCCAGGTGAAGATCGACATCCGGAACATCGTCAGTCCCGGCGCGCGCATGCAGACGATCGTGGTGATGAAGTTGACCGAGCCGAGGATCGTGCCCAGACCGCTGATGGTCAGGCCGGCGATCCACAGGTCGCCGCCGATGCCCGGCGAGCTGATCGCGTTCGACAGCGGGGTGTAGGCGAACCAGCCGAAGCTGGCCGCGCCGTTCGGGGTGAAGAAGCCCGACAGCGCGATGGTGCTGCCGAACAGGAACAGCCAGTAGCTGACCATGTTCAGCCGGGGGAACGCCACGTCGGGCGCGCCGATCTGCAGCGGCATGATCGCATTGGCGAAGCCGGCGAACAGCGGGGTGGCGAACATCAGCAGCATGACCGTGCCGTGCATGGTGAACAGCTGGTTGAACTGCTCGTTGCTGGTGAACTGCAGGCCCGGCTGGGCCAGCTCCGCCCGCATGACCAGCGCCATCACGCCGCCGATCAGGAAGAACACGAACGAGGTGATGAAGTAGAGGTTGCCGATCACCTTGTGGTCGGTGGACGACGCCCACTTCGCGATGATCGACCCCTTGCGGGTCGGCACCGGCGCGGGGGCGCCGGGCTGGTTTTCTGCGGTCACTGGGCACCCGCCTGGCTAGCGATGTACTGGTCGAATTCGGCCTGGGAGACGAGCTTCACGCGGAAGAGCATCCGGCTGTGGTCCACGCCGCACAGCTCGGCGCAGCGGCCGGCGTAGGTGCCGGGCTTCTCCAGCGTCTCGACCTGGAACTTGTTCTGCACGCCCGGGATCACGTCGCGCTTGAACTGGAAGGCCGGCACCCAGAAGGAGTGGATGACGTCCGGCGAGACCAGGTCGAACTCGATCCGCTTGCCCACCGGGAGCTTCAGCTCCGGGGCCTCGGCGGCCATGTAGCTGTCCGCGGGCCTGCCGATCACCTGGACCTGCTTGCCGCCGACCTCGGTGGTGAAGCGCCAGCTCCACTGGAAGCCCTCCACCTTGACCTTCACGTCCGGGGTGGCCGACATCTCGTTGATGTAGTTCTGGTCCCGGGCGGTGAAGTAGAACAGCACGCTGACCATGATCAGCGGCACGATCGTGTAGAGCATCTCGATCGGCAGGTTGTACCGCACCTGCGGCGGCAGCTCCGCGGAGTTCTTCCGCTTGCGGTGGAACGCGGCGGACCACAGGATCAGGCCCCACACGACCGCGCCCGTGGCCAGAGCCGCGATCCAGGATCCGTTCCACAGACTCTGGACGGCCTCGGCCTGCTTGGTGATGCCCTCCGGCATGCCGCCTCGGGACCACTCTTCGGCACTGCACGCCGTCGCGGACACCAGCAGCAGCGCCAGAGCGGCAGTGCGTGGCACCCGGCGGCGGGCCAACGGACGCCGTGCAGAACGGCGGGTCGGACTCACGGATCGCCTACCCCACAGATGAAGCCCAAGAGTCGCTCCTGGGCGGTCGTTTATTCAGATTCACAGCATGCAGTTCACAGCTTCACGCTGGGGGACACATTAGCGCGGACCGCCCCCGGTCCCCCGCCCGCCCCCGGTTGTGGCGTGCGGGATGCGACGATTGGGGCGTGGCGTACTTCGACGCGGCCTCCACCGAGCCGCTGCATCCCCGGGCACGCGAGGCGCTGGTGGCGGCGCTCGACGCCGGCTGGGCCGACCCCGCACGGCTGTACGGTTCCGCCCGCCGGGCAAGGATGTTACTGGAACAGGCCCGGGAGGAGGTCGCCGAGGTGCTCGGCGCCCGGCCCGACGAGCTCTCCTTCACCACGTCCGGCACCCAGGCGATCCACCTGGGCGTGCTGGGCGCCCTGGCGGGACGGCGCCGGGCGGGCCGCCGCCTGGTCGTCTCGGCGGTGGAGCACTCCAGCGTGCTGCACGCCGCAGGCGTGCACGAGCGCGACGGCGGCGAGGTGGCCGCGGTGGGCGTCGGCCGTACCGGCATGGTCGATCCGGCGGAGTTCGGCGCGGCGGTCGCCGCCGAGGGCACTGCGCTGGCCTGCCTGCAGAGCGCCAACCACGAGGTCGGCACGGTCCAGCCGGTGGCCGAGGCCGCGGAGGCGTGCGCCGCGGCCGGGGTGCCGCTGCTGGTGGACGCCGCGCAGACGGCGGGCCGCCTGCCGGTGCCCGCCGGGTGGTCGGTGCTGACCGCCAGCGCGCACAAGTGGGGCGGGCCCGCCGGCGTCGGCGTGCTGGCGGTCCGCAAGGGCACCCGGTGGCGCAGCCCGCTGCCGGAGGACGACCGGGAGCGCCGCCGGGTCCCGGGGTTCGAGAACGTGCCCGCGGTCGTCGCGGCGGCCGCCGCGCTGCGGGCCATGGCGGCCGAGTCGGCCCGCGAGGGCGAGCGCCTGTCGGCGCTGGTCGACCGGATCAGGTCGGAGGTGCCCCGGCTCGTCCCCGACGTCGAGGTGATCGGCGATCCCGTCGCGCGGGTGCCGCACATCGTCACCTTCTCCTGCCTCTACGTGGAGGGCGAGGCGCTGCTGACCGAGCTGGACCGGGCCGGTTTCGCGGTGTCCTCCGGAAGCTCCTGCACGGCGAGTACGCTTCGTCCATCGCACGTCCTGGAAGCCATGGGCGTGCTTACGCATGGGAATGTCCGGGTATCGCTGCCCCGGGGCGCGTCCGCCGCGGACGTCGACCGCTTCCTCGCCCTGCTGCCGGAGACGGTGCGCAGGATCCGCGAGGAGGCCGGGGTCAGGTCGTGAGGCATCGTGAGAAGAAGTCGGGGAGTGAGAGCGTGATGTCGTCCAGGCAGGCTCCTGCGGAGGAGGCCGTCCAGCCACCGGCGCTGACCATCGACGCGCTGGGCAAGAAGTGCCCGATCCCGATCATCATGCTCGCCGAGCGGATCAACGAGGTCCCGCTGAACGCGGTCGTCTCCGTCCTCGCCGACGACCCCGCGGCCTTCACCGACGTGCCCGCCTGGTGCCGGCTGAAGTCCCACCGCCACGTGGCCAGCCACGAGCTCCCCGAGGGGGGCTGGGCGATCCACGTGCGACGCAATTACTGATTCGTCCGGAAAGTGGGTACAGCTCCCCCCGAAGTGCCATCCATACGTTCTCGGGGGGAGACACCATGAGCGGGGAGACCGCCAAGGATCTGATGAGCGCCGGCTGCCAGTGCATCCAGGCCGAGGAGACGCTCGACCGCGCCGCGCAGCTCATGCGGGAGATGAACGTCGGGGCGCTGCCCATCTGCGGCAGCGACGACCGGCTCAAGGGGATCATCACCGACCGCGACATCATCGTGAAGTGCATCGCCGAGGGCAAGGACCCGGCGCGGACCACCGCCGGAGAGCTCGCCACCGGGCTGGTCTGGGTGCCGGCCGAGGCCAGCGTCGAAGAGGCCCTGTCCAAGATGGAGCAGAACCAGATCAAGCGGCTCCCGGTGATCGAGAACGGCCGGATCGTCGGCATGATCAGTGAGGCCGACCTGGCCAAGAACCTGCCGGACGACAAGCTCGCGGACTTCGTCCACCGCGTCTACGCCAGGGCCTGAGGCCCTCGCGAGGGCTCGGTTCCCGCGCCCCGTCCCGGGCGGCCGCGCGCCGCCCGGGACCGGTTCCGGAACCGGGGCCGGGGAGGTCAGGCGTGGTGGCAGCGCACGAACCCGGCCACCTCGGCGGCGGCCTCGGCGCCGTAGGCGTCGGTGAAGCGCTCCAGGAAGACCTTCTGGCCGAGCTCGTACTCCTGGCAGCCGACGCGCTCCAGGACGTGCGTGGCGGTGAGGTTGCCGATCTGGCCGCAGCGCTCCAGGGACAGGCCCCAGGCCAGACCCGCCAGGAAGCCCGCGCGGAAGGCGTCGCCGACGCCGGTGGGGTCGGCCTTGCCGAGCTCGGGGGCCGGGGAGACGTGCAGCGACGGCTCGCCCTTGCGGTCGATCACGGCGCCCTTGGGACCGAGCGTGGTGACGCGGACGCCGACCCGGTCCAGGACCTCCTCGTCGGACCAGCCCGTCTTCTGCTCGATCAGGCCCTTCTCGTAGTCGTTGCTGAACAGGTAGGCGGCGCCGTCGATCAGCAGGCGGATGTCCTCGCCGGGCATGCGGGCGAGCTGCTGGGAGGGGTCGGCGGCGAACGGGATCGCGCGCTGGCGGGCCTCGTCGGTGTGCCGGAGCATCGCGTCGGGGTCGTTGGGGCTGATCAGCACCAGGTCGAGCCCGCCCACCCGGTCGGCGATCGGCTGCAGCTCGATCAGCCGGGCGTCGGCCATCGCGCCGGTGTAGAACGACGCGATCTGGTTGTGCTCCTCGTCGGTGGTGCACAGGAAGCGGGCCGTGTGGTACGTCTCGGAGATGTGCACCGAGCCGCAGTCGACGCCGTGGCGCTCCAGCCAGGAGCGGTAGTCGGCGAAGTCGGCGCCGACCGCGCCGACCAGGATCGGCGACAGGCCCAGGCAGCCCATGCCGAAGGCGATGTTGGCCGCGCAGCCGCCACGGCGGACTTGCAGGTCGTCCACGAGGAACGACAGGGAGACCCGGTCGAGCTGGTCGGCGATCAGCTGATCACCGAACCTGCCCGGGAAGGTCATCAGATGGTCGGTCGCGATTGAGCCGGTGACGGCGATGCGCACGGGATCCTTCTCCTCGTTGTCAGCATCTTCGGGCGGTGAGCCACGCAAGAATACGCCAAGTCACGGCACGTGAAAGCCCTGCCGGGTGAGGAACGTCTCACCTGGCAGGGCTTTTCAGGCGTGCCGGCCGTACGGCCGGTTCAGTTGAACGAGTCGCCGCAGGCGCAGGAGCCCGTGGCGTTCGGGTTGTCGATCGTGAAGCCCTGCTTCTCGATCGTGTCGACGAAGTCGACCGTGGCGCCCACGAGGTACGGCGCGCTCATCCGGTCGGTGACCACGCTGACACCGTTGAAGTCCGTGACGACGTCGCCGTCCATCGAACGGTCGTCGAAGAAGAGCTGGTAGCGCAGGCCGGAGCAGCCGCCGGGCTGCACGGCCACACGCAGCTGGAGGCCCTCCTCGCCCTGCTGCTCCAGCAGGCTCTTGACCTTGGCCGCGGCCGCGTCGCTCAGGATCAGGCCCTGCGCCGTGGTCTCGCTGCTCTCAACCGACATGTGGTGACTCCCGCGTCTACGTCAACCGCCCGTCTGAACGGCTGTCTGTTCCTGACGTCCTTCTCAGACGCTACCAACACCCGCGGGATGCCATGCATTCCGATCCCCCGACCCCTCGGAATAAATCCCCCGGACCGTGTGTCATGATTAGTCGTCACTTAGACGATAAGGGGGTGTGGTCGTGACGACCACCGAGACCGGGCTTCCGCTCTTCGTCCTCGGCCGCCAGGCCGACCCGCACAGTGAGCGCGGGGTGGACTGCCCGGGTGAGCTGCCGCCGGCCTCCGACCCGGCGCTCGTGGAGCGCGCGGAGCGGGCCAAGGCGGCGCTCGGCGACCGGGTCTTCGTGCTCGGCCACCACTACCAGCGCGACGAGGTCATCCGGTTCGCCGACGTGACCGGCGACTCGTTCAAGCTCGCCCAGCAGGCCGCGGCCCGTCCCGAGGCCGAGTACATCGTCTTCTGCGGCGTGCACTTCATGGCCGAGTCGGCCGACATCCTGACCGGCGACTCCCAGAAGGTCGTGCTCCCGGACCTGGCCGCCGGGTGCTCCATGGCCGACATGGCCACCTTCGACCAGGTCGAGGAGTGCTGGGACGCGCTCGCCGACGCCGGCATCGCCGACGTCACCGTCCCGGTGACCTACATGAACTCCAGCGCCGACATCAAGGCGTTCTGCGGGCGCAACGGCGGCGCCGTGTGCACCTCCTCCAACGCGCGCCGGGCCCTGGACTGGGCCTTCTCCCGCGGCGAGAAGGTGCTGTTCCTGCCCGACCAGCACCTGGGCCGCAACACCGCCGTACTGGAGATGGGCCTGTCCCTGGACGACTGCGTCGTCTACAACCCGCACCGGCCGAACGGCGGCCTGACCGAGCAGCAGCTCCGCGACGCCAAGATGATCCTGTGGCGGGGGCACTGCTCGGTGCACGGCCGGTTCACCGCCGAGAGCGTGGACGACGTCCGCGCGCGCATCCCCGGCGTCAACGTGCTGGTCCACCCCGAGTGCCGGCACGAGGTGGTGGTCAAGGCCGACCACGTCGGCTCGACCGAGTACATCATCAAGATGCTCACCGAGGCCCCGGCCGGCTCCTCCTGGGCCATCGGCACCGAGCTCAACCTGGTCAAGCGGCTCGGGACCATGTTCCCCGACAAGAACGTGTCGTTCCTGGACCGGACCGTCTGCTACTGCTCGACGATGAACCGGATCGACCTGCCGCACCTGGTGTGGGCGCTGGAGTCCCTGGCCGCCGGCCAGGTCGTCAACCGGATCACCGTGGACCCCGACACCACCCACTGGGCCAAGGTCGCCCTGGACCGGATGCTCGCCCTGCCGTGACCCCCCGGTCCCGCCGTGGAGGGCCACGGCGGGACCGGAGGTACGGCGGTCAGCGCACCCGGGTGTAGCGCATGAACTGCTTCTCGTACTCCTTGGCGTCCGCGGTCTCCGCGAGCACCCGCTTGACCTCGCCCTTCAGGTCGATCACGACCGCCTCGAAACCGGAACCCCTCGCCCGCCAGGCCGCGATGTGCTGGTCGTCGTACCAGCCGACGACCCGCTTGGTCGCGAAGGGGATGCGGGCCTGAGGCTCCCCGTCGGCGGCGGTGGACCAGACGCAGATCTCCTGCTCGGTCCCCTTGCAGTACGTCATGATCAGCGACCCGGACGGGTTGACGTCCTCCCCCTCGACCGTGAGCGGCTTGCCCACGTCGAGCAGGGTCTGCAGGATCGTGCCCTGGAGGTCGTAGAAGCGGATGCGGTGGGTGTCGCCGTCGATCGCCCAGGTGCCGACCGCGCGGCCGTCACCCCGCCAGAAGTAGCTCCACGTCCCGGCGTCCTTCTCCTTCACCTTGACGATCTTCGCCTTCCGGGCGGCGATGTCGATGATCGCGTAGCCGTACGGGTGGCTGGGCTTGGTCGCGTCGGTGTCCGCCTGGTAGAGCGTGACCAGTCCCTTGCTCCCATCCGGCGACCACTGCGGCAGCGACGGGTAGACCGGGGCCTTGGTGAGCCTGACCTTGTTCACCGCGCCGCCGGCCCGGTCGATGATCGAGACCAGGGCGTAGCTGTCCTTGTCGTACTGCAGGTCGGTGGCCAGCGCCCCGGTCCCCTCGGGGTTCACCGTGTAGTCGATGTACTGGTCGGCGGCGGCGAAGTCGTTCGCGCCGTGCTCGCGGGCGTAGACGTGGAACTTCCCGGCCGTCTCCAGGCTGTAGGAGGTCAGCCGGATCGGGTCCTCGTCGCTCTCGTGGATCGTGGTGGAGCTGCCCGGGAGCTTGATCTCCCGGGCGGCCTCCGGCACCCGGGCGGCGACCGGGCTGGGCGTGGCGTCCTGCGTCGCGGGCGCGCTGGCGGCCGCCGAGGGGGACGGGGTCACCTCGGACCCGCCGTCCCGCAGCGCCAGCGTGACACCGCCGCCGGCGACGAGCGCCACCGCGAGTCCCGCTCCGACCGCGATCCAGACCCGGCGCACCCGCCCGGTCCCGCGCGCCCCCGCGCCCTGCCCCCCGGGCCCGCCGTACGGCGCGGCGCCCTGCGGCGCGCCGTACGGCGGGTGCTGGCCGTACCCGCCGGGGCCCGGGTGCGGCGCCTGCCCGCCGGGGGCCGTGGGCTGCGCGAACACGCCGCCCGGGTGCCCCTCGGGACCGGGGTGGGGCACGCCGCCCTGCGGCGGGACGCCGTATGTGGTCTGCCCGAACCCGCCGGGGCCGGTCTGGTGCGGCGGGTAGCCGCCCGGCCCCGCCTGCTGCGGGAAGCCGCCCGGGCCGGTCTGCTGCGGGAAGCCGCCCGGGCCGGTCTGCTGCGGGTGGCCGCCGGGACCGGCCTGGTGGGCGAACCCGCCCGGTCCGGCCGGGTGGGCGAAGCCTCCGGGTCCGGTCTGGTGGGCGAAGCCTCCGGGTCCGGTCTGGTGCGGCGGGCGGCCCTGGGCGCCCTGCGGGTGGGGGAAGCCGTCCGGGCCCGGGCCGGTCTGCTGGGCGGCCGCGGCCGAGCCCTCGGCGAGGATGCCCTGGGGCGGGACCGGGGGCGCGCCGCCCGTCGTGCCCGCGCCGCCGTGGCCGAGCAGGCGCATCAGCGCCTCGCTCGCCGTCGGGCGGAGCTTGGCGTCCTTGGCCAGGCAGTCGCCCACCAGCTCGCGCAGGGCCGCGTCGCCGATGGCCGACAGGTCCGGCTCGGCGTTCATGATGCGGTTGAAGATCGCCGGCAGGCTGTCGGTGCCGAACGGCGGCGCCCCGGTGGCGGCGAAGACCATGGTGCAGCCCCAGGCGAACATGTCGGCGGCCGAGCCGGCCGCCTCTCCCGCGAGCTGCTCGGGGGTCATGTAGGAGGGGGTGCCGATCGCCATCGCGGTCAGCGTCGAGGTGCGGTCGAGGGCCTTGGCGATGCCGAAGTCGATGACGCGGGGGCCGTCGGGCGCGAGCAGCACGTTGGACGGCTTGAAGTCGCGGTGCACGATCCCCGCCTGGTGGATCGCGACGAGCGCGGTGACCGTGCCGATCGCGAGGCGGTGCAGCGCCGAGCCCGAGCGCGGGCCCTCGGCGGCCACGACCGCGTCGAGCGTCGGCCCGTCGATGTACTCGCTGACGATGTACGGCCGGTGCTGGTCCACTCCGGTGTCCAGCACCGCGGCGGTGCAGAACGGCGAGACGCGCTGGGTCGTGCTGACCTCGCGAACGAAACGTTCCAAAGCCTCCTCGTCCTGTGCGAGGTCGGCACGGAGCAGCTTGACCGCGACGCGCGCTCCCGACTCGGACTCACCGAGGTAGACCGTTCCCTGGCCCCCCTCGCCGAGGCGCGCGGTGAGCCGGTACTCGCGCACCCGCTCGGGGTCCCCGGGGCGCAAGGGCGCAAGGTCCGGCATAGCGACACCCTCTCTCACTGGGCTTTTTCTGTCCCATTGTGAGGGCAAATCTCCGCAACCTGCACATCAACCCCGGGCAGGGGCACAGAAAAGGCCCGCCCGATGCCGGGAGGGCCCGGCCCGGGGCGGATCCGCTCCGCTCCGGGCATCCGTGGAGGAAGGGTGCGCTATCCGGGGATCAGGCCCTCGTCCCCCAGCATCTCCCGGACCTCCTCCATCGAGGCGTCGGCCGGCGGCAGGATCAGCTCCGACGGCTCCAGGCTCTCGTCCGGCAGCTCCCTGCCGACCTCGCGGACCTTGTCCAGCAGGGCGTGCAGCCGGCCCCGGAACGTCTCCTCGTCCCCCGCCTGGATGGCCGCCTCCAGCTCGCCGTCCAGCTTGTTGAGCGCGGCGAGGTCGTCGGCCGCGATCTCGACCTGCCCCTCGCCCATGATGCGAACGATCACTGGCCCTCCCCCGGCTGGCGGTACTGCTGGGTCGGCTGCTGCGGCTGGCCGTACGGCTCGGCCTGCGGCGGCTGCTGCTGGTACTGCTGCTGCTGCGGGGCCGGCTGCTGCTGCGGCTGTCCCTGCTCGATCGCGCTCTTCGGCGCGGGCGCCTGGCCCAGCTCGGCCTTCATCCGGGCGATCTCCAGCTCGACGTCGGTGCCGCCGCCCATCCGGTCCAGCTCCGCCTGGATGTCGTCGCCGCGCGACCCGCTGAAGTCGTCCAGCGCGCCGCTGGCGAGCAGCTCGTCGATGGCCCCGGCCCGCGCCTGCATCTGCGCGGTCTTGTCCTCGGCGCGCTGGATCGCCAGGCCGACGTCGCCCATCTCCTCGGAGATGCCGGAGAAGGCCTCGTTGATCCGCGTCTGCGCCTCGGCCGCGGTGTAGGTGGCCTTGATCGTCTCCTTCCGCGTGCGGAAGGCGTCGACCTTGGCCTGGAGGCGGTGCGAGGCGTGGGTGAGCTTCTCCTCCTCCGCCTGCAGGTTGTCGTGCTGCACCTTCAGGTCGGCGATCTGGGTCTGCAGGCCGTTGCGGCGGGTCAGCGCCTCGCGGGCGAGGTCCTCACGGCCCACGCTGAGCGCCTTGCGCCCCTGCTCCTCCAGCTTGCGCGCCTGCGCCTCGATCTGGTTGATCTGCAGCTCGACCCTCTTGCGCGAGGTTGCGACGTCGGCCACGCCCCGGCGCACCTTCTGCAGCAGCTCCAGCTGCCGCTGATAGGAGTAGTCCAAGGTCTGGCGCGGATCCTCCATCTTGTCCAGGGCCTCGTTGGCCTTGGACTTGAAGATCATGGAAAGTCTCTTCATCACGCTCATGCGCGTCGGCCGTCCCCTTCTTCAAATGCGCTTCAGGCCACCCCAGTGATTCCGGCCCCCGGCAAGAGCGGCGGAGCCACATAGGGTTCACCCTACGCATAACGCACGGGGGCGTCACTAAGTTGCAGTCCCGGTAGGCTGACCTTGTGTTCCGACGTACCCAGACCACCGCGGACGATTCCCCCGTCTCCGCCACCGATCCTAAGCCTGCGGGCAAGGGGCGTCCCACACCCAAGCGCCGGGACGCCGAAGGCCGTCGCCGCCAGCCGGTGACCGCTCCCAAGAACCGCAAAGAGGCCTACAAGAACCTCCGCGAGCGCCAGGCCGCCGACCGGGCCAAGGCCCGCGAGGGCATGATGCGCGGCGACGAGCGCTACTTCCCGGCCCGCGACCGGGGTCCGGTCCGCAAGTTCGCCCGTGACTGGGTCGACTCCCGCCGCCTGGTCAGCCAGTACTTCCTGCCGTTCTCCCTGGCCATCCTGCTGCTCACCTGGATCCCCTTCCCGGTCGTCGTCCGCGGGCAGGTCACCGCGGCCGTGATCGGGATCGGCTGGCCGATCATGATGCTCGGCGTCCTGTTCACCTCGATCTGGGTGTCCTGGAAGGTCAAGAAGCTCGCCGCCGAGAAGTTCCCCGGCGAGAGCCTGCGGGGCGTCGGCTTCTACGCGGCGATGCGCGCGCTGCAGATCCGCAAGCTGCGCTTCCCGCCGCCGCAGTTCCTCCCCGGCGGCAAGCCGGTCCCGCCGAAGAAGTAGCCGTCCTCGACCGCGCCGGGCCCCGCCCCCTCCCGGGGGCGGGGCCCGGCGCGTTCCGCCGCAAAAGCCGCGGTCTCCGAACGCGTCCGCACGGCGGCACCCGCCCTGCGAGGTGCGGCCGCCACCGCCCGGACGCGGCCCGGACCGCACGGGAGCGGTCCTGCCGGCTCGGAGGTCAGCCGCGGCCGGTCCCGTCCCGGAATCTCCATTCCAGCGCCCCGCCGCGGACCACCGGTTCCCAGTGGCCCACGGACCCTCCGTTCTCCAGGGCGTCGGCGGTCATGCGCAGCAGAGCGTGGTAGGAGCGGACCCGGACCCCGCCCGGGGTGAAGGACGTCGCCCCGCCGCCGTTCTCGAAGGAGCCCTCGCCGACGTCCCGCCGTACGGAGTCGACGACGAGCTCGCCGCCGGTGCCGTCCGAGCCGACCGGGATCAGCCGCCCGTCCCACCACTCCCCGCGGTCGTCGGCTCCCTCCTGCACCCGTTCGATCTTGCACAGTCCACGCCAGTCGTCGCGGATCTGCCGGACGCTCAAGGACTCGTAGCCCATGGGGCCGAACCCCCACGACGAACGGCCGGCTCGGGATCCGTCGTGCCGGAGCAGGGAGGCCTTCAGGTCGTCGGGGAAGCGCAGGCCCATCTGCGCCTCGGCGACCGCGATCGTGCGGGCGCGGGCGGGGCCGGCGAGCGTGCGGTGGGTCTCGGGCGCGTTGGCCTTCAGCCACCGTTCGATCCGTGCCCACTGCCGGTTCACGGCGCGGGTCACCTTCGCGTCGACTCTGCGCACCACCGGGGCGCCCGGCCCGGGAGCGCAGTCCAGGTCGGATCCCGGGGCCCCGGGTTCCGGCGATTCGCCGGCGCGCGCGGGCGTCCCGCGTCCCGGACCGGAGGGGGACTCCGTCCTGCCGGTCCGCGGGACGACGGTGGCGACGAGGGGGCCGCCGCCTCCGGGTGCGGTCGTGGCCGTCGGCGCCGTGCAGAGAGCGTGCAGCCGGCCGTCCGCCAGCCGGGTGGGTGCGGTGCAGTCACGGCCGGCCGTCATGAACGGAAGCTCCTCGTCGCGGAAGTAGTGCTCCTCCACGTACGGGGACGCCGCCCCGGGCCCCTCACCGGAGAAGACCGCCGTCTCCAGAACCTGGGCGGCGAAGACCAGCACGCCCAGGGCGACCGCCGCGGAACCCCAGCGCACCACACGCCGGCGGGTCGCCTCGTCCAGGGGCGGCCTCGGCGGTCTCGGCTTCGGTTCGTACGGCCTGCGCGCGTAACGCGCCAGGTCGGCGGCGGTCGGAGTGCCGAGGATCGGGGCGGGGGGCCACGGCGCCACCGCCTCCCGATCCGCTGCGGCCTCCTCCCCCGGACGTGTCCGGGGATCCCCGCGGGGATCCTCCCGCCCGCCGGAGGCCGTACGCGTCCCGCGGTCCGCCCCCGGCACCGCCCGTCCGTCCGGACGGGCGGTGCGGCCCCGAAGCCGCACGACCGCGACCACCACCGCGACCGCCACCGCCGTCACGGTGGCCGCGAGCGCGAGCCGTACCCATCGATAAGTGATCAAACGCCGCACGCCGGGCAGAGTATCCCGGATCAGATCTTCAGCCGCCGCCTACTAGGGTCGAAGACATGGAATTCCGTCACCTCGGCCGCAGCGGTCTCATGGTCAGTGAGATCAGCTACGGCAATTGGATCACGCACGGCTCCCAGGTCGAGGAGGACGCCGCCAAGGAATGTGTGCAGGCGGCGCTCGACGAGGGGATCACCACCTTCGACACCGCCGACGTGTACGCCGGGACCAGGGCGGAGGAAGTGCTCGGCCGCGCGCTCAAGGGCGTGCGCCGGGAGTCCCTGGAGATCTTCACCAAGGTCTACTGGCCGACGGGTCCCGGCCCCAACGACCGCGGGCTGTCCCGCAAGCACATCACCGAGTCGATCCACGGCTCGCTGCGCCGCCTGCAGACCGACTACGTCGACCTGTACCAGGCGCACCGGTTCGACCACGAGACGCCCCTCGAGGAGACCCTCAAGACCTTCGACGACCTGGTCCGCCAGGGCAAGGTCCTCTACGTGGGCGTCAGCGAGTGGAACGCCGAGCAGATCGCCGCGGCGCTGAAGATCGCCGACGAGATGGGCTTCGACCGCCTGGTCTCCAACCAGCCGCAGTACTCCATGCTGTGGCGGGTCATCGAGGCCGAGGTCGTGCCGCTGTGCCAGAAGGAGGGCCTCGGCCAGGTCGTCTGGTCCCCGATCGCCCAGGGCGTGCTCACCGGCAAGTATCTCCCGGGCCAGCCGCCGCCCGCCGGCTCGCGGGCCACCGACCCGACCGGGGGCAACTTCATCTCCCGGATGCTCTCCGACGACGTGCTCACCCGCGTCCAGGAGCTGAAGCCGATCGCCGCCGACCTCGGCCTGACCATGGCCCAGCTCGCGGTGGCGTGGGTGCTGCAGAACCCGAACGTCTCCTCCGCCATCGTCGGCGCGACCAAGCCCGAGCAGGTCCGGGACAACGTCAAGGCGGCCGGGGTGAAGCTGGACGCCGAGGTGCTGAAGAAGATCGACGACGTGCTGGACCCGATCGTCGAGCGGGACCCGGCCAAGACCGTCAGCCCGCCCAAGCGCCCGTAGCCGCGACGGCGGAGCGGGACGCCCCAGGGCGTCCGCGCACCGCCCGGGCGCCCGTACCGACGGTGCGGCAGGGACGTCCCAGGGCGTCCGCGCACCGCCCGGGCGCCCGTGGCCGCGACGGCGGCGCCCGGGGGCGGCCCCCGCTCCCCAGCGTGGGGAGCGGGGGCCTCTCCTACTCCTCGCGCAGCGACATCCCGGCGTACTCGACCCGGTCGTCCTCCAGGAGGGTGACCTTCTCCACGCCGGCGGCGAGCAGCTCGCGCCAGTTCTCGCCGAGCCAGGACTCCGCGTCGGCCTGACTCGTGAACGCGTCGCCCGGCATCATGACCCCCTCGGTCACCTCTCCGCCGTTCGCGTCCTCGTAACGCCAGCGCCACACCATGCCACACGCTCCCTCTCGCCGGTGCGCCGCCGGTCCCAGCCGGTCTCCCGGCGGCTCCGTGAGCCTACGTGATCTCGAAGTGCGGCGCACCGGTCATCCGCCGCGCCGTGCGACCCTTTCCGGGTGGAAGTCCTGTTCGAGGGTACGGCGGGACCGCTCGGCCGGCCCGTCCCCGGCTGCCCCTGCGCCTCCTGCGGCCGCCTGCCCGTCCCCCGCCGCCCCACCCGGGTCCTCGTCGACGGCCGCCCGCTCCCGCAGGACGGCTTCACCGTGGTCGCCGCGGACGGCGGCCGCCTGCTGCACGCCGCCCCCGGTTTCGTCCCCGACCCCGCGGACGACCCCTACGACGTCGTGCTCCTCGACGTGCTGGACCGGCCGGAGCGGCTGGGCCTGCTGCGGCGCCTGGGCCTGGTGACCGGCCGCACCCACGTCGTCGCCGTCGGGATCGACCACCGGGTGCCGAGCGAGGCCGAGCTGGAGCGGCGGCTCGCGCTGTGGGGGGTGCGGGCCGTACCCGACGGGACGCTCCTCGACGCCCGCGGGCCCGCGCCCGCCCGGCCGGAGCCGCCGCGCCGGACCCTGCTGCTGGGCGGGTCGCGGTCGGGCAAGTCGGCCGAGGCCGAGCTGCGGCTGCTGGCCGAGCCCGAGGTCGTCTACGCGGCGACGGGGCCGTCCGGGGACGGCGACCCGGAGTGGCTCGGCCGGATCCGGGCCCACCGGGAGCGGCGTCCCGCCCACTGGAGCACGGCCGAGACCACGGACCTGGCCGGGCTGCTGGCGGACGCGCGGTCCCCCCTGCTGGTCGACGGCCTGGGCACCTGGGTCACCGCCGTCCTCGACGGGTGCGGCGCCTGGGACCGGGCCCCGGAGGCGCTCGCCCGGGTCGAGGCGCGCTGCGACGAGCTGGTGGCGGCGTGGCGGCGGACGCGGGTGCGCGTCGTCGCCGTCTCCGACGAGGTCGGCCTGGGCGTGGTCCCCGCCACCTCCGGCGGGCGGCTCTTCCGCGACGTGCTGGGCCGCCTGAACCAGCGCCTGGCCGCCGAGTCGGAGGAGGTGGCCCTCGTCGTCGCCGGGCGCCTGCTCCCCCTGCCCGTCTGACGGCCCGCTCCCGGCCGGGCCGGGCCGTCCCGGCGGGCGGACGGCCCGGCGCTACGATCGTCGGTCATGTCTGGAGAACCGCCCCCGGAGAGCACCGGCACCCCCGGGAACACCGGCGGGCCCGGGGCTTCCGGCGGTCCGTCCGCGTTCGGTGACGGGCTCCGGCTGGCGGTCGGCACGCTGAGCGTTTTCCCGGTGCGGCCGGGGACCGTGGACCGCCGGGCGGGCGGACGGGCCATGGCGCTCGCCCCGCTGGTCGGCGCACTGCTCGGCGGGGTCGCCGCGGTCGTGCTCTCGGCCGCGCTCTGGCTGGAGGTCTCGCCGCTGCTCGCCTCGGTCCTGGCGGTCGGCACGCTCGCGCTGCTCACCCGGGCCCTGCACCTGGACGGGCTGGCCGACCTCGCCGACGGGCTGGGCAGCGGCAGGCCCGCCGGGCAGGCCCTGGACATCATGAAGCGCTCCGACATCGGCCCCTTCGGCGTGGTGACGCTGGTCCTGGTGCTGGGCGTCCAGGTCGCGGCGCTGGCGGAGGCCTCCGCCGCCGGATACGGGCCCGTCGCGCTGGTCGCCGCCTGCGTCGCCGGGCGGCTGGCGATCACCTGGGCCTGCCGGGAGGGCGTCCCGGCGGCCCGGCCGGGCGGGCTCGGCGCGATGGTCGCGGGCACCGTACGGCGCGGCCCCGCCCTGGCCGCGACCGCCCTGTCCCTGGTCGGACTGGTGGTGCTGACGTGCGCCTACTGCCTCGGGGCCCTTCGCCTGCTTCCTCCGGACGACGCCTTCGGCCGCCGCTACGCGGCGTACACCTCTGTGGAGGGCACGGGCATCGGTTCCTACGCGGCACTCGAGGGGATCGAGGCAGGTCCGGCCCGCTCGGACGTGGTGGGCGTGTCCCTCGCCCCCGCTGCCGATCTCCCCGCGAGCTGGTCACCGCTCATCGTGTTCCTCGGCCTTCCGGCGGTGGCGGCCGGACTGCTCGCCGCGTCGGTGCTGCGGCGCCGGGCGGTGCGGCGGCTGGGCGGGATCACCGGGGACGTGCTCGGCGCGCTCGCCGAGACCGCCGCGGCCGCCGCCCTGTTGGCCTGCGTGGCCCTGTGGTGAGCCCTGAGCCCTGTGGTGGGCCCCGCCGGGCATCCGGGCGCGACGGGACGGAAGACAACCCGCGCCGAGGACCCGGGCCGCGACCTCGGCCGGTGAGCAGTGGACGGTGGCCTGCGGACGGCGTTCTCAGACGGCGGCTTCGGACCGTGACACGGCGGGCCGCCGTACCGGCCAGCGCCGCAGCAGCACGGCGGAGACCGCCGCCAGCAGCGCCGAGCCGACCAGGCCGGTGATCCCGGCGACGACGAGGTCCGGCGGGGCTGCGGCGTCGCCCAGGAGCAGCGGGACGCCCGCCGTGGCGTTGAGCGCGCCGTGGCCGACGGCCGCGGGCCAGACGCTGCCCGAGTACAGCCGGAGCCAGCCGAGCAGGGCTCCGTACGGCACGCAGAAGACGATGAAGAAGGGGGCCGCCCAGGCGCCGAGCGCCGGGTAGTTGTAACCGAGCAGGGTGAGCGGGGCGTGCCAGGCCCCCCAGATCACCCCCGACAGCAGCAGCGCCCGCGCGGTGCCCAGCGGCATCAGCCGGGGCAGCAGCCAGCCGCGCCAGCCCCACTCCTCGCCGAACGCCGCGACCGTGTTCGTCAGCGGCCCGACCAGCACCGCCACCGCGAGCTGGGCGGCGACCAGGACATGGGGGTCGGCGGCCGGGGCCCGGCCGGGATCGGCTTCGGCGAGGGTCTGGCGGAACAGGCTGAGCCCGTCGAGGTCGAGGCTGAGCAGGCCGAGGGCGGCGCTGACCGCGGTCGCCGCGACGACCAGCAGCGGGGTGCCGAGCCAGGCCAGCGCGACGAACGCGGCCGTGCGGCCCCGGCGCTCGCCGAGGGTCAGGCCGGTGCCCGCGGCCCACTCGCGCCGGGAGGTCCGGGGCGCACCGCTCCGCCCGCCGTACAGCCGGACGGCCAGGGCGCCGAGGGCGGGGGTGGACATCATCGCCAGGCCGATCGCCAGGGCGGCCGGGGAGCCGAGTGCGACGCCCCCGAGCCAGAGAGGGGAGGCGATCAGCCAGGACAGGCCGAACGCGACGGACAGGAACACCCACAGGTCGGTGGGTCGGCGGGGCATGGCGTCACCTTTCACAGGCGGGACCGGCCCGCCCGCGGACGGAGGGGGCGGGCCGGAGGGGAACGGGGTGAAGGCTCTGCGCCGACGTGCGGATCGGCCGGGCGGTAGGGCTCGTGGCGGCGGGGTCCGGTCACGGGCGGAGGGCGTCGCTCTCGGCGGCGTAGGCGTTGAGGAGGGCGGCGCCGCGCTCGGCGTCGTCGGCGGAGACGGCGAACTCGCCGCCCGTGGTGCGGCGGACCACCAGGTGCTCGCCGCCGCGGAGCATGAGGGTCATCCGCCCGGTGCCGGGCACGCCCCGCAGCCCCCATCCCCCGACCTGGGCGGGGGTGGCCCGCTCCGCCCGGGCCGACTCGATCGCACCGGCGGGCACCCGGTAGGCGGGCCGGGCCAGCGGCCCGAAGCCGACCCGCAGGCCGTCGGCGTCGACCCTGACCTGGATCGTGGCGGTGGCGAGCCCGAGCAGCGCGGCGAGGGCGGTGGCCGCGGCGGTGGTCCAGGCGGCGGAACCGTCCAGGACTCCCACGGCGGCCAGCACGGCCGCTCCGGCCGAGGCGGCCAGCACCACCCCCGAGAGGGCGAGCAGCCACGGGTTGGAGGTGCGGCTCACCCAGACCGCGCGCCGGCCGGGGCGGAGCCGCAGGCTCGGCGCCTCCTCCGCGCGGGCCGGGGCCCGGTCCGGCCCTCCCCTGCCGAGCCATCCCGCGAGCACGCCCACCGCGACGGCGGCGCCCAGGACGGCGAGGACCGTCCAGCCGGGCAGCAGGGCCCGCCGCCAGTCGCCCGCGTCGAGGTTGGCCAGGAGCGTGGCGCCCTGGACGCCCAGCGCGAACACGGCCCAGCCGAACAGGAAGCCCCACCACTGCACGCGCGTCGGCCGCCCGCGCAGGGCCGCGCCGTGCAGGGCGGCGCCGAGCAGGAACGCCCAGGCCACGCCCCACAGGGCCAGGCCGGTGGCCAGGTCGCCGGCGAAGGGCATGCTCCGGTCCGGGACGGAGCCGCCGCTCCAGTGGATCGCCATCGGCTCGGGCAGGCGGTCGCGGAGCGCGAGCGGCACGGCGACCAGGACCGCGGTGACGAGCGCGCCCCAGACGGCGGCGACGGCGACGGCGAACCCCCGGGAGGAGGCGCGGCCGCCCGGCGGGGCGGACGTGGACGGCCGGCGGGCGGAGTCGGTCATGAGAGCTCCCTGATGATGTGGATGACTTCTTCGGGGCCGTAGCCGTACCGGTCGGCCTCGGCGAGCAGTTCGCGCACGGCCTCCGCCAGCGCCCCGCGGGCGTCCGGGCGGCTCAGCACGCTGACGCCCCGGCCGCGGCGGAACTCCAGCAGGCCCTCGTCCCGCAGCTCGCGCAGCGCGCGCAGGACGGTGTTGGCGTTGATGCCGAGCGCGTCCGCCAGGTCGCGGGCGGGCGGCAGCCGGTCACCGGGGGTGTAGGACCCGTCGGCGATGGCTCGGCGGATCGTCCCGGCGACCTGTTCGTGCAGCGGCCGGGGGTCGTTCAGGTCCAGAGTGAGCAACATGGTGCTATCGACACTAGCACCACATATGAGATGAAGCTACTTCGAATAGCACCATTCAAGGTTTACCGATTGGTAGGACGACCCCTCGTTTATGCGTACGGCCCCGGCAGGACTAGCATCGGCCTACGTGACCACTGTGCGGCTGAACTCAAGTGACAACGTCGTCTCTTTCGATACCGAAGCGCTGGTCGTCGGAGTCCACACCGGTCCGGACGGCCTGCGCGCCGCCCCCGGGGCCGAGGGGCTCGACGAGGCGTTCGGCGGCAGGCTCGCCGCCACCCTCGGCGCCATGGGCGTCAAGGGCAAGCCGGGTGAGATCGCCAAGGTGCCGACCTTCGGCGCGCTGACCGCCCCGCTCCTCGTCGCCGTCGGCCTCGGCGACGCCCCCGAGGGGGACTACGACCCCGAGGTCCTGCGCCGCGCGGCGGGCACCGCGACCCGCGCCCTGGCCGGGACCGGCCGCGTCGCCCTCGCCCTGCCCGCCGCGGACGCGGAGCGGACCGCCGCGCTGGCCCTGGGCGGGCTGCTCGGCGCCTACTCCTTCACCAGATACCGCACCGGCGGGGAGCAGACCGCCCCGGTCGGCGAGATCACCGTGCTCAGCCGCGCCGAGGGGGCCGAGGCCGCCGTCGGGCGCGCCGCCACCGTCGCCGCCTCCGTCTCCCTGGTCCGCGACCTGGTCAACACCCCGCCCTCGGACCTGTGGCCGGCCCGCTTCGCCGAGATCGCCGAGCAGACCGGCGCCGAGGCCGGCCTGTCGGTGGAGGTCCTGGACGAGAAGGCCCTCAAGGAGGGCGGCTACGGCGGCATCGTCGCCGTCGGCCAGGGCTCGGTCAACCCGCCCCGCCTGGTCCGGCTCGCCTACAGCCACCCGGAGGCCGCCAAGACGGTCGCGTTCGTCGGCAAGGGCATCACCTTCGACTCCGGCGGCCTGTCGCTCAAGCCGACCGCCTCGATGGACTGGATGAAGTCCGACATGGGCGGCGCGGGCGCGGTCTTCGGCGCGCTCGTCGCGATCGCCCGGCTCGGCCTGAAGGTCAACGCGGTCGGCTACCTGTGCCTGGCCGAGAACATGCCGAGCGGCACCGCCCAGCGCCCGTCGGACGTGTTCACCAGCTACGCGGGCAAGACCGTGGAGGTGCTCGACACCGACGCCGAGGGCCGCCTGGTCCTGATCGACGGCATCGCCCGCGCCGGCGAGGACTCCCCCGACCTGATCGTGGACGTCGCCACGCTCACCGGCGCGCAGATCGTCGCGCTCGGCTGGCGTACGGCCGGCGTCATGGCCAACGACGACGAGCTCCGCGAGGAGGTCGTCCGGATCGCCGCCGAGCAGGGCGAGAGCACCTGGGGCATGCCCCTGCCCGACGAGCTCCGCAAGGGGCTCGACTCCCCCGTCGCCGACATCGCCAACCTGCACCCCGAGCGCTTCGGGGGCATGCTGACCGCGGCCATCTTCCTGCGGGAGTTCGTGCCGGAGGGCGTGCGCTGGGCGCACATCGACATGGCCGGTCCCGCCTTCAACAAGGGCGAACCGCACGGCTACACGCCGAAGGGCGGGACCGGGGCGATCACCCGGACCCTCGTCGGCCTCGCCGAACAGTACTCGCGCTGAGGTCAAACCCTGCGCGAGCAGGGAACACGCGGCGTGGACAAGTGAAAAGATGCGCTTGCCGGGGCCCGGTCAGAAGCCGGCCCCCGGCGGCATAACGATCCGACAAGGAGCATTCCTGTGGCTGATGGCAGCGGCCCCTACGACATCGTCGTCCTGGGTGGCGGTAGCGGTGGGTATGCCTGCGCTCTGCGGGCGGCCGAGCTGGGCAAGACGGTCGTGCTGATCGAGAAGGACAAGATCGGCGGCACGTGCCTGCACCGGGGATGCATCCCCACCAAGGCCCTCCTCCACTCGGCGGAGGTGGCCGACGAGACGCGTGAGAGCGAGAGCTACGGCGTCAAGGCCCGTTTCGAGGGCATCGACGTCCCCGCGGTCCACGCGTTCAAGGACAAGATCGTCACCCGCGCCTGGAAGGGCGTGCAGGGCCTGCTCAAGAGCAAGGGCATCACGATCGTCGAGGGCGAGGGCCGCCTGGCCGGCCCCAACCGCGTCGCCGTGGGCGACGACGTCTACGAGGGCCGCAACATCGTGCTGGCCACGGGCTCGGCGCCCCGGTCGCTGCCCGGCCTGGAGATCGACGGCGAGCGCATCATCACCAGCGAGCACGCGCTCAAGCTCGACCGCGTGCCGGCCTCGGTGGTCGTCCTCGGCGGCGGCGTCATCGGCGTGGAGTTCGCCAGCGTCTGGCGCTCCTTCGGCGCCGAGGTGACGATCGTCGAGGGCCTGCCGCACCTGCTCCCGCTGGAGGAGGAGTCCAGCTCCAAGCTGCTGGAGCGCGCCTTCCGCCGCCGCGGCATCAAGCAGGAGCTGGGCGTCTTCTTCGAGGGCGTCAAGACCACCGACACCGGCGTGGTCGTCAGCCTGGCCAACGGCAAGACCCTGGAGGCCGAGCTGCTGCTGGTGGCCGTCGGCCGCGGCGCCGTCACCGCCGGCATGGGCTTCGAGGAGAACGGCGTCGCCATCGAGCGCGGCACCGTCGTCGTCGACGAGCACTGCCAGACCAGCGTGCCGGGCGTCTACGCGGTCGGCGACCTGATCCCGACCCTGCAGCTCGCCCACGCCGGCTTCGCCGAGGGCATCATGGTCGCCGAGCACATCGCCGGGCTCAACCCGCCCGCGATCGACTACGACGGCGTGCCCCGCATCACCTACTCCGACCCCGAGGTCGCCTCGATCGGCATCACCTCGGCCCAGGCCCGGGAGAAGGGCCTCGAGATCGTGGAGATGACCTACGACCTCGCGGGCAACCCCAAGAGCCAGATCCTGGGCACCCAGGGCGCGGTGAAGGTCATCGCGCAGAAGGACGGCCCGGTGCTCGGCATCCACATGGTGGGCCGCCGCATCGGCGAGCTCGTCACCGAGGGCCAGCTGATCTACAACTGGGAGGCCCTGCCCTCCGAGGTCGCCCAGCTCATCCACGCCCACCCGACCCAGTCGGAGGCCGTCGGCGAGGCGATGCTCGCCCTGGCCGGCAAGCCGCTGCACGTCCACAACTAGTCGAAGCCCTCACTCGGAACGCGAGAGAAGACACCATGCCGAAGTCCGTACAGATGCCCCAGCTCGGCGAGAGCGTCACCGAGGGCACCGTCACCCGCTGGCTGAAGAAGGAGGGCGAGCGCGTCGAGGCCGACGAGCCGCTCCTCGAGGTGTCCACCGACAAGGTGGACACCGAGATCCCGTCGCCCGCGGCCGGAATCCTCACCAAGATCATTGTCGCTGAGGACGAGACCGTCGAGGTCGGCACCGAGCTCGCCCTCATCGACGAGAACGCCACCGAGGGCGCCGCCGCCCCCGCCGAGGCCCCGGCGGCCCCGGCCCCGGAGCCGGAGCCCGCCCCCGAGCCGGAGCCCGCCCCGCAGGCGCCGATCTCCTCGATCCCGCAGCCCGCCCCGCAGGCCCCCGCCCCGCAGGCGGCCCCGCCCGCGCCGGCCCCGCAGGCCGCGGCTCCGGCGCCCCAGGCCCCGCCCGCGCCGCAGGCCCCCGCCCCGGCGCCGCAGGCCCCGGCCGCGGCTCCCCAGCCGTCCGCCGAGAGCCCCTACGTCACGCCGCTGGTCCGCAAGCTCGCCAGCGAGCACAACGTGGACCTCGACAGCCTGAACGGCACCGGTGTCGGCGGCCGCATCCGCAAGCAGGACGTGCTGGAGGCCGCGCGCGCCCAGCGCGAGCGGACCCCCGCCCAGGCTCCGGCCGCCGCCGCCGCGCCCGCCCCGCAGGCCGCCGCCCCCGCGCAGTCCGCCGCCCCGGCTCCCGAGCCGGTCTCGGTGGACACGACCCTGCGCGGCCGCACCGAGAAGATGTCGCGCCTGCGTCAGACCATCGCCAAGCGCATGGTCGAGTCGCTGCAGGTCTCGGCGCAGCTCACCACGGTGGTCGAGGTCGACGTGACCAGGATCGCGCGCCTGCGCGACCGGGCCAAGGGCGAGTTCCAGCGGCGCGAGGGCGTCAAGCTCTCCTTCATGCCGTTCTTCGCCCTGGCGACGATCGAGGCGCTCAAGCAGCACCCCAAGCTGAACGCCACGATCAACAGCGAGACCAACGAGGTCACCTACTTCGACGTCGAGCACCTCGGCTTCGCGACGGACACCGAGCGCGGCCTGCTCGTCCCGGTGATCAAGAACGCCGGCGACCTCAACATCGCCGGGCTGGCCCGCAAGATCGCCGATCTGGCCGAGCGCACCCGCACCAACAAGGTGAGCCCGGACGAGATCACCGGCGGCACGTTCACGCTGACCAACACCGGCAGCCGCGGCGCGCTGTTCGACACGCCGATCCTCAACCAGCCTCAGGTCGGCATGCTGGGCACCGGCTCGGTCGTCAAGCGCCCGGTCGTGGTGGACACCCCCGACGGCGAGGTCATCGCCGTCCGCTCCATGGTCTACCTCGCGCTCAGCTACGACCACCGCCTGGTCGACGGCGCCGACGCGGCCCGCTTCCTGACGACGGTCAAGCGCCGCCTCGAGGAGGGCCGCTTCGAGAACCAGCTGGGCCTCAACGCCTAGCCCCCGTTCTCTCCCTCCGGGCCGGCCCGCCTTCCGCGGGCCGGCCCGGTCCCTTTTCCCGGCCGGTCCCCGCGGGTCCCGGTGCCCCCGGCGGGTCCGCTCATCCGTCCCGCCGCCCGGGAAGGCGCTCCGCGGCGCCTCCGGGAGATCTCGGGAACGGCCGGTTAGATTGGCCGCATGACGACCATCATGACGGGTTCCTCCGGGTTGCTCGGCTCGGCGCTGACCAGATCCCTGCGGGCCGACGGCGTCCGGGTGGTCCGGCTGGTACGGCGGGCGCCGCAGAGCGCCGACGAGTCGTTCTGGAACCCGGGCAAGGGCCTCGTCGACCCGGCGGCCCTGGAGGGGGCCGAGGCGGTGGTCCACCTCGCCGGCGCGGGGATCGGCGACCGCCGCTGGACCGAGGAGCACAGGCGCGAGGTCCTGCGCAGCCGGGTGGAGGGCACCCGCACGCTGGTGACGGCGCTGACCCGGCTCTCGGCCCCGCCCGCGGTGCTGCTGTCGGGGTCCGCGGTCGGCTACTACGGCGATACCGGCGACCGCGAGGTGGACGAGTCGGCCCCCTCCGGTGAGGGCTTCCTCGCCGAGGTGGTCCGGGCCTGGGAGGCCGAGGCCGAGCCGGCCGCCGCCGCGGGGATCAGGACGGCGACGCTCCGGACCGGGCTGGTGCTCAGCGGCGAGGGCGGCATGCTCCGCCGCGTCCTGCCGATCTTCAAGCTCGGCCTGGGCGCGCCGCTCGGCTCCGGGCGGCAGTACTGGTCGTGGATCTCCGTGGACGACTGGGTGCACGCCGTACGGCACGTCATGGGCGAGCGGACGGTCGAGGGGCCGGTGAACCTGACCGCCCCGGAGCCGGTGACCAACGCCGAGTTCACCTCGGCGCTGGCGCGGGCGGTGCACCGGCCGGCGATGCCGCTGCCCGTGCCCGCCCCCGTGCTGCGCGCCGCGCTCGGCGGGTTCGCGCAGGAGGGCGTGCTGACCGGGCAGCGGGTGCTCCCCCGGCGGCTGCTCGACTCGGGCTATGCGTTCCGGCATATCCACCTCAACGAGGCACTCTCCGCCGTACTCTAGGGTCCCTGTTCCCACTGGAGTCACCGGGGAGATCGACATCATGAGCAGATCCGGCCAGTCGCACATCCTCGCCATCGGCGGCGGCTCGTTCCGCCCCTCCGCCCGCTACGGCTTCGTCGAGGCGAGCGGGCTCCTGCGCTACGGCCTCGACCTGACCGGCCAGGACCGGCCCCGGCTCGGCCTGCTGGCCACCGCGACGGGCGACGACGCGGAGTGGCTGCTGAAGATGTACGGGGCGTTCCGCGAGTGGGACGTCGAGCTCAGCCACCTGACGGTGTTCCCGATGCCCAACGTCGAGGACCCGGGCGAGTGGATCCTGAGCCAGGACATGATCTACGTCAGCGGCGGCAGCGTGGCCAACCTGGCGGCGCTGTGGCGGCTGCACGGCCTGGACGAGGCCTTCGAGGAGGCCTGGAAGGCGGGCGTGGTGCTGTCCGGGCAGAGCGCGGGCGCGCTCTGCTGGCACGTCGGCGGCAACACCGACTCCTTCGGCCCCGCCCTGCGGCCGTGGTCCGACGGCCTGGCGCTGCTGCCCTACTCGTGCGGCGTGCACTACGACTCCGACCCGCAGCGGCGCGAGCTGCTGCACGCGTCGGTGGCCTCCGGCGAGCTGCCCGGCGGCTACGCCGCCGACGAGGGCGTCGGGCTCCACTACGTCGGCACCGAGTTCATCCAGGCCGTCAGCGTACGGCAGGGCGCCTGCGCCTACCGGGTCGAGCACGACGGCGCGGACGGGGTCAAGGAGTTCCGCATCGAGCCCCGGCTCCTCACGTCCTGATGTCGGACCGGTCAACTACTCTTGAACCTGTGAGTGAGCTGGCAGTCGTCCGTCTCGGCGTTGATTTCCCCTACGAGCAGGCCTGGGATCTCCAGCGGCGGATCCACGCCCGGCGGGTCGCCGGGGAGGCGCCCGACACCTGCCTGATGCTCGAGCACGCCCCGGTCTACACCGCCGGGCGGCGCACCGCCCCGCACGAGCGGCCCGGTGACGGCACTCCCGTCATCGACGTCGACCGCGGAGGCCGGATCACCTGGCACGGTCCGGGCCAGCTCGTCTGCTACCCGATCGTCCGGCTGCACGAGCGCCTGGACGTGGTCACCTACATCGGCCTGCTGGAGGAGTCGCTCATCAAGGTCTGCGCCGACTTCGGGGTGCAGGCCGGCCGGGTCTCCGGGCGCAGCGGCGTCTGGGTCCCCGGCGACCCCTCCCACGGCCTGCCGGACCGGCAGGTCGGCGCGGTCGGCATCCGGGTGGCCGGCGGCGTCACGATGCACGGCTACGCCCTCAACTGCTCCAACGACCCGAGCTGGTACAACCGGATCGTCCCCTGCGGGTTCGCCGACGCCGGCGTCTCCTCGCTGTCGGCCGAGACCGGTCGCCGGATCGTGGTCGACGACGTCATGCCGTACGCCGAGAAGCGCCTGGCCGAGGCCCTCGGCGTGGAGAGCCGCGACCTGCCCGAGGAGGACCTCTTCCGGCGGTAGGGGCGGGCGGCCTCCCTCGGCGGCGACCGGTTCCCTCCCGCGGTCCCCCCGCCGTTCCCGTGAACGCTCCTCCGGCCGCACCGCGGCGGCCCCCCGCCGCCGTCGTGGCGCTCCTCCGGAGGTCCCCCCGCCGCCCCTGCGGCCCCGGGTCCGCTTCCCGGTGCGGGGGGACGTAAGGTGAGAGGCGTGACCGTAGCTCCAGAAGGCCGAAAGCTCCTCCGCCTGGAGGTTCGCAACGCCGAGACCCCCATCGAGAAGAAGCCCGAGTGGATCAAGACCCGGTTCCGGACCGGGCCCAACCACACCGAGCTGCGGGCGCTGGTCAAACGCGAGGGCCTGCACACGGTCTGCCAGGAGGCGGGCTGCCCCAACATCTCGGAGTGCTGGGAGGACCGCGAGGCGACCTTCCTCATCGGCGGCGACCAGTGCACCCGGCGGTGCGACTTCTGCCAGATCGACACCGGCAAGCCCAAGGAGTACGACACCGACGAGCCGCGCCGCGTCGCCGAGTCGGTCCGCCAGATGGGCCTCAACTACGCGACCGTGACCGGTGTCGCCCGCGACGACCTGCCCGACGGCGGCGCGTGGCTGTACGCCGAGACCGCCCGGCAGATCCACACGCTGCTCCCCGGCTGCGGCGTCGAGCTGCTGGTCCCCGACTTCAACGGCGACCAGGGGCAGCTGGAGGAGGTCTTCTCCGCCCGGCCCGAGGTGTTCGCGCACAACATCGAGACCGTGCCGCGGATCTTCAAGCGCATCCGCCCCGGCTTCCGCTACGAGCGCTCCCTGGAAGTGATCAGCAAGGCCCGCCGGGCCGGGCTGGTGACCAAGTCCAACCTGATCCTGGGCATGGGCGAGGAGCCGGAGGAGGTGCTGGAGGCCATGCGCGACCTGCACGAGGCCGGGTGCGACCTGCTCACCGTCACCCAGTACCTCCGGCCCACCCCGCGCCACCACCCGGTGGAGCGCTGGGTCAAGCCCGAGGAGTTCGTGCAGTTCGCCAAGGACGCGGAGGCCATCGGCTTCGCCGGGGTCATGTCCGGACCGCTGGTCCGCTCCTCCTACCGGGCCGGGCGCCTCTACAAGCAGGCCGTCGAGGCGCGCCAGAACGCCTGACGGTCCCCGGGGGCCCGAGGGCTCCGGCCTCACACCTCCTCCGAAGGGCTCCGCGTTCCGCGCGGGGCCCTTCCGCCGCCCGCCGTACCCTCTCGGCCACCGCGCGGTCTCCGCCGCGCCGCTTCGCCCGTCCGCCCGTCCGCCGCCCGTCCGCCGCTCGCCCACCCGTCCGCCGCTCGCCCACCCGTTCGTCCGCCCGTTCGTCCGCCCGTCCGCCGCGGCCTCTCCGGGCACCCTGCGCGGAGCGGCGCTCGAAGGTCACATTTTCATTTCTTGACCCCGGGATTTGTATCCTTCTGAGCATGGCCAAGAAGCCCGAAGTCCCAGAGACCCCGGGGCGCGTCAAGCAGCTCCGCATGATCGCCAAGATCATCAAGCAGGCCGACCCGAAGGGCATGCCGATCGTCTACGCGTCGGCGCTCGGCACGCTCGTCCTGTGCGTGGTGATCGGCCTGGTGACGGGCTGGTGGCCGCTCTACGTCATCGGCGTGATGCTGGCCCTCACCGTCGGCCTGGTCGTGTTCGGCCAGCTCGCCCAGAAGGCGCAGTACTCCATGCTCCACGGCCAGCCCGGCGCCGCCGCGGCGGTCCTGCAGGGCATGCGCGGCAACTGGGAGGTCACCCCGGCCGTCGCGGTCAACCGCGACCAGGACATCGTGCACCGCGTCGTCGGCTACCCCGGCATCATCCTGGTCTCCGAGGGGCCGGGCAGCCGCGTGCAGAAGATGCTCGTCGCCGAGAAGAAGCGGGTCCAGCGGGTCGCGCTCGACGTGCCGGTCTACGACGTCCAGTCCGGTGACGGCGAGGGCCAGATCCCGATCGGCAAGCTCCAGCGACACCTGATGAAGCTGCCCCGCAACCTCAAGAAGCCCGCGGTCTACGAGATCAACAACCGGCTCAAGGCGCTGCCCCAGACGCTGCCGATGCCCAAGGGCCCACTGCCGCGCGGCGCGAAGATGCCCCGCCCGAAGATGCGCTGATGTCCCCGGAAGGGGTCGAGCGCCGTCCGGTGGACGCCGTCGCCACCTCGCGGGCCAACCGCGGCTGGTGGGACGGCGCCGCCGACGACTACCAGGCGGAGCACGGCCCGTTCCTGCGGGACGCCGGTTTCGTCTGGTGCCCCGAGGGCCTCGACGAGGCCGACGCCCGCCTGCTGGGCGACGTGGCGGGCAGGGACGTCCTGGAGATCGGCTGCGGCGCGGGCCAGTGCGGGAGGTGGCTGGCCGGGCAGGGCGCCCGGGTGGCCGCCTTCGACCTGTCGTTCCGCCAGCTCCAGCACTCCCGCCGGATCGACCTCGACCACGCCGCCGGAGATGGTTCCGGCGGCGCTCTCGGGGATGACCCCGGCGACGGTCCCGGCGGCGCCGGGAGTGGTCCCGCCGGCCGGGCCCTGCCGGTGGTGCAGGCCGACGCCGAGGCCCTGCCCTTCGCCGACGAGTCGTTCGACCTGGCCTGCTCGGCGTACGGCGCGCTGCCGTTCGTGGCCGACGCGACGGCCGTGCTCGCCGAGACCCGGCGGGTGCTGCGACCCGGCGGCCGCTTCGTCTTCTCGGTCAGCCATCCGGTCCGGTGGGCCTTCCCCGACGATCCCGGGCCCCGCGGGCTGACCGCCGACCGCTCCTACTTCGACCGCTCGCCGTACGTGGAGGTCGGCCCCGACGGGGAGCCGAGCTACGTGGAGCACCACCGGACGATGGCCGACTGGGTCGACTGCGTCACGGCGGCGGGGCTGGTCCTTGCAGCGCTGACGGAGCCGGAGTGGCCGCCGGGCCACGACCGGGTCTGGGGCGGATGGAGCCCGCTGCGCGGCCGCCACCTGCCCGGCACCGCGATCTTCACCTGCGTCCGGCCGCGCTGACAGGCCGTCCCGGTTTCCGCCCGGCCCGGTGCCGCGCCCGTCTGCGCTGCTCCCGCCGGTGCCGTCCCGCCGGTGGACCGCGCGGGCCGGCCGCGCACCGATCGGCCGCCCGCGGGCGGCCGTCACGTCCGCCGGCCGCCCACCGTACGGGTCACATCCGCACGACCACCGTGTTCGCCGCGCGGTCGTGCAGTCCGCGCTGGTCGCGGTCCCAGATCAGCGCGGGTACGGCCAGGCAGAGCAGCAGCGTGCGGACCGCGACGGCCACCGGGCCGGGGCGGCCGCCGTCGAGCGCGGCCACCCGGATGCCGAGCAGGCGCATGCCGAAGGTCATCCCCATGGTGCCCACCAGGAGCAGGGTCGTGCCCGCGAAGATCGCGAGCGGGACCCATCCCCGCTCGACGGGGTCGACGCCGAGGAAGCCCTGGGCGATGGCCCAGGTGCAGATCAGCCAGTCGATCACGATGGCGCCGAGCCGGCGGCCGAATCCGGCGACCGCGCCGCTGCCCTCCTCGGGCAGCCCGAGCCGCTCTCCGGGGTAACCCAGGTCGATTCCGGCGGACCTGACCCCGCCGAGCCACGTCTGGGTCCATCGGGGCTGCTGCCTGCTGCTCATGCCCTCAACGGTATCCGCCGCCCGGTCCGCTCCCGAACCCGGCGGGGCCGATTTCCCAGACGGGACGAAAGCGTCCATTATGGTCGCCAGCATTCTCACTCACCACTTGCCGCCGGAGCACCCCCCAGTGTCAGACATGGACGACATCGACCGGCGCTTCCAGGAGCTCACCGCCCAGATCGACGAGGAGGAGCGCCGGAAGCGGAGCCGGGCCGTCGAACGGGAGTGGGCGCACCTGCCCCGGTTCAGGCGCCGCCGCCGGCGGCGGATCATCGCGGCGTCCGCGGCCGCGGCCACCGCGGTCCTGGTGGCGGCTGCGGGGGTGCTCGTCACCTACCGGCCGGAGCTCCTGGACTCCGTGGGCACCGTTCTGGCCGAGCGGCTCCCCGTCTTCGGGGAGAGCCCCGTCCCGGCCCCGGAGGAGGCGGCGGCGCCGGGGGCGGAGCCGATGGTGCCCTCCCCCTTCGACGGCTCTCCGGCCGCCGACTACGCCGACGGGACCGAGGGCCTGGTGATGCCGCCCGCCAGGGCGGTCGGCGGGCTGGGCAAGAAGGACGTCGCCAGGCTGCTCGACCGGACCCGCGCCCTGCTCGAGGCCTCCAATCTGGACCACCGCACCCTGCTCGAGGGTGATCCCGTGCCCTTCGCCAGGCTGCTGCCCGCCAGGAACCGCGCGTGGTTCCTCCAGAACGTCGACGGGAAGAAGAAGCGGCGGGGCGAGCACGTCGACACCCGCTACTGGCTGACCAGCTTCGCCCCCGGGAGCGCCAGCCTCGCCACCGATGTGATCAAGGTCCACGGGACGGCGAAGCTCTCCTCCTTCCGGGAGGACGGGGTCTCCGGCGCCCTGGTCAAGGTGGACTACCTGTTCGTCTACGCCGTGCACCGCCCTGGCCTGCCGTACACCACCAGGCGGGTCATCGCCCGCAGGATGGGCGAGGTCGGGATGTACCGGGAGTCCGGCGAGCCGGTGATCTGGATCCGCGACTGGCGCTCCGGCGGCGTCACGGGCGTCCGGTGCGACGTCGACGACGCCTTCGTGCACCCGTCCTACGAGGACTCCCCCGAGGACGAGGAGGCCACCAGGGCCACCGGCGCCCCGGTCGATCCATACGATCTGGCGGACCGCTCCGACGGGGACTGCTGGCTCGCGTCCAGAACCTGAAAACCGGGCAAAGGAGGCGTTGCTCCCACTCGATGACACCCGCCCTCCGGGCTACCGTGGAGGGGGCTCCGCTTAACACGGGTGAAACAAACGAGACACGGGGCGGTAACGGCGCAGGCCTACTTTCGGTCCGATAGCCCGTGCCCCTTGGGAGGTTCGCGTGTTCAACTCCGCCGACGACGTCCTGAAGTTCATCAAGGACGAAGGAGTGCAGTTCGTCGATGTCAGGTTCACCGACCTGCCCGGGACGACGCACCACTTCACCTTCCCCACGGAGAACTTCGGCTCCAGCGTCTTCACCGACGGCCTGATGTTCGACGGATCGTCGATCCGCGGCTTCCAGGCGATCCACGAGTCGGACATGCTCCTGCTGCCCGACCCGTCGACGGCGGTGCTGGACCCGTTCCGGCAGCACAAGACCCTGAACCTCAACTTCTTCGTGCACGACCCGCTGACGGGCGAGGCCTACAGCCGCGACCCGCGCAACGTGGCCCGCAAGGCCGAGGAGTACCTCCGCGGCACCGGCATCGCCGACACGGTCTACTTCGGCCCCGAGGCGGAGTTCTACATCTTCGACGACGTGCGCTTCGAGACCAGCGCGCACGCCAGCTACTACCACATCGACTCCATCGAGGGCGCCTGGAACACCGGCAAGGCCCAGGAGGGCGGCAACCTCGGCTACAAGCCGCGCTACAAGGGCGGATACTTCCCGGTGCCGCCGATGGACCACTTCACCGACCTGCGCTCGGAGATGGTCCGCCGCCTCATCGACGCGGGCATCGACGTGGAGATGCAGCACCACGAGGTGGGCACCGCCGGCCAGGCCGAGATCGACTTCCGGTTCAACACGCTGCTCAAGGCCGCCGACACCCTGATGCTGTACAAGTATATCGTCAAGAGCACGGCCCTGGAGCACGGCCACACCGTCACCTTCATGCCCAAGCCGATCTTCGGTGACAACGGTTCGGGCATGCACTGCCACCAGTCGCTCTGGAAGGACGGCGAGCCGCTCTTCTACGACGAGGTCGGCTACGCGGGCCTGTCCGACACCGCCCGCTACTACATCGGCGGCCTGCTCAAGCACGCCCCCTCGCTGCTGGCCTTCACCAACCCGACGGTGAACTCCTACCACCGCCTGGTCCCCGGCTACGAGGCCCCGGTCAACCTGGTCTACTCCCAGCGCAACCGCTCGGCGTGCATCCGCATCCCGATCACGGGCTCCAACCCGAAGGCCAAGCGCATCGAGTTCCGCGTGCCGGACCCCTCCTGCAACCCGTACTTCGCCTTCGCCGCCCAGCTGATGGCCGGCATCGACGGCATCCGCAACAAGATCGAGCCGGTCGAGCCGGTCGACAAGGACCTCTACGAGCTCCCGCCGGAGGAGGCCCGCAACATCCCGCAGGTGCCCGGTTCGCTGCCGGAGGTGCTGGCCGCGCTGGAGGCCGACCACGAGTACCTCCTGGAGGGCGGCGTCTTCACCCAGGACCTGATCGAGACCTGGATCTCCTACAAGCGCGAGAACGAGGTCGACCCGATCCGCCTGCGCCCGCACCCGCACGAGTTCGAGCTCTACTACGACGTCTGACCGGTCACCGCGCGGTGAGCTGCATGTTCATCGCGCGGTCCCCGTCCGGTTCCGTCCGGGCGGTGGACACCGCATCGATCGGGGCGTCGGCGATACTGGGGGCGTGGAGTACGTGTCCAGAGTGCCGCGACCACCGCTGGACGGGCTGATCGACGACCTCTACTACCTGGAGGGCGCGCCGCCGTACGCCCGGCTGACGCTGCTCGAGCAGGAGCTGATGCGGCGGCTGTGCGAGACCGTCGGCCTGGGGCTGGTCCGCCATACGAGCAGCGCCAGCGGTGACGTCCCGTTGGACGGGAGCGGCGGGCTGAAGGTGTCGCAGACCTCCTCGACTACACCCGGCCGTACTGGGAGATCGGGGTCACGATCGCCGGCCGCCACGTCTTCGACCTGACGGACGGCTGGGACGGCAAGCCGCCGAGCGGCATCGACCACGTGGTCGTCGTGACGCACCGGCCGCAGCCCGAGGGCTGGGACCCCGAGGCGCCGTTCCACTTCGTCGACGGCGTCGAGGCGGCCGTGGCCAGGGCGCGGGAGCTCGCGGGTGACCGCGTGGTCGAGGTCGCCGCCGGCGACGTCGGCGGCCAGATGCTGGCCGCGGGTCTGGTCGACGAGGTGCGCATGGACGTCGTGCCCGTGGTGTTCGGGTCCGGCAAGCGCTACTTCGGGCCGGTCGACGCGCAGCACCTGTTGGAGGACCCTGACGTGGTGGTCCAGGGCGACCGGGTGCTCCACCTGCGCTACCGGGTGCGCCGGTGACCGATCTGAGCGGGTACGCGAGGGGAGGCATTCGTCGGCCCGGCCCGGTGTGCTCGGGCATCTCACCTGCGTGTGCATCGCGGCCCGGTGAGCCGGCGTGCCCGCCCGCTCACCCGTACGGTCATCCGGTCACCTTGTCCAGGAAGGAGTGCAGGTTGGCCCGGGTGCGGACGGCCTTCTCCGCCGGGGTGAGGGACTCCTCCACGACGACCACCCCGTCCCCCGCGGCCTGCTTCCTCCCCCGCGTGTAGAGCGAACAGGCAAGGTCGGCGCAGAGGTACTGCCCGACCGAGTTGCCCTGGCGGCCGGACTCACCGGTCCGGCGCGCGGTCATCAGCGCCACACCGCCGCCGGGGTGCGTGGTCAGGCACAGTGAGCACATGCTGCGCGAGGTGAAGCCGCGCGATCCGCCGGATGTCGCCCGGAGGGAGACCCCGACGAGGCGGTCGTCGCGTTCGGCGACCAAGTAGGCGCGTTCGGGCGCGCCCGGATCTCGCCAGCCGAGGAAGTCGAGGTCCTCCCAGGGCTGGTCGGCGAGATCCTTGGGGAGGCCGAGGCGCTTGGCCTCGCCCTTGGAGCAGTTGACGAACGAGGTGCGGATGTCGTGTTCGGTGACCGGTCTCATGAGCGGGGAGGCTAGTCTTTCTTAAAGCAGGTAGGCAAATGCTTAAAACCTTTAAGAAGGGCGGGGCATGGCACGAGCAGGGCTGACCGCGGACCGTCTGACCCGGGCGGCGGCGGATCTGGCCGACGAGATCGGTTTCCAGAACGTGACCGTCTCGGTGCTCGCGCGCGGATTCGGAGTCAAGCCCGCGGCGCTGTACTCGCACGTCAAAGACGCACAGGAGCTGAGGGTCAGGGTGGCGCTGCTCGCCCTGGCGGAGCTCGCCGACAGGGCCGCCGCCGCCCTGGCGGGCCGTGCGGGCAAGGACGCGCTGGTGGCCTTCGCGAACGCCTACCGGGACTACGCCAAAGAGCACCCGGGCAGGTACGCCGCGATGCAGATCGGACTCGACTCGGAGGAGCTGGACATCGGCCCGGCGATCCGGCACGCGGAGATGACGAGGGCGATACTGCGCGGATACCGCCTGCCGGAGCCCGACCAGACGGATGCGGTCCGCATGCTGCACAGCACGTTCCACGGCTACGTCAGCCTGGAGATGGCAGGCGGGTTCCGCCGTACTCCCCGGGAGGTGGACGCCTCCTGGTCCAGGACCCTGGACGCCCTCGACGCCGTCCTGGGGAACTGGCCGTCCCCCTGACGCCCGACGCCGCCCCCGGCGCGCCGCACCCGGGGCCGCGCCACCTGGGACGCCCGGGACGCAAGTGGTGTCCCAGCGCTTTGCAAGCGGTCATCGGTATTCATTGAGGGCACAGAACCGCACATTCAGGAGAAAACCGTGTTCCGCACCGTCGCCACCACCGCCGGCGTCATCGTCATCGCCCTGTCCTCGCTCGTCGCCTGCAGCGTGGACGACGAGGCGTGCGCCGCCTCGGCCGGCACCACGGCGACCACCCGGTTCGTCCAGACCTCCACCGGTTTCACGGCGGACCAGAAGCCGAAGCCCAAGAAGACCAAGAAGAAGGTCGACATCGACGTCGACATCGACGACTGTGACTGAGCATGCGGGTCACCGGCTTCCGCGGCGTCACTGCAGGCCCGGCGGCGCTCACGCGGAACGGCGGGCCGTCCGACAGAATGAATCTTGACTTATCCCCATAGGACAGGATTCACCAGGATGACCGAGGCCGCCGGGAGGGCTCCCGCGCGCCGCCGACGGCCGGCGGCCGCGGTCGTGCTCGCGCTGCTCCTGCCGTTCGCGAGCGCCTCGGTCCCGGTACGGCCCTCCGTCACACCGGACCGGCTGGTCGCCGTCGCCCGCGCGATCGAGGCGGGGCACGCCCGGCCGGGGTGGGAGGGCGGCGCGATCCCCTACTCCTGGGGCGGCGGCCACGGCGAGCGGCCCGGCCCCTCCCTGGGGACGTGCCGGGGCTACCGGGGATCGATCAGGCCGTGCCCGGCCGCCGGGACGCTCGGACTCGACTGCTCCGGCCTGGCCCGGTGGGTCTACCACCTGGCCTACGGCCGCGACGTCCTGGGCCCGGGGAACACCGACGACCACCTCCGGCGGCTCACCAGGGTGCCGGCCGCGCACGCCCGCCCCGGCGACCTGGTCTTCTACGGCGAGGTGAGCGGGCGCAGAGTGCGGACCCACCATGTCGGGATCTACGTCGGCCAGGGCATGATGATCAATGCGTTGAGAACCGGCACCGAGGTCCGCACCGATCCCGTCACCCGGATCGAGGATTTCGCCGGATATTTCCGATACCTGTGACCACCGGCCGATCCAGAGGAGAGACATGCGCCTGGGCGTGATGTTCGAACGCGACCTTCCCCCCGAGTCCCTCATCCCCTTCGCCCGCAGCCTGGACGACACCGAGGTCGAGGACCTGTGGGTGGTGGAGGACCTGGGCTGGACCGGGTCGATCTCGTCGGCGGCCACCGCGCTCGCCGTCACCGAGCGGCTCCGCGTCGGCATCGGGATCGCCCCCGCCCCGCTGCGCAATCCGGCCCTGCTGGCCATGGAGCTCGGCAACCTCGCCCGTGTGCACCCCCACCGGCTGGTCGCCGGGATCGGTCACGGCGTACAGGACTGGATGCGTCGCGCAGGGGCCCTCGCGCCGTCGCCCCTGGCTCTGCTGGAGGAGACCGTCACGGCCGTGCGGGCGCTCCTGCGCGGGGAGACGGTCACTCTCGAGGGCCGGGCCGTACGGCTCGACGGGGTGAGCCTGGTGCACCCGCCCGCCGTGCCGCCGCCGGTGCTCGCCGGGGTGGTGCGCCCCCGGTCGCTGGAGCTGTCCGGACGGGTGGCGCAGGGCACGATCCTGCCCGAGGGGTTCGGCCCCGAGCGGGTCGGGGAGGCCCGCGAGATGATCGCCGCGGGCGGCGGGAAGGACGGCCACGAACTGGTGGTCTTCGTCCACCTGTACGTCGGCGACGACCCGGAGCAGGTCCGCGAGGCCGTACGGCCCGCCGCGGTGGGGCAGGCGGGCTTCCTGGGCGTCGCACCGGAGGACGTGCCGATGGCGGCGGGCTCCGCCGGGGAGGCGGCCGACGTCGTGCGGTCGCTGTGGGAGGCCGGCGCCGACACCGTGGTGCTCCGCCCGGTCGGCCCCGAGCCGCTGGGGCACGTCGACCGGGTCCTCGCCGCCCTGCGTTGACCCCGGGCCCCCGGCCGTCCGGACGGCTACGAGCGGTGCCGGAAGCCGGTGAGGCGGCGCAGCACGTCCCACCAGAAGGGCGCGCCGAACAGCAGGGCGATCATGGTCAGGACGTAGCCGGGCCAGTGCCCGGGGGTGATGAGGCGGTCCCACCAGACGGCGCCGTTCCAGTTGAAGGACGGGTCGCCGCCGTCCGGCGGAAGGGAGACGCTCACGATGGAGTGGTCGAAGATCTTGACGAGGGCCGGCGAGCTGAAGGACTCGGTCACGCAGCCGAGGGCGTCGGTCGAGACCGTGGGGTCGCATCGCTCCCGCAGGCCGGCGAGCGCCTCCTGGCCGCCCTCCGCCACGGCCGCCACCGCGGCCCGGTAGGCGTTGTCGCGCAGCAGGGTCTTGCCGTACTCCAGCGCGTCCATGCCCAGCAGCAGGGTCAGCGCCGCCCCGAGCGCGAACAGCACCCACTTGACGTAGCGGCGGTACAGCGTGGACAGGCGCTGCATCTCGCCGTCGAACCAGTTCTCGACGCCCTTGCGGAACTTGTCCAGATCGCGCTGGGCGCCCTCCCAGACGCCCTTGAGGTGCCCCGCCAGCGGGCTGCCGACGGCCTCCAGCTTGGTGAGCAGGCCGTCCACCCCGCCCTCCTCGGCGGAGACCAGCTCCATGACCGCGCCGGAGAAGCGCTCGGGCGGGATGTCGGCGATGGTGGTCCGCGCCCCCTTGGGGTGGTCGATCTCCTGCAGCCGCCGGTAGAGCCGCGCGGTCATGTCGACGTCGGGGGCGGGCTCCTCGGCCGCCAGCACGGCGGTGGGATCGACGGGCATCGGCGCGACCACGGGAGGGGCGGGGTCGGGGCTGTGCTCGGGCCGCGGATCGTTCCTGGAGAAGGGCAGCCTGGCGAAGACGTCGGCGACCTTGGACGGGATCCACGACGTCCCGTCAGCGGAGCCTCCGTCCATGGTGTCGCGCAGGTAGGCCCAGAGGAACTTGCTCCGGATCCCGAGCAGGCGGACGAAGGCCTCGTTGACCCCGCTCACCAGGAGCGAGAGCAGCAGGAAGGCCAGCACGAGCCCGATGGCCAGGTCGACGTAGACCGATATCACAAGAGATCACCCGCACCGTTACTACACGCACGGCACAGCCGGCGCAAGGAGACTCTGCGATTCCGGTAAAACCGGCCCAGGAACCGCCGGTTCCCGCGGAAGACGCGCCCCGCGGCTCACCGCAGCGGCCGGTTCCCGCAGAAGGCGCGCCCCACGACTTCCCGGGGCGGTCAGCTCTCGTAGAAGACGCGCTCCACGACCTGGCGGGCCCGCCGGGTGACGCGGCGGTAGTCGTCCAGGAAGTCCTCGCTGGCCTCCGGCGGGTAGCCGAGCGCCCGGGACAGGAGCGTGCGCTCGCGCACGTCCGCGGGGATGGAGTCGGCGGCGCGGCCCCGGACCAGCATGATCGCGTCGCGGATGCGGGAGGCGAGCCGCCAGGCCTCGGCGAGCACGGCCTCGTCCTCGGCGGGCAGCAACCCTTCGGCGACCGCCGCGCGCAGCGCCTCCAGGGTGCGGGTGGTCCGCAGCGACGGCAGCTCCCCGGCGTGGCGGAGCTGGACGAGCTGGGCCACCCACTCCACGTCCGACAGCCCGCCCCGGCCGAGCTTGGTGTGCAGGGCCGGGTCGGCCCCGCGCGGCAGCCGCTCCGCCTCCATCCGCGCCTTCAGCCTGCGGATCTCCCGTACGGCCTCGTCCGGGACGCCCCCGGCCGGGTAGCGCAGCGGGTCGGCCAGCGCGAGGAACTCCCCCCCCAGGTCCGCGTCCCCGGCGCAGAAGCGGGCGCGCAGCAGCGCCTGGGACTCCCAGGGGGCCGACCAGCGCCCGTAGTAGGCGGCGTAGGAGGCGAGCGTGCGCACCAGCGGCCCGGCCTTGCCCTCGGGACGCAGACCGGCGTCGACGAGCAACGGCGGGTCGGGGGCGGGCAGGGCCAGCAGGCGGCGCAGCTCGTTGGCCACCGCGTGGGCGGCGCCGGCGGCCTCCTTCTCGGCCGTGCCGGGCAGCGGCGCGTGCACGAACATCACGTCGGCGTCGCTGCCGTAGGAGCACTCCAGCCCACCGAGGCGGCCCATGGCCATCACCGCGAACCTGGTGCCCAGCGGGGTCCGCCGCTCCATCTCGATCTTGCCGATCGCGGCGTCCAGGGCGGCCTGGACCGTCACGTCGTTGAGCGCGGACAGCGCCTGGCCGACCTGCTCGACGTCGAGGTGCCCGGTCAGGTCCGCCACCGCGGTGCGCAGCAGCTCCCGGCGGCGCAGGGCCCGCGCCGCGACGACCCCGGTCTCGGCGTCCCCGGGGTAGCGGCCGACCGTGGCCCGGGCCTCCGCCAGCAGCGCCCGCGCGGGCCGGGGGTCCAGCTGGCTGTCGGAGCCGAGCATCGCGACGGCCTCGGGGGCGTGCAGCAGCAGCCCGGTGACGTACCGGCCGGTGCCCAGGAGCCGCGCCAGCCGTTCGGCCACCGCGGTCTCGTCGCGCAGCAGCCGGAGGTACCACGGGGTGGTGCCCAGCCGGTCGGAGATCTGGCGGAAGCCGAGCAGGCCCGCGTCGGGGTCGGGGGCGTCGGCGAACCAGCCGAGCATGACCGGCAGCAGCGTGCGCTGGATCGCCGCCCTCCGGGAGACCCCGCTGGTCAGCGCGCTGATGTGGCGCAGCGCCCCGGCGGGGTCGGTGTAGCCGAGAGCCTCCAGCCGGGCCTGCGCGGCGGCGGCGGACAGGCGCACCTCGGACTCGGGCAGCCGGGCCACGGCCGCCAGCAGCGGCCGGTAGAACAGCTTCTCGTGCAGGCGGCGGGCCTGGTTCGCGTGCCGCTTCCACCGGGTGGTGAACTCCCCCACCGGGTCGGCGCTCATGCCCAGCGCCCGCCCGAGCCGCCGCAGGTCGGCCTCGGACTCGGGCACCACGTGCGTACGCCGGAGCCGGTGGAGCTGGAGCAGGTGCTCGATCTGACGCAGGAACGTGTAGGCCTCGGCGAGCGCCCTGGCGTCCTCCCGCCCGACGTAGCCGCCCCGGGACAGGGCCGCCAGCGCGGAGAGCGTGGCGCGGCGGCGCAGCAGCGGGTCGGAGCGGCCGTGCACGAGCTGGAGGAGCTGGACGGCGAACTCGATGTCGCGCAGGCCCCCGGGCCCGAGCTTGATCTGCCGCCCGGCCTCCTCGGCCCGGACGTGGGCCTCCACGCGGCGGCGCATCGCCTGCACGTCCTCGACGAACCCCTCCCGGGCCACGGCCTGCCAGACCAGCTCGTCGACGGTGTCGGCGTAGCGGCCGCCGAGCTCCGGGTCGCCCGCGACCGGGCGGGCCTTCAGCAGCGCCTGGAACTCCCACGTCTTGGCCCAGCGCCGGTAGTAGGCCCGGTGGCTGGCGAGGGTCCGCACCAGCGGCCCGGCCTTTCCCTCGGGGCGCAGCGCGGCGTCCACCTCCCACAGGGAGCCTTCGGGGGTGGCGGCCGAGCAGGCGCGCATCATCCCCTGGGCCAGGCGGGTACCGAGCCGGACGGCCTCCGTCTCGTCCATCCCCTCGCCGGGCTCGGCGACGAAGATCACGTCGACGTCGCTGATGTAGTTGAGCTCCCGGGCGCCGCACTTGCCCATGCCGATGACGGCCAGCCGTACCCCGTCGCACTCGGGGTGCTGGGAGCGCGCGACGGCGAGCCCCGCCTCCAGCGCGGCGCCGGCCAGGGCGGACAGCTCCGCGGTGACCTCGGCGAGGGTCATCTCCCCGGCCAGGTCGCGCGCGGCCAGGTGGAGCAGGCGGCCCCGGTAGGCGACGCGCAGCGCGGACAGGACCTCCGTGCCGGAGCCCGCGGCGCGCGGTCCGGCCCCTTCGGGGTCGGCCCCGACGGCCAGGAGCAGCTCGGCGCGGAGCCCACCGCCGGACGGCCGGTCCGCGGCCCGCTCGCCTTCGAGCAGCCGCCGGTGCTCCGGGTGCCGGACGACGTGCTCTCCCAGCGCGGCGCTGACGCCGAGGACGCGCAGCAGCCTGGCCCGCAGGCCGGGGTCCGCGTGGAGCGCTCCGAGGACGCCCGGGTCCCGTTCGGCCAGCCGGGTGAGCGAGGTGAGCGCCAGGTCGGGGTCGGCGGTGGCGACCAGGGAGTCCAGCAGGCCGAGGTCCCCGGCGGTCTCGGGGCCCAGCTCGCCGAGGAGGCGCTCGGCCCTGGCCCCGTCGACGAATCCGAGCCGGGCCAGTCGTCCGGCGGTCGTCTGGATCCGGGGCACGGTGTTCACCGTCCCTCCCTCGTCTGCGATCGCGGGCACAGCTGACGCCTCCCCATCTTCGCATCAGGGGATCGCGGGCACACGCCGCGCCGCCGGGGCCCCGGGCGCGCCCGGGTGTCCTGCCCCGCCCCCGCCCGCCGCCGTACGGCCCGCGGGCGGGTCTGCCCCTACGGCCCGCCGTACGGGCCGCTGTACGGCGACGCTCAGGCCGGCATGATCCAGGTCGCCTTGGCGGCGGCCACCAGGGTGCCGTCCACCTCGTAGATCGCGCTCTCGCCGAAGAGCTTGCGGCCCTCGCGGCCGGTGGCGCGGGCGACCACGGAGTAGGTGCCGCCGGGGTAGACGCGGCGGTGGACCCGCGCGGTCAGGCGGCCCAGGAGCGCGAACTCGCCGGGCGCGAAGTGGGCCCAGCCGGTGGCGCAGTCGAGCGCGGCCCAGATGACCGCGTCGGGGACGACGCCGTCCTCGTCGGTGACGGTCATCGGCACGCGCCAGCCCGCCGCGACCAGGTCGGTGCCCTCCACCGGGCCGGGGAAGATCCGCAGACCATCGCCGGGGGCGCGCAGTCCGCAGACGAAGCAGCCGGGGAAGGCGTGCCCGGCCAGGCCCGGGAAGCCCCGCTCGGCGTGGGCCGCGTCGGCGAAGGGCACGAACGCCGGGGCGTCGAGCGGCTCGGCGACGTCGATCGCCTCCACGAGGAGCTCGTCGCCCCGCGTGAGGGTGGCGGTGTTGGCGAGCTGGCGCAGGTCCAGCGGGGTCTCCAGCGGGGTGGGCGCGTGCAGCGTCACCTCGACGGCCGAGCCGTGCCGGGCGCCGTTCAGCGCCTCGGAGACCGTGCCCGCGATCCATCCGCCGTTCGCGGTGCCCTCGGGTCCGCGGAAACGTGCCGGAACGGTCACCACGGTCTGCAGACCGGCAGCCGTCGTCATGCCGCACCTCCTTGTCGCCTTATATGGCGATTAAGTGTCAAGTTTCAACAAGAAAAGGACCAACCGATTTTACCGAAGCGGTCGCGTGTACAGCCGACCAGGGGTCGGTGGCGCCTTGCGGGCCATCGGTGACGGGGGTATGACGCCGCTGGAGGCGCCATGGAGCACACGCCTCAGCAGGCACTTTCGCACCAGAGGATCCCATGCCCGCCCCATGGCGCGCACACTGCCCACCAGCTGCGGGACGAATCTCCTCAGAAGACCCGAGAAGCATCCGGCAGAGCACTCCCGGCGAGTCCCGGCGGCGCTCCGACCCGGTCGCCGCCCCAGTCGCCGCCGCCCCAGTCGCCGCCCCGGTCGCTGCCGCCCCGGTCGCCGCCGCTCCGGCCGGGCAGGCCGAGCACCAGGTCGCGGGAGGAGGGGCGGGCGCCGGGGTCCTTGTCCAGCGCGGCGGCGGCCAGCGACCGCAGGGGCTCGGGCAGCGCGTCCGTCGACGGCTCACCGGTGAGGACCCGGTGCAGGACCGCACCCACGCTGCCGGCCTCGAACGGGCTGCGCCCGGTCGCCGCGAACAGCACCACCGCACCCCAGGCGAACACGTCGGCGGCGGGGCCGATCCGGGCCGCGGTCAGCACCTCCGGAGCCGTGTACGGCGGGGAGCCGACCACCCGGGCGGGGAAGGCGGACGACGTCCGCCTGGTCCGGGCGATGCCGAAGTCGATGACGCGGGGGCCGTCGGGACCGAGCAGAACGTCGTCCGGTTTGAGGTCGCGGTGGACGACGCCGGCCTCGTGGATGGCGGCCAGCGCGGTCGCGACCGCGGCGGCGAGCCCTACCAGCCGGTCGCCCGCCAGCACCCCGTCCGCCCGCACGGCCTCGCGCAGACTGGGTCCGTCGACGTACTCGCTGACGACGTACGGCTCCGGCCCGTCCTTATCCGCCGCGATCAGCCGGGCGGTGCAGCGCGAGACGACCCGCTGCGCCGCGGCCGCCTCTCCGGCGAAGCGCGCCCGCAGCACCGGGTCGGCCACCACGTCGCCGTGCAGCACCTTGACCGCGACCCTGACGCCGGCCTCGTCGCAGGCCTCGTAGACGACCCCCTGGCCTCCGGCCCCGAGCCTCGCGGTCAGCCGGTAGCCGCCCAGCCGCTCCGGATCCTCCGGCGCCAGCCCTGTCCGCCCCACCCGTGCACCTCCGTGACGTGTTCCAGCTGTCTTGGACGCACCGGATGACGCGATTGTTCGGGATCGAGGGGGACGACCGGCGTCGACGAACCTCCGCCGCCGGGGACACCGGCGGCCGCCCTCGGTCCCGGACCGGTGGAAAGGCCCTGGGCCGAACGGTTCGGGGCCGTCCGACCCAGAGTCCTTTACGAAGTAAGTACCGGTCTGACCTGGCCTTACAGGACCGGCAGGTAGCGGCCCAGCTCGAACTCGGTGACCTGGCGGCGGTAGTCGTTCCACTCGGCGCGCTTGTTGCGCAGGAAGTAGTCGAAGACGTGCTCGCCCAGGGTCTCGGCGACCAGTTCGCTGCGCTCCATGACGGCGATGGCCTCGTCGAGCGACTGCGGGAGCGGCGCGATGCCCAGGGCCCGGCGCTCGGCGCTGGTCAGCGCCCAGACGTCGTCCTCGGCGCCCGGCGGCATCTCGTAACCCTCCTCGATGCCCTTCAGCCCGGCCGCGAGGATCAGCGCGAAGGCCAGGTAGGGGTTGCAGGCCGAGTCGAGGGAGCGGAACTCGATGCGGGTGGAGCCGCTCTTGTGCGGCTTGTACATCGGCACGCGCACCAGGGCCGAGCGGTTGTTGTGGCCCCAGGAGATGTAGCTGGGGGCCTCGCCGCCCTGCCCGGCGATGGCCTCGGCCCCGCCCCACAGGCGCTTGTAGGAGTTGACCCACTGGTTGCAGACCGCGGTGATCTCCGCGGCGTGGGTGAGCAGGCCGCCGATGAAGGACCGGCCGATCTTGGAGAGCTGGTAGTCGGCGCCGGGCTCGTAGAAGGCGTTGCGGTCGCCCTCGAACAGCGACATGTGGGTGTGCATGCCGGAGCCGGGGTGCTCGGTGAAGGGCTTGGGCATGAAGCTCGCCCAGATGCCCTGCTCCAGCGCGACCTCCTTCATCACCAGCCGGAAGGTCATGATGTTGTCGGCGGTGGTGAGCGCGTCGGCGTAGCGCAGGTCGATCTCCTGCTGGCCGGGGGCGCCCTCGTGGTGACTGAACTCCACCGAGATGCCCATCGACTCCAGCATCATGATCGCGTTGCGCCGGAAGTCGTGGCCGGAGCTGTGCGGGGTGTGGTCGAAGTAGCCGCCCTCGTCGATCGGCTCCGGGCGCGTGCCGCGCTCGGGCCGGTTCTTCAGCAGGAAGAACTCGACCTCGGGGTGGGTGTAGAAGCTGAAGCCCATGTCGGAGGCCTTGGCCAGGGCCCGCTTGAGCACCCAGCGCGGGTCGGCGTGCGAGGGGGAGCCGTCCGGCATGAGGATGTCGCAGAACATCCGGGCCGCGGCCGGGTTCTCACTGCGCCACGGCAGGATCTGGAAGGTGGAGGGGTCGGGCTTGGCCAGCATGTCCGACTCGTAGACCCGGGCGAACCCCTCGATCGCCGAGCCGTCGAACCCGATGCCCTCGGCGAAGGCCCCTTCGAGCTCGGCCGGGGCGATGGCCACCGACTTGAGGAACCCGAGCACGTCGGTGAACCACAGCCGGATGAACCGGATGTCTCGCTCCTCGAGAGTGCGGAGGACGAACTCCTGCTGGCGGTCCAATGCTTCTCCTCCATAGCCGACGTGGTGCGACACGCCTGGTCGCCCACCAGTCTGCCCGCTGCGTGTTTCGCACACGTTACGAGGAATCACGGGGAGATGCGGCATCGGGGCCGCCCCTGGCGCCGATGCCGCCGGGCTCCGCCCACACCGGCCCCTCACCGGCCCCCCACCGGCCCCCCACCGGGCCTCCTCTGGCCCTCTCGATGTCTCCGCCGGGCATTCACCTGCGTTCTTCCCGTCGCGCCTCCGCGGAACCCGGGTGACCGCCTCACTACAGTGAGCGATCGGGAAAAGACGTGATGTTCCGCTCCGGGGGGAAGACGACGATGTACACCGAACTCCGCACCCCGCCCCGCGCGGCCGCGCTGCTGGCCCCGCTCACCGAGCGGCTCGCGGCGATGTCGGCGCCGTGCCCCATGCATCCGTCGGTCCACCGGATCGAGGCCGCGCTCATCGAGTGGTCCCGCCTGACCGGCCTGGAGGTCGACCGGGCGGCGGCCCTCCACCGCGTGGCGGGGCGGGCGTTCGCCCGGTGCGACACGGGCGCGGCCACCCTGTTCGCGCGCTGGCTGGCCTGGGCGCGCCGGTTCCGGGAGGAGTCCGACGCCTACGCCGGGGTGCTCATGGTGGCGGAGGGCGCCGAGCCGGGGCCGCGGCCGGTGGAGCGGGCCTTCGCCGGGCTGTGGCGCGAGTCCGCCGCGGGCATGGGCCGGGAGTGGCACGAACGGTTCCTGGCGGGGCTGACCGCCCAGCGCGCGGCCCTGCTCGACACCGCGCCGCCCGCTTCCCGGCCTGCACCCGCGCCACCCGCTCCCCGGGCCGGGCCCGCATCCGCGCCACCCGCTCCCCGGGCCGCGACCCCGCTCCCGGCCTGGACGCCGGACCGCCCCGCGCGGAGCAGGACCCTCTCCGGTCCCTACCTGTTCGATCTGGTGGAGCCGTGCCTGGGGGTGGAGGTGCCGGCCCCGGTGGCCGCCGACCGCCGGTGGCGGGCGCTCACCGAGGCGAGCGGCGACGTCGTCGCCTGGTGCGGCGACCTCGCGGCCGGGCACCGTACGGCCGGGCCCGGCGGCGAGGCGGCCGCGGAGCGGATCGTCGAGCGGCTGGTGGTCCGGATGGAGGAGTTGTGGACGGCGGCCTGGGCGGTCCCCGTGCTCGCGGAGCGGCACGGCCTCGGGCTGGCCGCCGGCCGCGACGTGACGCGGGTGGCCTGCGCGTTCCTGACCGTCTCCCGGGCCCACCTGGAGCACCTCCTGGAGTCCTGCCGCGCCCGGTGACTCCGTCGCCCTTCCTCATCGTGAGCGAGTCCTGGAGCACCTCCCGGGGTCCTGGAGCACCTCATGGAGTCCTGCCGCGCCCCCGCCGCCGCCGCGTCCCCCGCCCCCTTCCGCTCAGGAGGCGCAGACCAGGGAGTCCCCCACCGGCGTGCGCCGGTAGACGACCTCGCGGCCGAGGCGGTGACGGGTGACCAGTCCGCCTCCGGCCAGGACGGTCAGGTGCTGGCTGACCGCGCCCGGGGTGAGCTCCATGCGGCGTGCCAGGGCCGTGGTGGTCGACGGGTCGGCGAGGGCGGTGAGGATCTGCGCGCGGGTCCGGCCGATCAGCGCGGCGAGCGCGCCCGGGGCGGGCGGCGGGCTCGCCGCCCAGAGGGTGCCGACCCCGTTCGCCGGGTAGACGAGCATCGGCTGGTACGGCTCGACCACCGCGGCCGTGTCCGGCCACCAGAAGGCGGTGGGCACCAGCACCAGCCCGTCGCCGCCCAGCGGCGCGGAGTAGGACCAGTTCCGCACCACCGCGAGCCGGTCGCCGCGCCAGCTGACGTTCGGGTGCAGGTCGGCGAAGAGCTCCCGGGCGCCGCCGGCGGCGAGCTGCCGGGAGCGGCGCATCACCTCGCCCTCCAGCAGTGCGTGGACCCGGGGCCAGAAGTCGGCGAAGGCCGTCTCCCAGTAGCGCTGCAGGGTGTCGGCGACCCGCGCCACCCCGGCCGCCGGGTCCGCCCGGAACCGCTCGATGGCACCGGGGTCGGTCCCGGCCACCCAGCCGGCCTCCGCGGCGGCCCGGTCGGGCGGTGTGCGCCGTACCCGCTCCAGCTCGGCGGCGAAGTCGGGCATCGGCGTGTCGGGCGTGGGGGTGACGAAGTCCACGAGGTAGCCGCGCTGCGGGACCAGCGCGAACAGCTCCGACAGGTCCAGGCCCGCCAGGCGGGGCCGTACGGCGCGCAGCCAGGGCAGGTGCAGGGAGTGCCGGGCCGGGTCGCGGAGCGTGCGCAGGCTGGCGACCAGCTCCCAGATGGGCGAGAAGGCGAAGCGGATCCGGGCCACGTCGTCGGGGGCGAAGATCCACTCGACGTGGCAGGAGGCCTTCCGGAAACCGCACGACTGTTCAGGCACGGCTAAAAGATTCGCATCCGCACGACCGGCTGTCCAAACCTTGGGCCATGACGAGCACGACCCTCACCAGCCCCTCGTTCCTGCAATCCAAGATCGGCGGCCTCCCCCGGGCCTTCTGGGCGCTGTGGGCCGGGACCCTGGTCAACCGGGTGGGCATGATGGTCGAGCCGTTCATCGGCGTGTACCTCACGCAGGCCCGCGGCATGTCCCTGGCCGCCGCGGGCGCGGTCATGGCGGTCTTCGGGGCGGGCTCGCTGATCTCGCAGCCGCTGGCGGGCTGGCTGGCCGACCGGTTCGGGCGGCGGGTCACGCTGACCGGCGGCATGGTCGCCACCGCCGCCACCATGGGGGCGCTGGGGGCCGCCGCCTCGCTGCCGGCGATCGTGGCGTCGATGTTCGTGCTCGGCGTGACGATCGACGCCTACCGGCCCGCGGCCAACGCCCTGGTGGCCGACCTGGTCGCGCCGGAGGACCGGCCCCGCGCCTACGGCCTGCTCTTCTGGGCGCTGAACCTCGGCTTCGCGGTCGCCATGGTCGCCGGCGGCTGGTTCGCCGAGGCCGGGTACGGCTGGATGTTCGCCTTCAACGCGACCACCTCGGTCCTCTTCGGACTGCTGGTGTGGCGGGCGGTGCCGGAGACGCGGCCCGCGCCGGGCGGGCGGGCGGCGGGCGGCGGCTACGGCGCCGTCTTCGCCGACCGCCTGATGGTCGCCTTCATCGTGATCTCCGTGCTCTCCACCCTGGTCTACGCCCAGGCGTTCACCACCCTGCCGCTGGCGATGACCGGCGCGGGGCTGTCCCCCTCGGCCTACGGCCTGGTCATGGCGGTCAACGGCGTCCTGATCGTCCTCATCCAGCCGCTGACCGGCGACTGGCTCGGCAGGCGGGACCACAGCACCGTGCTGGCGGTCGGGTTCGCGGTCATCGGCGGGGGCTTCGCGCTGACCGCCTTCGTCTCCGGCGTCGCCGGGTACGCCGCCACGGTGGTCGTCTGGACGCTGGGGGAGATCGTCACGGCCGGCGTCCCCGGGGCGGTCGTGGCCGCGCTCGCCCCCGCCCACCTGCGCGGGCGCTACTCCGGGATGTACGGCTTCGCCTGGTCGGCCGGGACCATGCTCGCCCCGCTGCTCGGCACCCGGCTGCTGGCGGCCGGTCCCGCCGTCCTCTGGCCGGTCGTCGGGGCGATCGAGCTGGTGGCCGCCGCGGGCCTGCTCGCGATCGGCCCGGCGCTGCGCCGCCGGGCGCGCGCGGCGGAGACGGAGACGGAGACGGAGACTGAGACGGAGACGGAGATGACGGCGGCGGAGACGATAATGACGGCGGCGGAGGCAGAGTCCGCGGCGACGAAGGCCGGACCGGCGCGTTGATCGTCCGTTGATCCGATCCGATCCGGTTTGATCGGATTGCTGTCCGCGCCGGTTAGGGTCCTGTCACATCGTGTTTCGTGAAAGGACCGACCATATGCGCGGGCTGGACAGGCTGTCCGCCGTGGTGGGCCCCGGGCGGGCGCGGGCCGCGGCGGCGGCGATCGCCGCGGCGGCCGTGGCCATGGAAATCGCCGACATCTGGGTGACCGCCCGGCTCCCGCAGTCCCCCTACACCCCGCTGCCGTTCGCCCCCGAGGACGTCGCGGGGACCGCCTTCCCGATCTTCGGAGCCCTGCTGGTCTTCCAGCGCCCGCGGCTGCTCGTCGGCTGGGTGCTGGCGGTGGGCGGACTGGCCTGCGCCGCCAACATCCTGGCGGCCAACGTCGCCCGGCTGCACGCCCCGACCCCGTACTCCCCGGACGCGCCCGTGCTGCTGTGGGTGATCGTCGGCCAGAGCTGGGCGCTGGCCTCGTTCCTGCTGGGCGTGCTGCTGCCGCTGGTGCACCCGACCGGCCGGCCGCCCTCGCGCCGCTGGCGTCCGCTGATCGTCTTCGCGGGCGCGGTCATGGCCCTGGACGGTGTGCTCCAGGCGGCGGTCCTCCTCCGGGCGGTCCCGGCGCAGCCGGTCCTCAGAGAGGTCCTGCACTGGCTGTCGGCCGCGTCCATGGTGCTGGCGGTCGCCTCCCTCGCCGGGCGCCTGCGCGGGGCGGATCCGCTCGATCGGCGGCGGATCCTCTGCCCGCTGGTGGCGACGACGACCGTGGTCGTTCCCTGGGTGGTCGGCGACCCGTTCTGGTGGCTGGCGTCGTTCACCATCCCGCTCGTCCCCGCCGCGATCGCGTTCGCCATCCTGCGGCACCGCCTCTACGGCATCGACACGCTGATCACCCGCGCGCTGGTCGGCGCCGGCCTGGTGGGCGTCATCGGCGGCGTCTACGTGGCGGTGGGCACCGCCACGAGCCTGCTGCTGTCCGACGTGGACCGGATCGGCGGCCTGCTCGCCGCGCTCTGCGCGGGGGCGTTCTTCCACCCGCTCCGCAAGGTGCTCCAGCGCGGCGCCGACCGCCTGCTCTACGGCAGCAAGGGCGATCCGGTGGCACTGGCCGCGGAGGTGCGGTCCCGGCTGCAGCGGGCCGACCCGGCCGAAGGGCTGCAGGCGGCCCTGGAGGTGCTGCGCGAGGGGCTCTCCGTCACCGGCGTGGCCGTGCGCTTCCCGCCCCGGCCCGCCGGCGGGACCGGTGGGACCGCCGGACCCCACGCCGGGCCGGCCGACGAGGTCTCGGGTGAGCTCGGCGAGGTGGTCCGGCGGGTCCCGCTGGTCTGGCACGGCGAGCCGGTCGGCCGGCTGCTCATCGGCCGCCCCGGAGCCCGGCGGCTGCCCGCGGCGCACAACGAGCGGGTCGTCTCCGCGCTCACGCCGTACATCGCGGACGCCGCCCACGCGGTCCTGCTGGTCGACACGCTGCGGCGCTCGCGCGAGCGGATCATCGCCACCCGCGAGGAGGAGCGCCGCCGCCTCCGCCGCGACCTGCACGACGGTCTCGGCCAGTCGCTCAGCGGCATGGCCATGTCCATCAACGCGGCCCGGCTCTCCCTGCACACCTCCCCCGAGAGCGCCGAACGGCTGCTCGACGGCCTGCGCTCCGGCATGGACAGCGTCACCAGCGACATCAGGCACCTGGTGTACGGCCTGCGCCCACCGGCCCTGGACGAGCTCGGGCTGGCCGGCGCCATCGGGGAGATGGCCGGGCCGGAGGTCGCGGTCGAGGTGCGCGGCGACCTCACCGGGCTGTCGGCCGCCGTCGAGGTCGCCGCCTACCGGATCGTCCAGGAGGCCCTGACCAACGCGCGCCGGCACGCCCGCGCCCGCACGGTCCGGGTCTCGCTGGAGCGGAGCGGGCAGCTGGGCGTCCGGGTGAGCGACGACGGCGTGGGCGTGCCCGCGGGCCGGCGCTCGGGGGTCGGGCTGGCGTCGATGCGCGAGAGGGCCGCCGAGCTCGGTGGGACCTGCATGATCACCTCTCCGCCGGAGGGCGGCACCGTGGTCGAGGCGGTGCTTCCGCTGGCCAGCGGCACGACCGTCGAGGCGGGGCCCACCGGATAACCGATTCCTTACAGGATGCGAACGATGGTGAATTTTGCCGTATTGCCATAGTCCAGGTGGTCGTACCCTTACCACTGCGATGCTGACTTTCCGTGCCCTCGGACCGTTCCAGGCGCGCCACGGCGACGTGGTGCTCGACCTCGGCGGTCAACGCCAGATGGCGGTGCTTGCCCGGCTGCTCGTGGCCGGTGGCCGCGCCGTCCCGGTGAGCGTGCTCATCGACGAGCTCTGGCCGGGTGAGCCCCCCGCCCAGGCCCTGTCCACCATCCAGGGATACGTCTCGCGGCTGCGGCGCGCGCTGGAGCCGGACCGCGCCCCCCGCAAGGAGGCCGGGGTCCTGGTCTCGGCCCCGCCGGGGTACGCGCTGCGCGCCACCGCCGAGCAGGTGGACTCCTGGCGGTTCGAGGGCGCCGTCAAACTCGACGGCGACCCGGCCGCGGTGTGGGCGCGCACGGAGGAGGCGCTCGCGCTCTGGCGGGGACCGGCGCTGGCCGAGTTCTCCGACCTGGCCTGGGCGGTGACCGAGGCGGGACGGCTGGAGGAGCTCCGGCTGACCGCGGTCGAGCGCCGGGCCGACGCCGGGCTGGCCCTCGGCCACTCCGCGGCCCTGGTCGCGGACCTGGAGGCGCACGTCTCGGCCCACCCGCTCCGGGAGGAGGCCTGGCGGCTGCTCGCCCTGGCCCTCTACCGCGGCGGCCGGCAGGGGGACGCCCTCGGCGCGCTCCGGCGCGCCAGGGCCGTGCTCCGCGACGAGCTCGGGCTGGACCTGGGCGCCACGCTGCAGCGCCTGGAGTCGGACATGCTCGCCCAGGCCCCCCATCTGGACCCGCCCGCCCCCCGGGCCGCCCAGGCCGTCCAGGTCGCGTCCCCGGAGGCGCCCGGGGAGGCGGGGACGCCCCCGGGGACGGAGGCCGAGACCCTCCGCGTCGTCGTGGTCGACGACCAGGCGCTGGTCCGCACCGGACTGCGGGTGGTGCTGGACAGCGAGCCGGGCTTCGAGCTCGCCGGGGAGGCCGAGAACGGCGAGCAGGCGATCGCGCTGGTCCGCGAGACCCGTCCCGACCTGGTGCTGATGGACATCCAGATGCCCCGGCTGGACGGCCTGACCGCCGCCCGCCGCATCCTCGCCGACGAGGACCCGCCCAAGGTGATCATGATGACCACGTTCGGCACCGACGACAACCTCTACTCCGCCCTGCGGGCCGGGGTGAGCGGCTTCGTCCTCAAGACCTCGGCCCCCGAGCAGCTCATCACCGCGATGCGCGCCGCGCAGGCCGGGGACGCGCTGATCGACCCGGCCGTCACCACCCGGCTGATCGCGGCCTTCGCCGGGCACTCCGACCCCGCGGCCCCGCCCGCGCTCGCCGGTCTCGGCGACGCCGAGCTGGACCTGCTGAAGCTGATCGCCCGCGGACTCACCAACCGGCAGATCGCCGCGACCCTGTCGGTCCCCGAGCCGTCCGTGGCCGAGTCGGTGGGCAAGCTCCTGGCGCACCTGGGGCTGTTCGACCGCGCGCAGCTCGTCGTCGCGGCGTACGAATCAGGCCTGGTCAACCCCGGTGACGTGAGCAGGTAGCCGTGTACGTAGAGGCGGGGGGCACCCCGGGCACGGGGGCGCGCGACGGCGTCGTGACCGGTGCCAGGAGCGTGCCGCGCCGCGTCGTGACCGGTGCCGGGGGCGTGCCGCGCCGCGTCGTGGACGCCGTCAGCCTCGACGTCCCGCGCCGGAGCCCGCTGACCGCGCTGCTGGCCTCGCCGCGGCGGCTCGCCCCCGTCGTGGTCGCCGTACTGGCCGTGGCGCTCACCGTCACCGGATCCGCCGCGCGCCTGCGCCTGCCGCCCGAGTGGTCCCTCGACGTGCCCGCCTCCCCCGATCACGCGGCGGGGCTGATCTTCCCCGTGGTGGGCGCGTTCCTGCTGGCGCACGGCGTCCGCCCGATCACGGGCTGGCTGATGTGCGCCGGCGGCCTGGGCTGCGCGGTCCACGTCTTCGCCGACGCGGCCACGCTCTCCGCCGCCTCCGCCGGGGACCTCTCCGCCGCCGGCTACCTGCGCTGGTTCAGCGTCGCGGGCTGGGGCGCCGGCGGCATGCTGCTCGCCGTCATCCTCCCGCTGCACTCCCCCGACGGCCGCCTGCCGTCGCCGCGCTGGCGGCCGGTCGCGGCGCTGGGCGTCGCCGTGCTGGTCGCGCAGGCCACCGTGCAGATCCTCCGCCCGACGCCCCGCCCGGAGGCCTACCCCTACCCGCAGGTGATCCCCAACCCGCTCGCGGTGGAGGCGCTGGCCCCCTACTACCGGCCGGCGCTGTCGGTCCTCAGCACCCTGGTCTCGGCGCTCGTGGTCACGGCCGTGCTCTCCCTGGTCCTGCGCCTGCGCCGGGCCGATCCCGTCGTCCGCCGGCAGATCGCCTGGCCGCTGTCGGCCTTCGCGGTCTACAGCGTCTGCCTGATCGCCGGACCGGACTGGTGGCTGGCCGCCACGATCTGGACCGGCCTGATCCCGGTGGCCATCGCCTTCTCCGTGCTGCGCTACCGCCTGTACGGCATCGACACCGTGATCAGCCGGGCCTTCGTGGCCGCCGGGCTGGTCGCCGCGGTCAGCGTCGTCTACTTCGGCGCGGGCGCCCTCGCCGGGATGGCCCTGTCGGACTACGACCGGGTCGGCGGCCTGGTCGCCGCACTGTTCGCGGGCGCCTTCTTCCACCCGCTCCGCCACCTGCTCCGGCGCCTGGTCGACCGGCTCATGTACGGCACGCACGGCGACCCGGCGGTCCTGGCCGCCCGGCTGGCCCGGGAGGTCGGGGAGGCCGAGCCCGCGGGCGCGCTGGCGGCCGTCGCCGCCGTGATCCGCGACGGGCTCTGCGTCACCGGCGTCACGATCGAGGTGCGCGGCCCGGGCTCCCGGCAGGTGACGCTCGGCCTGCCGGGACCCGCGCCGCGCGCGGTGCCGCTGGTCTGGCACGGAGAGCCGGTCGGCCGCCTGCTGATCGGCTCACCGGGGCCGCGCAGGTTCGCCGCGGCCCACAACGAGCGGCTGATCGCCGCGGTGACGCCGTACGTGGCCGACGTGGCGCACGCCGTACGGATGACCGCCGACCTGCAGCGCTCCCGCGAGCGCATCCTGACCGCCCGGGAGGAGGAGCGCCGCCGCCTCCGCCGGGACCTGCACGACGGGTTGGGCCACGCGCTGACCGACATGGCGATGTCGATCAACATGGCCAGGATCAGCCTGCGCGCCGCCCCGGCCTCCGCCGACCGGCTCCTGCTCGACCTGCGCAGCGGGATGGACTCGGTCAGCCAGGAGATCAGGGAGCTGGTGTACGGCCTGCGCCCGCCGACCCTGGACGAGCTCGGGCTGGCCGGCGCCGTACGGGCTCTGGCGTCCGAAGGGGAGCCGCCGGTGACGGTGGAGACCTCGGGCGATCTGTCCGACCTGCCCGCGGCGGTGGAGGTGGCGGCCTACCGGATCGCCCAGGAGGCGCTGACCAACGTGCGCAAGCACGCCCGGGCGCGCACCGCGACGGTCTGCCTGCGGCACGAGGGCCCCTCGCTCACGGTCCGGATCACCGACGACGGACGCGGCCTGCCCGAGGCCTCCCGGTCGGGGATCGGGCTGGTCTCGATGCGCGAGCGCGCCACCGAGCTCGGCGGGAGCTGTGTGATCGTCGGCGCCCCCGGCGGCGGCACGGCCGTGGAGGCCGTCCTCCCCCTGCCCCGCTGACCGCCGGACGTCCGGCCGGGCGGCCCGGCCCGGCCGCCCTTCCCGCTCAGCTGACCGCCGGGCGGCGGGCCCGGCCCGGCCGTCCTTCCCCGCCCGGCTCCTCCCCGCCGGGAGAAGACGCGCCGGGCGTCTCGCAAGGGTTGATCAATATGTTTATCGATCATGTCCATCAGTAGTTAGATCGTTACACTTCGTGTTTTCGGCCGGAGGCGGCCAGGGAAGCACAGCTGGCGTACGGCGGTTCCCGGCCCGTCCGGGGCCGTCGCACAGGGCCCTTTCGGGTGCTCCATCCCATGCGCCGGCGGAGGCCGGCGGAACAGAGAGGAAACATCCACCATGACCATGACGAAGTTGCGGCGTGCCCTGGTGATCGCGGGAGCCGCCTCGGCCCTGGGACTGGCCTTCCAGACCGCCGCCCTGGCCGGCGGCGGCACGAGCTTCGAGCAGAACTCCAGCAGCGCCGGCAAGTTCGGCGCCTTCAACAGCAGCGTCCTGTCCGGCACCGGCGGAGGCCACGGCGGTCACGGCAGCGGCGTCTTCTTCAAGCAGTCCTACAGCCAGGCCGGTCCCGGCGGCGCCAGCAGCAACTCCACCACCAGCGCCGCCAACTGAGCCCTGACCGGCTCTGACCGGCTCCTCCCCGGCGGCTCCGCCGGGGACCTCCGGACCGCCCGCGCCCGCGCCCGCGGTCCGGAGCGGTGGCGGTTCCCCGCCGGCGAGCACCCCTCACCGGCGGGGAGTCCTGCGGGGATCCACGGGACCGGCCTTCGCCGCCCGGGAACGCCCGGCAATAGGGTGGCAGCGTGGCCCAACTCCGAATCGCACTTGCCCAGACCAACCCCGCGGTCGGCGACCTGACCGCCAACGCCGACAAGCTCGTCGAGTGGACCCGCCGCGCCGCCGACCGCGGCGCGCACCTGGCGGTCTTCACCGAGATGTTCCTCACCGGCTACCCGGTCGAGGACCTGGTGCTGCGGAACTCGTTCGTGGAGGCGTCCATCGCGGCGGTCGGGGCCGCGGCCCGGCGGCTGGCCGAGGAGGGGCTCGGCGAGATCCCCGTGGTCGTCGGCTACGTCGACCGCGCCGACCGCGCCCCGCGCGTGGGGCAGCCCAAGGGCGCCCCGCTGGACGCGGCGGCGCTGCTGTACCGGGGACAGGTGGTCGCCAGGACCGCCAAGCACCACCTGCCGAACTACGGCGTCTTCGACGAATACCGCTACTTCGTACGCGGCGACCGGTTGCCGATCTTCCGGCTGCACGGCGTCGACGTGGCGATCGCGGTCTGCGAGGACCTCTGGCAGGACGGCGGCCCGGTCGCGGTGGCGGCCGAGGCCGGAGCCGGGCTGCTGGTGGTGCCGAACGCCTCGCCGTACGAGCGGGAGAAGGACGACGTGCGGCTGGAGCTCGTCTCCCGGCGGGCGCGGGAGGCCGGGTGCGCGCTCGCCTACGCCAACCAGGTCGGCGGGCAGGACGAGCTGGTCTTCGACGGCGACTCGATCGTCGTGGCCGCCTCGGGCGAGCTGGTCGCGCGGGCCGCGCGGTTCACCGAGGAGCTGCTGGTGGCCGACCTGGACCTGCCCGAGGCCACGTACGGCGGGCTCGGCTCCTTCGAGGTGGACGCCGGGGACGGGACCGTCATCACGGTGGAGCGGCTGGAGCTGTCGGCCCGCCCGCTGGAGCCGTACGACCCGGAGCCCCCTTCGGTCGCCGGGCACCTGGACGACACCGCCGAGGTCTACTGCGCGCTGGTGCTGGCCGTGCGCGACTACGTCGCCAAGAACGGCTTCCGGTCGGTCATCCTCGGGCTGTCCGGCGGCATCGACTCGGCGCTGACGGCCACCATCGCCTCCGACGCGATCGGCCCCGACCGGGTCCACACGGTGATGATGCCCTCGCGCTACTCCTCCGACCACTCCCTCGGTGACGCCCAGGAGCTCGTCGACCGGCAGGGGGTCAACGCCCGGATCGTGCCGATCGGCGCCATGGTGGAGGCCTTCGAGAAGGAGCTCTCACTGACCGGCCTGTCGGAGGAGAACCTCCAGGCCCGGGTGCGCGGCATGATCCTGATGGGCCTGTCCAACGAGCACGGCCACCTGGTCCTGACCACCGGCAACAAGAGCGAGCTGGCCACCGGCTACTCGACGCTCTACGGCGACTCCGCGGGCGGCTTCGCCCCCATCAAGGACGTGCTCAAGACCCTGGTGTGGGAGCTGGCCCGCTGGCGCAACGCCCAGGCGGGCGCCGAGAGCGAGTTCCTGCACGGCTTCGCAGTCCCGCCGATCCCGGAGAACTCCATCACCAAGGAGCCCAGCGCCGAGCTCCGCCCCGGCCAGCGCGACACCGACTCCCTGCCGGAGTACGACGTGCTGGACCGGCTCCTGGACGACTACGTCGAGAAGGACATGGGCTCGGCCTCCCTGGTCGCCGCCGGGCACGACCCCGACCTGGTCGCCCGGGTCATCCGCCTCGTCGACCTGGCCGAGTACAAGCGCCGCCAGTATCCCCCGGGCCCGAAGATCACCCCGAAGAACTTCGGCCGCGACCGCCGCCTGCCCATCACCAACCGCTGGCGCGAGACCGCCCCCTGACGCACTGTCTCCGGTTCTCCCGGAGACCGGTCCCTGCCCGGGCGACGACGGAGCCGCACCCGGGCCGGACCGGAGCCCTCCCTTTCATCGCTTTCCGTGTTCGTCAGGCAAACTCACGGTGACGTCGGTAATCTCCCGCTGACGATCTCGACGTGACCGCTCCGCTCCTGGCACCGCGTCAGGGGCGGTGCCAGACTGGCGGCATGGAAAGCGAGGAACGGCGCATGAGCGCACTGCCCGACGAGGGGTGGCCGGAGGCGGATCCGCGGGAGCACCGCCGCTCGCTGATCCTGCTTCCCCGGCATTCCGGGCCCTACACCGTCGAGGACTGGCTGGCGCTCCCCGAGACCAGGGAGCGCATCGAGCTCATCGACGGGAGTTTCGTAGTGAGTCCTGCCCCCGCCTACGATCACGCGCTCTGCGCCCAGCGGCTCGTGCGCATCCTCCTCGACGCCGCCCCGAACGACGTCGAGGTGGTGGAGGCGGCGAACGTCCAGGTCCGCGAGGAGGGGTTCATCCCCGACATCGTGGTCGGACCGGCGGAGCCCATGATCGCCGGTGAGGTCCGGCTCGACTCCGGCGACCTGCTGATGGCCGTCGAGATCGTCAGCCCCGGCAACCGGAAACGCGACTACCTGGTCAAGCCCTCCTCCTACGCCGCCGCCGGCGTCCCGGTGTTCATGCGGGTGGAGCTGCACGGCGAGGAGGGCGCGATGCCGCTGGTCGAGGTGTTCACCGCCAAGGAGGGCGAGTACGTCAAGGTCGCGGCGGCGCGGGCCGGGCAGACGCTCTCCCTGACCGAGCCGTACGAGATCGTCTTCGACCCTGCCGCCCTGGTCGGACCGCGCCGCCGCTGACCGGCCGTCCTGGCCGGACCGCGCCGCCGGCCGGCCTCGGTCCTCACCCGACCGCGTCGCCGACGGGCCGTACGGGCGCTCAGCGGGGCGCCAGACCGGCCATGAGGTGGTCGACCAGGCGCTCGACGAGGTCCTCGGGGTGCTCCCCGCCCTCGCCGGACCCGGCCGACTTGACGTACCACATCATGCTGCCGACCACCGTCGCCATCGCGACCGGGAGGTCGAGGTCGGGCCGGAGCTCGCCCGTCTCGATCCCCCGGCGCAGCAGCGCCCTCAGCGCCTCCTGGCGGGGCCTGATCACCGCCTGGCGGATCCGCTCCACCAGCTGGGGGTGGCGGTCGGCCTCGTTCATCGCGATGTTCATCACGCACCGGCTCCGCACGTCGTACGCCTCGCGCCCGATGACCTCCAGGTAGGCGGCGAGGTCCGCGCGGACGGTCCGGCCCTCCAGCGGAGGGATCGGCGCCTTGAGCGTGGCCAGCGCGTCGACGACCAGGTCCTCCTTGCTGGACCAGCGCCGGTAGATCGTGGTCTTGCCGACGCCCGCGCGGGCGGCGACGGCCTCGATGGAGAGCTCGGAGAGGCTGACGCTCTCACTGATCAGGTCGAGGGCCGCCTCGATGATCGCCTTCTCCGCCTTGGCGCTGCGGGGACGGCCCGCGGGGCGGGCGGGCCGGGTCTCGTCCGTGGTCGTCATAGCGGGCCTACACTACCGCTGCTTCCTTGCCGTGCTCCCTGTCCGGTTCCGCGGCGGGGGCGTTCCCGCCGGGCAGCCACTTCAGCACCACCAGTGCTCCGGCCAGGGCGATCCCGGCCGAGACCAGGGCGGTGAGGTGCATGCCGTCCAGGAAGGCCCGGAAGGCGGGCCCCATCAGCGCGGCGCCGCCCTCGCCGAGCCCCTGGGCGACGGCGAGGGTGCCGGTCAGCGACTCGCCCGCGACGTGCCGGGCGTCCTCCGGCAGACCGGCCAGGGCCGGGGTGATCCCGTCGCGGTAGGCGGCCGAGAGCAGCGAGCCGAGCAGCGCGACGCCGAGCGCGCCGGCGATCTGGCGGACGGTGTTGCTCATGGCCGAGCCGACGCCGGCCTTCTCGCGGGGCAGCGCCTCCATGATGGCGGTGGTCGCCGGGGGCATGATGTTGGCCATCGCCGCGCCCTGGACGAAGAAGACGACCTCGATGAAGAGGATCGGGGTGTGCTGGTCCATCAGCGCGTAGGCGGCCAGCGCGGCGGCCACGACGACCATGCTGACGGTCGCGGTCGGCTTGGCGCCGAAGCGCCCGGCCATCCGCTGGCTGAGCGGGGCGAAGATGAGCTGCGCCGCGGCGAACGGGATCATCAGGGCCCCGGCCTGCAGCGCGCTGAAGCCCAGCACGATCTGCAGGTAGAAGACCAGGAAGAACATCGCGCCCATCATCGCGAAGAACACGATGCCGACCATGGCGATCGCGGTGGAGAAGCGCGGGTCGCGGAAGTAGGTGACGTCGAAGGCCGGGTGGTCGATGCGGCGCTCGTACCAGACGAAGGCGGCCAGGACGGCCAGGCCCAGGATCGTCGGCACGAGGACCTCGGCGCTGGCGACCGTGGCGAGCTCGCCGCCGCGGATGATGCCGTAGGTGACGGCGACGAGGCCCACGATGGACAGCAGCACGCCGACCGGGTCGAGCCGGGACGGCCGGGGGTCGCGCGACTCGGGCACGACCAGCCCGATGAGCACCATGCTGATCAGCACGATCGGCAGGTTGATCAGGAAGACCGAGCCCCACCAGAAGTGCTCGATGAGCAGCCCTCCGGTGATGGGGCCGATCGCCACGGCCAGGCCGACGCCGCCGGCCCAGACGCCGATCGCCTTGCCGCGCTCGGCCGGCGGGAAGACGTTGGAGATGATCGCCAGCGTGGCGGGCATGATCGCGGCGCCGCCGACGCCCATGAAGGCTCGGGCGACGATCAGCTGCATCGGGTCCTGGGCGTAGGCGCTGGCCAGCGAGGCCAGGCCGAACAGGACCATGCCGATCATCAGCATGCGTTTGCGGCCGGTCCGGTCGCCGATCACCCCGAAGGTGAACAGCAGTCCGGCGAAGACGAGGGTGTAGGAGTTGATCGCCCACTCGAGCTCGCTCTGGGTGGCGCCCAGCCCTTCCACCGGGTCGGCGATCGTCTTCAGCGCGACGTTGAGGATGGTGTTGTCGAGCACGACCGCGAGAAGGCTGAAGACCAGCACTCCCAGGATCTGCCAACGTCTCGGATGACCGAGCTTCTGGTCCACGGGAACCCCTGTTTCGATACGCTCTAGTTTCGCAACGAGAGCGTATCGCTATCAATTTCGATACGCAACAGCACCGTTTCGTATTAACTCCCCGTTCGCCTCCCCGTCCGGCCGGGGTCAGGCGGTCGTCTTCGCGGCGACCGGTCCGGGCTTCCCCGCCGGAGTGCGCGGCCCTGCGCGGAACGGCAGGGCGACCAGCACCATCACCACGCTCACCAGACCCGCGGCCGCGAAGGCCCAGCCCGGGCCGGGGCCGTCGATGACCGCGCCGGCGATCGGCGCGGAGACCGCCCCGCCCAGCAGGAGCGCCGTCCCGTGCAGGCCCATCGCCTCACCCCGGGCCCCGGCGGGCACCATCCGGCTGACCGCCTCGACCGTGGAGGAGATGCCGGGCGCGCAGAGCACCCCGGCCGGGACGAGCGCGGCGACCACCCAGCGCCAGTCGTCCCCCACCAGGCCCACCGGGATGGTGAGCAGGCCCATGGCGCCGATCAGCAGCAGCGGGGAGAAGCCCCGGGGCAGCCCGCCGTAGACGAGGCCGCCCAGCAGCGAGTAGAGGCACCAGATCCCGATCGCCAGTCCCGTCCAGGCCGTGTCGCCCGCCCGGTCCATCGTCGCGACCAGCGACAGCTCGGTGGCGGTCAGCACGAAGGTGGCCGCCGAGGCGGTGCCGAGCAGGGTGACCAGGCCCGGGGTGAGCCAGCGGCGCCGGGAGACCTTCTCCGCCGGGGCCGCCAGTTCCTCGGCGGAGCGGACCGGCGGGTTCAGCAGGACCAGCGCCGCGCCGGAGCCGACGAGGCCGACCGCTATGGCGCACATCGTCCACACGCCGCCGAGCGCGGTCATCCCGGCCACTCCGAGCGCGGGCCCGGCCATGTAGGACAGCTCCACCAGGATCGAGTCCGCGGAGAAGCCGATCCTGCGCTGCTCCTCGGGGACCATGGCCGCCAGGCACTGCCGGATCACGCTGAACACCGGCAGCGCCAGCAGGCCGGCCAGCGCGGAGGCGACGACCAGCACCGGGAACGGCATGGCCCACGCCGTGCTCCAGAAGAGCGCCTGGGCCGCGGTGGTCGCCAGCAGGACGGGGCGCAGGCCGTAGGAGTCGACGAACCGCCCGGCCAGCGGCGAGCCCACGGCCATGCCCACCGTGCAGGCAGCGGTCACCGCGCCCGCCCACGTGTAGCCGAGATCGAGCTCCTCGGCCACGTGCAGGACGAGGGTGATGTTCACCGCGGTGGACGGGATGCGCGCGAGCAGGCCCACGAGCAGCAGCGTCCGCACCCCGGGCAGGGCCAGCAGACGACGGTAAGGTTCCATGGCCATTTTTATTGCTTACCTCCGCCTGCATTGTGCCGCACCCGGCCGGCACCCCCGCCACCGGATTACCGGCGAGTCAAGGGGTGTTTAACCCATCGGACGCATGTCATCATCGGAATCGTCCGGGGACGCCACAGGGGCGCCTCGAGACTCTCAGGAGGCTTTCCGTGTCCTCTTCCGTGCCCTCTTCCGCCGCCGTCCCGCAGACCACCGCCCTGTACGGCGGGCAGTCCGGGCGAAGGATCACCGTGCGCGACATCGCCGCCGCCAAGGAGCGCGGCGAGAAGTGGCCGATGGTCACCGCGTACGACGCGATGACCGCCCGGGTCTTCGACGAGGCCGGCATCCCGGTGCTGCTCGTCGGCGACTCGGCCGCCATGGTCGTCTACGGCCACGACTCGACGCTGCCCGTCTCCGTCGACGACCTGATGCCGCTGACCGCGGCCGTGGTGCGCGGCTCCTCCCGGGCGCTGGTCGTCGCCGACCTGCCGTTCGGCTCCTACCAGGCCTCCACCCAGCAGGCGCTGGAGACGGCCGTGCGGTTCATGAAGGAGGCGGGTGCCCACGCGGTCAAGCTGGAGGGCGGGCGCCGGGTCCTCCCCCAGGTCGAGGCCCTGGTCGCGGCCGGCATCCCGGTCATGGCCCACCTCGGCCTGACCCCGCAGTCGGTCAACGCCTTCGGCGGCTACCGGGTGCAGGGCCGCGGCCAGTCCGGCGACGAGCTCATGGCCGACGCCAAGGACCTGGCGGCGGCCGGGGCCTTCTCCGTCGTCCTGGAGTGCGTCCCCGCCGACCTGGCCGAGCGGGTCACCGCCTCCCTGCCGATCCCCACGATCGGCATCGGCGCCGGTCCGGCCACCGACGCCCAGGTCCTCGTCTGGCAGGACCTGATGGGCCTCACCGCCCGCCCGGCCAAGTTCGTCAAGAAGTACTTCAACCTGGCCGAGGAGATGGACCACGCGGTCCGCGCCTTCGCCGACGAGGTGACCAGCGGGGCCTTCCCCACCGCCGAGCACAGCTACCGCTGATCCCCTGCCATCCGGCCGCCCGCCGTACCCCACGCCCGTCAGGCCGGTACGGCGGGCGGCCTCGGTCCGCGCCGGGCACCGGATGCCCGGCGTCCGGGCCGGTACGGCGGGCGGCAGCGGTCCGTGTCAGGCGTCAGGCCCAGGCTCTGGCTCTGGCTCAGGCTCGGGCTCGGGCTCTGGCTCGGGCTCGGGCTCGGGCTCAGGCGAGTGTGGCGGGGTCGGTGTTGGCGCCGCAGACGATGACGGCCACCCGCTCCCCGGGGGCCGGCGTGTAGGCGCCGCAGCGCAGGGCGGCCAGGGCCGCGGCCCCGGCGTGCTCGGCGGCGATCCGGCAGGACCGCCACAGCTCGTGGCGGGCCTCGACGATGGCCTCGTCGGGCACCAGGACGCTCTCCACCCCGGCGGCGCTGGTGACGTCGTAGGCGATCCGGCCGATCAGGCTGGCGCCGAGCGCGTCGGCGCCCACCCCGCTCACCTCCACCCGGACCGGCCCTCCGGCGGCCAGGGCTCGGTTCAGGGTGGGGATCCGCTCGGGCTCCACCGCCACCACCCGGGCCCGCCCGCCGAGCGCGGCCGTCACCCCGGCGACCAGCCCGCCGCCGCCGACGGCGACGAGCACGGTGTCGACCCCCCCGCTCTGCTCCAGCACCTCCAGCCCGACCGTGCCCTGCCCGGCGACCACGTCGGGCTGGTCGTAGGCGTGGATCTCCAGCGCTCCGGTCTCCGCGGCCCGCTTGACGGACGCCTCGTAGGCCTCGGCGTAGATCGCGCCGGTCTGGGTCACCTCCGCCCCCAGCGCCCGCAGCCCGGCGACCTTCACCGGGCTCGACACCGTCGGGACGAAGATCTCGGCGCGCAGCCCGAGCGCCCGCGCCACGTGCGCCACCGCCAGGCCGTGGTTGCCGCCGCTGGCCGCGATCAGCCCCGCCTCGGGCAGGTCTCCCGCCTCCCGCGCCGCCAGGGCGCGGTTGAAGCCGCCCCTGGCCTTGAACGACCCGGAGTGCTGCACGGTCTCCAGCTTCAGCAGCAGCCCCGGCTCCGCCTCCAGCAGCGGGGTGCGGCGGGCATGCCCCGCGATGCGCGCCGCCGCCCGCTCCACGTCCTCGATCGACACGCTCATCCGCGGCACCCCTCGTCCATCTCCCGGCTCACGTCTCAGAAGGTCAGCGTCCAGCCCTCGCGCCGGCCCTGCGCCGAAGTGTAGGAGACGCCGTGGACCTTGAGTCCGGCCGCGTCCAGCAGGGTGATCGTGCCGCCGCCGTCGCCCAGCGCGAACGGCTCCCCGACCGGCACGGCGAGGACCGCGCCGGGGGCCAGCGCCCCCGCCGGGAGCGGGAGGGCGTTCCCCCGCCGGTCGGTGAGCCGCCAGCCGGCGAGGTCCACCGGGGCGGGCGAGGCGTTCAGCAGGGTGACGGTCTCGCCTCCCGGCCCGGTTCCGGCGGGGTTGACCAGCGCGGCCAGGATCCGGACGGGCGCCTCGCCCGGGCCGGGCCGGACCGGGACCTCCTCCAGTGCGTGCCCGGTGACGTCGTCGGTGCGCCAGGACTGGGACTGGAAGGCCAGGAAGATCGCCACCCACCGGGACTCGCCGGGGAAGGACAGCAGCAGCCCGCCGTCCTGCCAGACGCCGTCGTCGCCGCGGAAGCGCCGCGAGTTGCCCTGGTTCATGTGGATGTCGTGCACGCCGTTGCCGGGCAGGAAGCCGAAGACCTTGTCCCGGGTGCGGGGTTCGGGGCCCCACCGCTCGCCGAAGGCGTAGACGATCGCGGCGGGGTCGGCGGCGGCCCGCTCGACGTAGTGGTCGAACTTGTCGGCCAGGTCGTTGTCCACCCCCGGCACGTCGGGCGGGAGCGCGCGCATCGCGGCCGGGTCGAACAGGTTGCCCCGGACGAAGTCCAGCGCGGCCCCGCCGGGGGCGGACGCCAGGGCGGTCCAGCCCCCGGCGGTCCGCGGCAGCAGCGCGGTCAGCGGGTGCCGGAAGTCCTCGTCGGCGTGGTAGAGCAGCTCGGAGGGGGCCTGCTGGGACAGGACGTTGACCGCGATCCGGTAGGAGGCCCCCGCGTCGTCGGTCAGATGGAGCTGGTAGTGGGGGGTGTCGGTGGACCCCTCCCGCCGCCGCTCGACCGCCCGGCCGGCCAGGACCCCGTAGCTCTTCAGCGGCATGGCGCCACCCCCGCAGGACGCTCACGGAAGGGCGGCCCGGGAAGCGGGCCGCCCGCCCCGATGCTACCGCGCCCCGGCTCGGGATCCCAGGTCATGACTGCAGGTCACAGTCCCTTTTCGGGGCCGGTTCAGGACTCAGGACCGAAAGAGCGCCTGCTTTCCAGGGCCGGTCCAGCGGGCCGGTTCAGGACCGGTTCAGGACCGGGAGAGCGCCTGCTCGAAGTCGGCCCACAGGTCCTCGACGTGCTCGATGCCGACCGCCACCCGGACGGTCCCCTCGCCGATCCCGTGCCGGGCCAGTTCCTCGGCGGTCAGCGACTTGTGGGAGGTGGTCGCCGGGTGCAGGATCAGCGTCTCCACGCCGCCGAGCGAGGGGGCCAGCAGCGCCAGCCTTACAGAGCTCATGAACCGCTCCCCGGCGGCGCGCCCGCCGACGAGGTCGAAGGAGAAGACCCCGCCGAAGCCCGGCAGCAGCTTGGCGGCCAGCGCGTGCGAGGGGTGCGAGGGCAGGCCGGGCCAGTGCACGGCCGCGACCGCCGGGTGGGCGTCCAGGCGCAGCGCCAGCTCGTGGGCGTTGGCGCAGTGGCGCTCCATGCGCAGCGGCAGGGTCTGGATGCCGCGCAGGGTCAGCCAGGCGGCGAACGGGTCGGCGGTCGCGCCCAGGCCGACGGCGTACTTCCACACCGTGCGGTGGAGCTCGTCGGAGGCGAAGACCGCGATGCCGCCGAGCACGTCGGTGTGGCCGCTCAGGTACTTGGTCGTGGAGTGCACCACGATGTCGGCGCCGTGCTCGATCGGGCGGCACAGGATCGGCGAGGCGAAGGTGTTGTCCACCACCGAGACCAGCCCGGCCTCGCGCGCCGCGGCGCACATCCCCGGCAGGTCGGCAACCTGGGTCACCGGGTTGGCGATCGTCTCCAGGTAGACCAGCTTCGTGGACGGCCGTACGGCGGCGCGCAGGGCGGCGGGATCGTCCTCGGGGACGTAGGAGACCTCGATGCCGAACCGCGCGGTCAGGTCGTTGAGCGTCCCGGCGGTGCCGCCGTAGAGGGCCTTCTGCGCGATCACGTGGTCACCGGGCCGCAGCAGGCCGAGCAGCACGGAGTTGATCGCGCCCATGCCCGAGCCGGTGGCCACGGCGCCGACCCCGCCCTCCAGGCCCGCGACGGCCTCCTCCAGGGAGCGGACCGTCGGGTTCGACAGGCGGCCGTAGACGAAGGGCCCGTCGGGGCGGTTCATCCCGTCGGCGAAGACCGCCGGGTCGTCGAAGACGAAGCCGGAGGTCTGGTAGAGCGGCACCGTGATCGGGCGGCTGCCCTCCAGCGGCGGCTGGGGAAGGTGAACGGTACGGGTCTCCGGGCGAAGCTCACTCATGTGTCAACGATGTCCGCTCAACGAGATGATGGCCAGGTCCAATAAGGACGATTAGTCCACTGTCCGCTTCAATGTAGATGAACCACTCATCTCACCCCGCCCAGGGGTCGTCATGATCCGCTCCTGGCGATCACAGCGGGGGACCGCCCGGCTCGCGCCGACCCCGCCACCGCCCCGCCCGGCCCGGCCCGGCCCGGCCCGGCGGATCGTGACCGCCGAGTCGTGAATTCCTCACTGTTCCCGGCCCGTGCGGCCCTGGAGGATCGTCGGCATGACAGCGATCGAGGTGGACGGGCTCGTGAAGGGCTACGGGGGGTTCGAGGCGGTGCGAGACGTCTCGTTCTCCGTCGGGGAAGGTGAGATCTTCGCCCTGCTCGGGCGGAACGGCGCGGGCAAGACCACGACGGTCGAGGTGCTGGCCGGGTTCCAGCGGGCCGACTCCGGGACGGTGCGGGTCCTCGGGCTGGACCCGGCCCGGGACCGGGTCCGGGTGCGCAGGCGCACCGGGATCATGCTCCAGGAGGCGGGTTTCTTCCCGGACCTGACCGTGGCGCAGACCGTGGACGCCTGGCGGGACTTCGTCGCCGCGCCCCGGCCGCGCGACGAGGCGCTCGGCCTGGCCGGGCTGGACGCCAAGGCGGGCACGAAGGTGCGCCAGCTCTCCGGCGGCGAGAAGCGCCGCCTGGACCTGGCGCTGGCCGTGCTGAGCCGTCCCGACGTGCTCTTCCTCGACGAGCCGACCACCGGGATGGACCCCGAGGCCCGGCAGAACACCTGGGAGGTCATCCGGGACCTCGCCGGACAGGGCACCACGATCCTGTTGACCACCCACTACCTGGAGGAGGCCCAGCGGCTGGCCGCCAGCATGATGATCATGGACAGGGGCCGGGTGGTCGCCTCCGGCGGCATGGCCGAGACGCTGGCCGCCCGGGCGGGCCGGGTCGCCTTCGAGCTGCCCGCCGGCGTCGCGCCGGAGGACCTGCCGGTCCCGGTCGCCTCGGTGGAGGGCCGCACCGCGGTCTGCCGCGTGGAGGATCCCGACCTGGCCGCGCAGACCCTGCTGGGCTGGGCGGGCGAACGGGGCCTGCGCCTGCGCGGCCTGGAGGTCCGCACGGCGAACCTCGAAGACCTGTTCCTGGACCTCGCCGCGGGCGAGGGGACTTCCCCGAAGGCGGAGGTGGCGTGACCGTGTCCACACGTGATCTGGCGGTGGTGGCCCGCTTCGGCGGTCGGCTCTACTGGCGCGACAAGGTCGCGCTGAGCACCTCCGTGACCCTCTCCCTGGGACTGGGCATCGGGATGCCGCTGCTGATGGACCGGCTCCGGGGCGGCGCGGAGGCCGTGCTCGACGCGCACCTGGGGGTGCTCGCGATGATCCTCGTCATCGCGACGTTCAACCAGATCACGGTGACGCTCACCGCCCGCCGCGACCAGCTCCTGCTCAAGCGGATGCGGTCCACCGGGCTGAGCGACCGCGACGTCCTCGGCGGCGAGATCGGCAACCTGGTCGTGCAGACCACGCTGCTGACCGCCGTGGTCTCGGTGGCGCTGTACGCGACGACGGGCCTGCCGGTCCCCCGCGACCCGCTGCTGTACCTGGTGGCCGTGGTCGCCGGGGTCACCGTCCTGTGCCTGCTCGGCGCCGCGTTCACCGCGGCCGTCCCGCGCACCGAGGTCGCCGGTGTGATGACCATGCCGTTCTTCTTCCTGGCCGGGGCCGCCGCGGGCGGCTTCGGCCCGCTCCTGGAGATGCTCCCCGGCTGGGTCGGCACGGTGCTGGGGTTCCTGCCCACGGGCGCGGTGGTCGACCTGGCCCGCACGGCCTACGCCCCCGGCGGGACCCTCGCCGGGGACCTGCAGGCGGCGGCCGTCCCCCTGCTGACCCTCGCCGGATGGGCGCTGCTCGGGCTGTTCGCGATCGCCCGCTGGTTCCGGTGGGAGCCCCGCAGGTCATAGGTTCCCAGCGAGCACGTATGTTTCCGGACATGAGAGTCACCCCCCAGCGCCTGGCCGTGGGGCTGGTCGTGCTGATCTCCGTGGGCTTCACGGTCTTCCCGGTCATCACGATCGCCCGGCTCGGCGGGACACCCGGGCTCGTGGTGCTCGCGACCTGCCTGCCCGGTTTCTTCGTGCCGTTCTTCCTGCACCTGCGCGCCGCCCTGCGCGGCGCGGAGCCCGGCGCCCCCACGGTCCTGCTCGCGGTGCAGGCGGTCGCGGCCTACGCGCCCGTCCCGGTCCTCGACGCCCAGCTCGAGTACCTGGGCTACTGGTGGACCGGGACGCCGACCATCCTGCTCGGCTCGGTGCTCCTGCGCCTGCGCCCGCCGGCGGCCCTGGGCTGCCTGGTCCCGATGGCGGCGGCCCAGTTCGCCCTGGGCTGGCGCTACGCCACGGAGCCCGCGCAACTGCAGCACGCCTTCTACCAGGTCATCACCCTCATCGTCACCGGGTTCGTGATCTACGGGGTGACCCGGCTGGTGGTGGTGAGCCGGGAACTGGAGCAGGCCAGGACCCAGCTGGCGGAGGCGGCGGTGCTGCGCGAGCGGCTGCGCATCTCCCGCGACCTGCACGACGGGCTGGGCAGCAGCCTGACCGCGATCGCGCTCAAGGGCGACCTGGCCCGCAGGCTCGTCGGGCGCGACCCCGACGCGGCCGGGCACGAGCTCGCCGACCTGGTCCGGGTCGCCAGGGACGCGGCGCAGGACGTGCGGCAGGTCGCGCGCGGCTACCGGGAGATGTCCCTGCGCGAGGAGGTGCGGCGGGGCGCGGCGCTGCTGGCGGCCTCCGGGGTCGAGGTCCAGGCCAACCTCGCCGACCTGGACCTGGCGCGGCCGGTGGACGAGGCCCTGGCCTGGGCGGTGCGCGAGGGGATCACCAACCTCGTCCGGCACAGCCGGGCGACGACCTGCTCGATCAGCACCTCGCGGACCGCGGGGACCGTGCGGCTGGAGCTGGTCAACGACGGCGCGCCCGAGCGGGCGGCCGACGGCTCCGTGCCGGAGGAGCGGGCGGCCGACGGCACCGGACCGACCGGCCTGCGGGAGCGGGCGGCCGACGGTGGCGGGCTTGCCGGGCTGCGGGAGCGGGCGGCCGACGGTGGCGGGCTTGCCGGGCTGCGGGAGCGGGCGGGCGGCCTGGGCGGCTCCCTGCGCGCCGAGCGGACCCCCGGCGGCGGGTTCCGGCTCGCGGTGGAGGTGCCCGCGTGATCCGGGTGCTCCTCGCGGAAGACATGCACATGATCCGCTCGGCCCTCGTCGCCCTGCTCCGCCTGGAGTCCGACATCGAGGTGGTCGCCGAGGTCGTCCGGGGCGACGAGATCGTCCCGGCGGCCCTGCGGACCCGGCCGGACGTGGCGGTCCTGGACATCGACCTGCCCGCGGTCGACGGCATCACCGCCGCGGCGGAGCTGCGGGAGCGGCTGCCCGGCTGCCGGGTCCTGATCCTCACCGCGCTGGGCCGGCCCGGCGAGGTGCGCCGGGCCCTGGCGGGCGGCATCGAGGCGTTCCTAGTCAAGGACGCCCCCGGCGACCGCCTCGCCGACGCGATCCGGCGCACCGCCCAGGGGCTGCGGGTGCTCGACCCGGAGCTGGTCACCGCCGCCATGGAGTACGGCGCCAGCCCGCTCACCGCCCGGGAGCGGGAGGTGCTCGCCGAGGCCGCGCGCGGCGCCCCGGCCGAGGAGATCGCCGCCCGGCTGCACCTGTCCGCCGGGACCGTGCGCAACTACCTGACCGGCGCCGTCGGCAAGACCGGGGCCCGCAACAAGGTCGACGCCATCCGCATCGCGCAGGACGCGGGCTGGATCTGACCCGGCGGGCGGCGGCCGTACGGCGCCCCGCGGGACCCGGTGCCGGGCGGTCCGGTCAGACGTCGGTGAGGCGGAGGCCGGCGTGGGCCTTGTAGCGGCGGTTGATCGAGATCAGGTTGGCGGTCAGCGCCTCGACCTGGTGGGCGTTGCGCAGGCGGCCGCCGTACACGCCGCGGACGCCGGCGATCCGCCCGGCCAGCGCCTGCACGGTGTCGGTGGCCTCGCGGTCGTCGCCCAGGACCAGCACGTCCAGCTCGACCTCGTCGACCTCGGGGTCCAGCAGCAGGACGGCCGAGACGTGGTGGAAGGCCGCGACCACCCGGCTGTCGGGCAGGACCGCGGCGGCCTGCTGGGCGGCGCTGCCCTCCTCCACGGCCAGGGCGTGGGCGCCCTGCTTGTCGAAGCCCAGCGGGTTGACGCAGTCGACGACGACCTTCCCGGCCAGCTCGGCGCGGAGCGACTCCAGGGTGGCCTTGTGGCCGTCCCACGGCACCGCCACGATCACGATGTCGGCCTCGGCGGCCACGGTCGCGTTGTCCGCCCCGCGCGCCCGCGCGCCGACGGCCTCCGCCGCCTCCCGGGCCCGCTCCTCGCTGCGCGACCCGATCAGCACGGTGTGCCCGGCGAGGGCGAACCGCCTGGCCAGCCCCTTGCCCTGGTCGCCGGTGCCGCCCAGGATCCCGATGGACAGCCCGCTCACGTCCGGAAGGTCAGTGCTCACTCGTCGCTCCTCGTCGTCCTCGCCCGCCGCGGACCGGGCCCGTCGGCCCCGGCGCGTGCGGTCCGCTCCGCCGGCGGTGACCGGCCCGTCCCCGGGTCCGTCCCGCCTCCACGCCAGATGATGCCAGGCCCGCGTTCCGCGGACGGCCCCGGGGCACCTGGGGCACGATTGTCCGCATGGACGGTGGATCGGTGGCCCTGCTGCGCGAGGTCCTGGAGTCGACCGGGTGGGTGGAGCGCACCCGCGAGCTGGGACGCGCCCTGCGCACGACGCGCTCCCCCGGCGGCCTGCTGGTGGTCGGCACCCCAGCCGGGGAGCCCTGGCACCTGGCCGCGCACCTCGGCGACGAGGCCCGGCTCTCCGGCCTGCCCCAGCTCACTCCGACGCTGGTCCGCTGGTCCCCGCCCCCGGACGCCCCCGCCCACCTGCGGATCGGCCTGGAGCGGATCGAGAGGGCCCGGCGGGGGGAGACGCTGTTCGTGGTGGCGGAGGAGCGGGCGCCCGACCCGCTGCTGGAGCGGGTGAGCGACGCCCGCCGTACCGGGGCGACGATCCTCGCCCTGGACGGCGGCGACCCCGACCTCGAGGGCCTGGCCCACGACGCGCTGGCGGTCCCCGTCCGCGCTCCTCTCTCCTTCGACGGGGCCCAGCACCTGGTGAGCATGGCCGCGGGCGAGGAGGCCCGCCCCGCCGGGCGTCAGGCCGGTCTCCGCGCCCGCCTCGCCCGGCTGCTGGAGCGGCTCAGCGGCCCGCACGTCCCCGACTGACCCGCCGGGCGGCGAGGTCAGTCCTGCGGTCGCCGGCGCGGCCTCCCCCGCTCCCCGGTCCGCTCCGCCAGGCCGGCCGCGGCCTCCCGCAGCGCGTCGACGACCACGGCCTGCACGGGGTCCGGCCTCCTCGACCCGGTACGGCCGGCCCGGGTCACCGCGTCCAGCCGCCGGGCGCCAACCCCGGTGATGCCGGTGACCACGACCTCGCTGCCGGGGGCCTCCAGCAGGGCCAGGGACGGCACGATCGCCGCCCCGTGTCCCGCCGCGACCAGGGCGAGCGCGGGCGGGAACTCCTCGATCACGTGCGCCCGGCGCGGGGTGAAGCCGTGCAGGGCGGCGAGCCGTTCCAGCGCATGGCCGCAGGCCTGGTCGGGATGGCCGGCCACCCAGGGCAGGTCCGCCAGGTCGGCCACGTCGCGGGGGGCCTCTCCCCAGCCGGGCGGCACGACGATGCGGTACTCGTCCACGTGGAGCCGGTGGGCGACCAGTGACGCGGGCACGGGGGCGGGCCGATCGGCGTCGTGCTCGACGATGGCCACGTCCGCCCCGCCGAGCCGGAGCTCCTGGAGCGCGGCGGGGCCGTACAGCTCGACGACGCGGGGCTCGACCTGCGGGTGGCGTTCCGCCAGCGCGGCCAGGGCGGGCACCAGCAGGTGCCGGATGGCGGTGGGGAACGCCGCGACGGAGACCGGGCCGGACAGCCGCTCGGTGAAGCGGATGAGCTCCCGCCTGGCCTCGGCCAGCTCCTCCTCCACCCGCTCGGCGTACCGGGCGAGGACCGCGCCGGCGGGGGTCAGCACGGCCCGGCGCTGCGAGCGGTCGATCAGCGCGAGGCCCACCTCCCGTTCCAGCAGGGCCAGCTGCTGGGAGACTGCGGAGGGGGTGACGTGCAGCGCCTCGGCCGCCAGCATGACGCCGCCGCGCCGGGCGACCTCGTGCAGGACCCGGAGGCGGCGGGGGTCGATCTCCATGCAGTTCAGCTTACGACGAGGTTTAGAACACTTAACTTGCGCTTCAGGGATCGTTGCCGGGACCATCTCCTCGACGCCGTCGCGCGACCCGCGCCGACCGGTCCGAGAAGAAAGCGGTGAGCGCCCCGTGCCCCGACTGATCGAGCTGAGCCACCGGATCACCGAGGGGATGGTCACCTACCCGGGCGTCCCCGGGCCCCGCCTCGGCGTGCACCTGAGCCGGGAGGCCTCACGCGAGGTCTACGCGCCGGGCACCGAGTTCCACATCGGCAGCATCGAGCTGGTCGCCAACACCGGCACCTACCTCGACACCCCGCACCACCGCTACCCGGACGGCCCGGACCTGTCGGGGGTGCCGCTGGAGGCGCTCGCCGACCTGCCCGGCCTGGTCGTGCGGGCCGAGGGCCTGCGCTCGGTCGGCGTCGGCCTGCTGGAGGGCCTCGACGTGCGGGGCAGGGCCGTGCTCGTGCAGACCGGCTGGGACCGCCACTTCGGCACCGAGGCCTACCTCCGCGACCACCCCTACCTCGAGCCGGAGGCGGCGAAGTGGCTCGCCGACCGGGGCCCGGCGCTCGTCGGGATCGACTCCCTGAACATCGACGACACCCCGCCGCGCGGGGAGCGCCCCGCGCACACGCTGCTGCTGGGCGCGGGGATCCCGATCGTGGAGCACATGACCGGCCTGGCCGCACTGCCCGACGCGGGGTTCCGCTTCCACGCCGCCCCGCCGATGGTCGCGGGCATGGGCACCTTCCCCGTGCGGGCGTACGCGGTCGTCGGGGACCCGTCCTAGCCGCTCGGGGAGAGCTGCCAGGCCGCAGCGCAGGCCGTGAACCCGGTGCAGCCCTCATGGTCCTGGCCGCTCGGGGAGAGCGGACCGGTCCCCGGCGCCCGGCCGTTCAGTCCTCTTCCCAGGCCTCGTCCTCGTCCTTCCACCGCTCGTTGCGGCCGGCCGCGGTCCTGAGGGCGTCGGCCGCGGCCTGGCGGGTCTCGTACGGGCCCATGCGGTCCTTGTTCGGGCAGCCCTGCTCGGGCTCGACCGCCATGTGCTTCAGGCAGAACCACCACTGATCACTCATAGCGGCAATCCTGCCCGGTGCGAACGGCAATTAGACTGTGCAACCATGACGACAGTGCTCCAGCCCGGGCGGGTCTCGCCCCTGCGCAAGGTTCCCGCCCACATCCAGCGGCCGGAGTACGTCGGGAAGAAAACCCCGAAGACCGGCGAGCCCGACGTGAAGACCCCCGAGATCATCGAGAAGATGCGGGTCGCCGGCCGGATCGCCGCCCAGGCGCTCCAGGAGGTCGGCCGGCACGTGGCGCCGGGGGTGACCACCGACGAGCTCGACCGGATCGGCCACGAGTTCCTGCTCGACCACGGCGCCTACCCCAGCACCCTCGGCTACCGGGGCTACCCCAAGTCGCTGTGCACCTCGATCAACGAGGTCATCTGCCACGGCATCCCGGACGACACGGTGCTGCGCGACGGCGACATCGTCAACGTCGACATCACGGCCTTCATCGGCGGCGTGCACGGCGACACCGACGCCACCTTCCTGGTCGGCGACGTGGACGAGGAGTCGCGCCTGCTGGTCGAGCGCACGCTGGAGGCCACCAACCGGGCCATCAAGGCCGTCGCGCCGGGCCGCCGGCTCAACGTGGTCGGCCGGGTCATCGAGGCCTACGCCAAGCGGTTCGGCTACGGCGTCGTGCGCGACTTCACCGGCCACGGCATCGGCACGACCTTCCATTCCGGCCTCGTCGTCCCGCACTACGACGACCCGTCGCTGGCGGTCACCCTGGAGCCCGGCATGACGTTCACCATCGAGCCCATGCTGACGCTCGGCACCATCGACTACGACATCTGGCCCGACGGCTGGACCGCCGTGACCAGGGACCGCAAGCGGACCGCCCAGTTCGAGCACACCGTCCTCGTCACCGACACCGGCCACGAGATCCTGACGCTGCCTTAGCCGTTCAGACCCGTCCGCGCGGCACCGTCGCGGTGACCGTGGTGCCGCCGCCGGGCACCCCGTTGACGGTGAGCGCGCCGCCGACCTCCTTCAGGTGGGCCCGCATGGCGGTGATGCCCCGCCCGATGGCCGCGCCGTCGAACCCGATCCCGTGGTCGCTCACGGTCATCCGCAGCCCCCGGTCCCCCAGCGTCACCGCGACCGAGACGGTCTTGGCCAGGCTGTGCCGTTCCACGTTCGCCAGCGCCTCGGCCAGCGCGGCCAGGACGGCCCGGACGACCAGGTGGGAGGCGTCGCGGGAGGGGAGCGCCCAGATCTCCACGGTGATCCCCGTGCGCGCCGACCAGTCGGCGAGACGCTCCTCCAGCGTCTGGGCGAGGCTCCGTCCCTCGCGCATGCGAAGCTCCTCGGACATACGCCAACTCCTCCTGACGCGCACGGCTACCGCCGGTCCCCCGACCGGGCACGTGAATGAGCATGGTGCGCGACAGTCGGACGCCGCACCCGCTGGGATGTCTACCCATTCCCCCTGATCGAAAGGCTACCTCGCGGCGCGTAAGGCAGCGGTGAGGGGATAGAAGGCCGTAGCCGCAGGGCTACTCGGCGCGATCACGCTTGTCGAGCTTTGCCAGAAAATCGTTGTAGGCGTCGAGTTCGGCGTCGCCGCTGCCTCCGGTGCGGGCCGCGACGGCGTCCGCCCGGCGGTCGGCGCGGCGGGCCCTGCGGTCGTCGTCGCGCCACCACTGGAAGGCCAGCGCGAGCAGCACGATCAGCGTCGGGATCTCGCCGAAGCCCCAGGCGATGGCGCCGCCGGTCCGCTGGTCGGCGAGCGAGGACTCGCCCCAGGTCCGGCCGAGCTGGTCGTACCAGCCGGCGGCCAGCACGGTGCCCATGCTCATCAGCGCGATCCCGAAGAACGCGTGGAAGGGCATCGTGACGAACAGCACGACCAGCCGGGCGACGTGCGGCAGCTTGTGCGGGGCCGGGTCCACGCCGATGATCACCCAGAAGAACAGGCAGCCGCTGACCAGGAAGTGCACCGTCATCGCGATGTGGCCGAGGTGCTCCTCCATCGCCTCGGCGAACAGCGGGGTGAAGTACAGCGCGTAGGTGGAGACGATGAAGATCGCGGTCGCGATCGCCGGGTGGCCGACGAAGCGGACGAACCTGCTGTGCAGGATCGTGGTCAGCCACTCGCGGGGCCCCCGGTCACCGCGGCGCACGGCGGGCTTGAGCGCCCGCAGCGCCAGGGTGACCGGGGCGCCGAGGACCAGGAAGATCGGGATCAGCATGGAGAGCGTCATGTGCTCGGCCATGTGCACGCTGAACAGCACCTTGGCGTAGCGGGCCACTCCGCTCTGGGTGGCGAGGACCAGGATCAGCACCCCGGTGAACCACGCGGCGGTGCGGCCCCACGGCCAGGCGTCGCCGCGCCGGGCGAGCCGTACGACCCCGGCGAGGTAGAGTCCGCCGAGCAGGGCGGCCAGGGTGCCGGAGAACAGGTCGAACCACCACAGCGAGGCCAGGTTCCCCAGGGAGATCTCCGGCGGCATGGTGTAGCCGAGGAGCTCGAAGGCCCGGTCGACCGGGAGGATCGCCGGGGGCGGCGCGGTGCGGGACAGCGCCACGGCCAGCCCGACCGCCGCGAACATCACCACGATCTCCCCGGTGGCGAACCGGACGAACGTACGGCTCCCGCCCGAGGCCAGAGCCGGCAGGGTGCGCCTGCGGTGCCACCAGCCGGCCGCGCCCAGCAGCGCGAACGCCGCGGTCTTGGCCAGCAGCAGCGCCCCGTAGGCGGAGGTGAACAGCTCGGAGACCGAGGTGAGCCGGGCCAGCACGCTGAACAGGCCCGACAGCCCGACGCCGGCGAAGCACCACAGCGCCAGCGTGGAGAAGCGGGCGGCGGCCACCTCCAGGCGCGGCTGCCCGCGCACCGCGTGGGCGCAGAGCACGCCGAGCCCGCCCACCCAGAGCGCGAGGACCACCAGGTGCACGGCGACGCCGGTGGTGGCCAGGTCGTGGTTGGGCGAGGAGGCGGAGTGACCGGTCAGCGCGGGCGGGAGCAGCGTCACCAGGGCGAGCGCGAGCAGGCCGCCGGCCGATCCGACGGTGATCGCCCCGCGGGCGAACAGGGCGATGGCCACCGCGAAGAGCACCACCAGGGTGAGCGCGATGCCCTGCGAGACCTGGCTGGCGTAACTGGTCAGCTCGTCGCCGCCGAGCACGTCGGCGACGGGCATGCCGAGCGCCTCGGACAGGCTGAAGACCATCGTCGCCGCCGCGGCGGCGGCCCAGACGAGGCCGAGCCACGAGGCGGCCTTCACGTAGGCGAGGGCGGGCCTGCCGAGCAGGCCCTTGTCGCTGGGCAGGAGGATCGCGGCGGCCAGCAGCGCGCCCACGGTGAGCACGCCCGTCACGTCCATCACCAGCTTGGACAGCGGCAGTCCCCAGCGGGTGAGCATGCCCTGGTCGGGCAGGCCCGGGATGATGCGGGGGGTCGCGGCGCCGCCCGCGACCATGGCGATCACCAGGGCGGCGACGGCCGCGCCCGCCCCGGCCAGCGCAAGACGCACCGTCCGGCCGTTCCCGTCCGGCGCGGGCTCCCCGCCGCCGTTGCTCCCGGCCCGCAGGGGCTCCCCGTTCCGGCCGGTCCCGGCCCGCTCCGCGGTGCTCACGTGTTCTCCCCCGCCGGTCCCGCGAGCGACGCCGCCGTGCCCCCGGCCCGCCCGCCCATGGGTTCTCCCCCGCCGGCCGCGTGAGCGACGCCGCCCGTGCCCCCGGCCCGCCCGCTCACGGCTGCTTCCTGTTTCGCATGCTGAGGAACAGGCCGATGCCGACGCCGGTCACGCCGCCGAAGACGAGCCACGCCCAGCCGGGCACTCCCCCGGAGTCCTCCGTGCCGCCGGCCGGAGTGGCGGCCGCCGGGGGCGCGGTCGGTGCGGCCTCGGCTGGGGCCGCGCTCCCGCTCGGGGCCGCACTCTCGGCGGAGTCGCTCTCGTCAGGCGCCGGGCTCTCCGCCGGGGTGGCGCTCTCGGCCGGGGCCGGAGAGGCGTCCGGAGACCCCGTCAGGGTGAACGGGATCTCCCCCTCGATCGGGTGGCCGTCGGAGGAGACCACCCGGTAGGCGATGACGTATCTGCCCGGCGGGAGCCCGGCCTCGACCTTCTGCGTCACCACCGTGCCGTCCACGACGGCCTTGCCGGCCTGGCGGGGCGTGTCGTCCCCGTCGCGCACGACGACGTTGGGGAAGCGCACCCGGGCGGTGAACGTCAGCTTCACCTCCTCCAGGCTCTCCACCTTCGCGTTCGCGGCAGGGTCGCTGCTCTTGAGCGCGTCGTGGGCGAGGGCCGGCGAGGCGAGGGCCGTACCGAAGGCGAGGACCGCGAGAAGTGCGAGGGCGGCCGCGAAAGGGGAAGTCTTCATGGCACCCCCAAGGCTACCGACGCCGACGCGCGGTCCCCACCTCCGTGTGTGCTCTACAGGCCCGCGCAGGCCAGGGCCCGCTGGTAGGCCTCCACGCTCCGGTCGGTCTCGTCGATGCGCTCCAGGATCCGCGCGGCGGTCAGCCAGGAGTGGGAGGTGTAGCGCGTGACGGGCAGCGGCTCCAGCAGTCCGGCCGCCGCCGCGAGCTCCCGGGTGGTCTCCTCCGTCCTGCCGAGCTCGGCGAAGACCTGACCGGCCACCAGGTGGGCGTCCGCCTGCAGGTCCTCCGGCATGCCGTCGAGCATGGACAGGACCGACCGGATGTGCAGTTCGGCCTTCTGCGGAGAACCCAGCAGGAGCTCGGCGCGGGCCAGGCCCATCGCGCAGCGCATCTTGTCCATCGAACTGGCGGAACTCTCCTCGAGCTCCTTCTCCACCTTCACCAGCAGGTCACGCCAACTCTCCGCCTCCTGCGGACGCAGTTTCGACATGATCACCGCATAGTCACCCCGAAGCCGCGCATAGCGACGCGGGTCGCCGTACTCGGACTGAATGGCCACGGCTTTTTCGAAATGCGCGGTGGCCTCGTCGTCACTCCCGATTTCGGATGCCAGGATCGCCGCCTGCCAGTGCGCGAGAGTGCGCGCCAGAGGGGTGTCGAGCCGCTCGGCCGCGGCGACGAGCTCGGCGGAGAAGTGGCGAGCGCGCAGCAGGTCGCCTCGTTCGATGTAGGCGGCGAGCGCCTGCACCCCCAGCCTGATCAATCCGTCGGTCCAGACGGGACGCACCGCTCCGCCCAGGATCTCCTCCACGACCTGCACCGCCTGGGCGAGCCTGCCCTGCTCGCGGTAGCAGATGGACAACTGGGTCACGATGTCGATGTGCCGGTCGGGAGAGATCTCGGATGCCTCGCGCTCACGCAATCCGATCAGCAGGGCGATCGCCGCATCGAGGTCGCCGCAGGCCCGAGAGGCGAGTGCCAGGCCGTACTCGGCCTCTTGGCGCAGCTGCGGCAGCCCGGCGAGCCCTTCGTCGGCGAGCAGCTCAGCGTAGCGGGTGCGCGCCTCGACGACCTCGCCATTCTCCATGGCGAGCTTGGCATAGCCCAGCCCGAGCTCGATCTCCCGCATCTGCTCGGTCGTCACGCCGTTGATCAGGTAGGTCAGCGAGCAGTCGAGTTTCTGCGCCAGCAACTCCAGCACGGCCGGGGTCGGGGTGCGCTTACCGCTCTCGATGAGGGAGACATAGCTGTCGGACAACTCCGGGTGCGCGAGCTGCGCCTGGGAGAGGCCGCGTTGACGGCGCATGGTCTTGATACGCTGTCCGACCAAGTCTTGACCAGTCACGTTGCTCCTTGAAAGATGTTGGTCGAGCAGCAGAACCTACGACAGGAGTCCCCCCGTGCGTCGACGTCTCGCCATCTCTGCCCTCGCCGCCTTCGTCACGGCCGTATTCGCCGTTTCGGTTAATGCTACGGCCGCAGGCGCCGATTCGTCCCCCTCCCGTCAGGGAGAGATCCGGATCCAGCTCAGCCCTCTCAACAACGCCGAGTAGAGCCGCCGCCACGACACGCGACGCAACTCGTCAACGTGTCTCCAGGACGCTCGGCATATACCTTGCACGCTCCCCTGGTCCGGGATGCGCCGAGCGTCCACCCACACTGAAGATCCATCCCCATCGCCGCGCCGGCCGCCCCTACCTCGCGACAACAGCGGCCTGGCGCGAGAAAATCACACTTCGCCGTTCAACACAAGAGCGAGACGCCATTCCGTCGGCGGTTCCTCCGGCGACCGGCGCCTTCCGGCCGCATCGCGTGGACAATCGATCGCCGAGGTCTCCTCCGCGAACCGCGCGCGTCCTTACGGGGATCTCCGGCACCGCTTTCGCCAGGCCTCTTCCATACCCGGCTGCGACACGGGATCCGGAACGCCAGGTGAATTGCGTGGCCGACACGGACGCTCACTGTTTCCACACCCGCTGCGACAAGGCCGCGCCGTACGGCCGACCGCAAGCCGGACGACCACCCAATGGGTTTCCGGTACACCACCGGTACATTACAAATCAACACAATTAGATAATCTGGCGACTTAAGCGGACAATCAAATATCATCGATCGCTTAAAGCTCATAGGAACGTACGGGACGACCCGCACACCATTGGGATGGGGACTCGTCAGGTGAGATTTTCAATGCTCGGCGTCCTGACGGTGCGCCGCACCGATGGAGGGCTCGTCCCCCTCCGGCGCCGCAAGCATCGGCAGCTCTTGGTGACGCTCCTGCTCAAGAGCAACGCGTCCGTCTCCACCGACCACCTGGTGGAGTCCCTGTGGGAGGCGGCCCCGCCCCCGTCGGCCGAGCAGAACCTCAAGACCTACGTCCACACGCTGCGCAAGCTGCTCTCCCCTGACGACCCCCGCTCGGCACCGATCAAGACGCACGGCACGGGATACCTCATCGCCCTCGAGCCGGACGACCTCGACCTCCTCGTCTTCCAGGACCTTGTACGGCAGGGCAGGAGGGCTTCCCTCAACGGGGATGTGGAGACCGCGTGCCGGCGCCTCGAACAGGCTCGCGGCCTGTGGCGGGGTGACCCCCTTCAGGACTCGAGAGGCAGCCGCTTCCTGGACGAGGCCGCCGACCGCCTGGCCGAAGAGGGGCTCTCCGTCCTGGAGGATCTCGCGGAACTCCGGCTCCGCCTCGGCAGGCACCTGGAGGCGATCTCCGACCTCCGCTCAGCGATCGCGGCGTACCCGCTGCGGGAACGACTCTGGCAACGGCTCATGCTGGCCCTGCACCGGTCGGGGGACCGGGTCGGAGCACTCGAGGCCTACCAGCGCTTCAGGAAGGTCCTCGTGGAGGAGACCGGCCTGGAGCCGGGCCGGCAGGTACAGGAACTCCACCAGCGCATCCTCACCTCGGGTTCCGAGACCGGTCCGGTTCCGTCCGCCGGCGCCTCCCAGCCGTCCGAGGCCCGACCCGCACCTCCCCGCCAGCTACCACGTGACCTAACGGGTTTCGTCGGGCGCACCGAGGAGCTCGTCCGGCTGCGCTCGCTGCTCGTCCCCTGGGACGGCAGTCCGCCGCACCATGTGACCGCGATCACCGGGCCGCCCGGATCGGGTAAGTCGGCGCTGGCCGTCCGGGCCGCGCACGCGGTCGGCCGTGACTTCCCCGACGGGTTGCTCTACACCGACCTGCACGGGGCGACACCCGGGCTCCGGCGGCTGGAGCCGCTGGAGGTGCTCGGCCGGTTCCTCCGCGATCTGGGGGTCTCCCCGCAGGCCGTGCCGGACGACGTGGACGAGGCGGCGGCTCTGTGGCGGAGCACCCTCGACGGGCGGAAGGTCCTCGTCGTGCTGGATGACGCCGCCGACCTGGCCCAGATCCGCCCGATGCTCTCGGTCCCGGTGGGGAGCGCGATCCTGGTGACCAGCCGGGAGAGTTTCGCCCTGGTCGGCGACTGCGCGCGGGTGCGGATCGGCGAGCTGCGCCGGACCGAGGCGTCGGCCATGTTCGCGAAGCTGATCGGCGCCGAGCGGGCCGCCGAGGACCTCCGGGCGACGGGGCGGCTGATCGAGCTCTGCGGGGGCCTGCCGCTGGCCGTAGGCATCGCGGGGGCCCGGCTGGCGAACCGGCCACGCTGGGCGGTGGCCGACCTGGTCGCACGGCTGGAGGACGAGCGGCGGCGGCTGCACGAGCTGGAGGCGGGCGATCTGGCGGTCCGCTCCAGCCTGGCGGTCAGCTACGACCTGCTGGCGGGCGGCGCGCACCCGCTCGACCGGCTGGCCGCCCGAACCCTGCGCATGCTCGGTGTGCTCCAGGTCGCCGATGTGACGGCCCACGTCGTCGGCGCGCTCCTCGGCGAGCCCGCCGACCTGGCGGAGCGGGCGTTGGAACGGCTGGTGGACGCGCATCTCGTCGAGTGCGACGAGCCGGGCCGCTACCGCCTGCACGACCTGGTGCGGCTCTTCGCCCGTGAACAGTCGGCGCTCGATGGCCCGGAGGCCAACGGCGCCGCGCTGAACCGGGCCCTGAAGGCGTACATCGCTACGGCTCATCTCGCCATCCGCCTGGGCGGCCATCCCGTCCTGGCCCGGTCCCGGGTCGAACCCGGCGAGAATCCGGCCCCGCTGACCTCGGAATGCGATGCCGACACGTGGCTGGGACGCGAGTGGGCCAATCTCATGAGCGCCGCCTCCCAGGCCATGGAGAGATCCGCGGAGAAGGAGGGGGAGACCGTCCGGCTCGGAGCGAACCTGGTGTTCGCCTTCTTCTGGTACACCCTCTACAGAGGTCTCCGGACGCGCACTCTCGCAATCAGCCATGAGGCGCTCCGCGCCGGACAGCGGCTCGGTGATCCCCTGGTCGAGGCGCTGGGCCACAACCATCTGGCCGACGCCTACACCACCGCCTACCGGTACGCGAAGGCCGCCGAGCACTATGAGGAGCAACTGGTCCTCTACCGCAGGCTGGCCGATCCGTGGGGCGAGCAACGCGCACTGGGCGGGCTCGCCAACGCGTACAGCGATCTGCAACGTTACGAGGAGGCCATCCGGTGTGCCGGAGCCCAGCTCGTGATCTGTGAGGCCATCGGCCACGGATCAGGCGAATGCTTCTCCCTGCTCAAACTCGGTGAGGCGCTCCACCGGGCCGGCCGGAGCGATCAGGCGCTGTCGGCCCTCGACAGAGCGCTGCAGCAGAGCCGGATCATCGGCAACCTCCGCTATGAGGCCTCGGTATTCGAGAAATTGGGGGACCTCCACCTCGATCTCAACGACCCCCTGGCGGCGAAGAACCATTACGAGACCGGCCTCGCTCTCTCACATGCTGCGAAGATGACCATCAATGAGCCGTACCAGTTGCTCGGCCTCGCCCGTTCCTGCCGTCTCCTCGGAGAGCTCGACCAGGCGGAGCTCTACGCGACCCGCTCCCTCGACGTCGCCCGGACGATGGAGGACCATGTGCTGGAGGAACTGGTGGCCAAGGAGCGGTCCGCCATCCTCACCGCCCGAGAGGAGACCGGCTCCGCGGTGGGCGAGGTCTCGGCACGCTGAACGTCCTGGACGGGCCGCCACAACCGCAACAGTCGCCAACCGCGGGGCCCCGCGTTCCGCGCTGTCTGCCATGGACGGGCTCTGAGCTGCGCTGATGTACTGGAGCCGTGAGCGAGATCGAGACACGGCAGAGTCAGGGCATCGGGGAGAGCCTGCTGCGGCCCGACGGGACGCTGAAGGTGACCGGCGAGTTCGCCTACTCCTCCGACCTGTACCTCGCGGACATGGTCTGGGGTGTGACCCTGCGCAGCCCGCACCCGTCGGCGTGGATCCGGTCGGTCGACGTCGGGCCCGCCCTCGCCGTGCCGGGCGTGCTGGCCGTACTCACCTGCGAGGACGTGCCGGGCGAGAAGTACTACGGCCTGGAGCACCGGGACCAGCCGGTGCTCGCGATCGACCAGGTCCGCTACCAGGGCGAGCCCGTCGCGCTGGTGGCCGCGGACCACCCCGAGCTGGCCCGGCGGGCCGCCGCGGCGATCGTCGTGGAGTACGAGGTCCGCGAGGCGGTGACCGACCCGCGCCGGGCCGCCTTCGACCCGGACTGCCCGAAGGTCCACGAGCACGGCAACGTGCTGCGCCACCAGCCGGTCCGGGTCGGCGCCGGGCTCGACGACGCCGCGGACCTCACCGCCCCCGTCGTGGTGACCGGCGAGTACGAGGTCGGCATGCAGGACCAGGCCTTCCTGGGCCCCGAGTCCGGCCTGGCCGTGCCCGCCGAGGACGGCGGGGTGGACCTGTTCGTCGCGACCCAGTGGCTGCACGCGGACCGCGACCAGATCGCGCCGTGCCTGGGCCTGCCGCCGGAGAGGGTACGGCTCTCGCTGGCCGGCGTGGGCGGCGCGTTCGGCGCCCGGGAGGACCTGTCCATGCAGGTCCACGCGTGCATGCTGGCGCTGCGCACCGGCCGCCCCGTCAAGATGGTCTACCACCGCGAGGAGTCGTTCTTCGGCCACGTGCACCGGCACCCGGCCCGGATGCGCTACGAGCACGGCGCGACCCGCGACGGGAGGCTGGTCTACGTGAAGGCGGAGATCCTGCTCGACGGCGGCGCCTACTGCTCCTCCTCCCGCGCCGTGGTCGGCAACGCCGCCTCGCTCGGGGTCGGGCCGTACGAAGTGCCGAACGTCCGCCTCGACGCCTACGGCGTCTACACCAACAACCCGCCCTGCGGCGCGATGCGCGGCTTCGGCGCGGTGCAGGCCTGCTATGCCTACGAGTCGCAGATGGACCGGCTGGCCGAGGCGTGCGGCCTCGACCCGGTGGAGATCAGGGTCCGCAACGCCGTCTCCCAGGGGTCGCGGCTGGCCACCGGGCAGGTCGTCGACTCCCCCGCGCCGCTCGCCGGGATGCTCCGCGAGCTCGCCGCGATGCCCCTGCCCCCCGAGCCGGCGGGCGGCCTGCTGGACCTGCCGGGCGGCGCCGGTCGGACCACCCGCGGCGAGGGGGTGCGGCGCGGCGTCGGGTACGGCGTGGGCATCAAGAACATCTGCTTCTCCGAGGGCTTCGACGACCACTCCACCGCCCGGGTCCGGGTGGAGCTGCTCGGCGGCGAGCCGCACGCGCTGGTGCACACCGCGGCGGCGGAGGTCGGCCAGGGGCTGGTCATGGTCCAGGAGCAGGTCGCCCGCACCGAGCTGGGCGGCCTGGGCGTCGGCCGGGTGACCGTCGCCGGGGCCGACACCTCGGTCGGCTCTGCGGGGTCGTCGTCGGCCTCCCGGCAGTCCTACGTCACCGGCGGCGCGGTCAGGGCGGCCTGCCGGGCCGTGCGGGAGCGGCTGGAGGAGCTGTGCGCCGGCGGGGCGTCGCTCGCCGAGGCGCTGGAGCGGCACGGCCCGGTGGAGGAGACGCGCGAGTACCGCCACCGGCCGACGTTCCCGATGGACCCGGTCACCGGGCAGGGCGACTCCCACACCCAGCTCGCGCTGTGCGTGCACCGGGCGGTCGTCGACGTGGACACCGAGCTCGGCCTGGTCAAGGTGGTGGAGCTGGCGGCCGTGCAGGACGTGGGCCGGGTGCTGAACCGGCTCGCGCTGGAGGGGCAGATCCACGGCGGCTCGGCGCAGGGGCTGGGCCTGGCGCTGATGGAGGAGATCCAGGTCGCGGGCGGCCGGGTGCTGAACCCCTCGTTCACCGACTACCTGATCCCCACCGTCCTGGACATGCCGCCGATGCGGGTCTCGATCCTGGAGAACCCCGACCCGCACGCGCCGTACGGCCTGCGGGGCGCGGGCGAGCCGCCCACGCTCTCGTCGACCCCGGCGGTGGCCGCCGCGGTGCGGGCCGCGACCGGGCTGGCCCTGCCCCGGGTGCCGATCCGTCCCCATGACATAGCGCTGAGCGGGTAGGAAGCGGGCGTCCCCCGCCGTTGAGAGGGGGACCGGTGGATCGCTTCTTCGAGCTGTCGGCGCGCGGGACGACGGTCGGCCGGGAGGTCCGGGGCGGCGTCACCACGTTCATGGCGATGGCCTACATCGTCCTGCTCAACCCGATCATCCTGGGCGGCGCCGCCGACGTCACCGGGGCGCGCCTGTCGGTCCCGCAGCTCACCACGGCCACCATCCTGACCGCGGCGGTGAGCACCCTGCTGATGGCCGTGGTCGGCAACGCGCCGTTCGGCCTGGCGACGGGGCTGGGACTGAACGCGGTGGTCGCCTACCAGGCCGCGCCGCACATGACCTGGGCGCAGGCCATGGGGCTGGTCGTGCTGGAGGGCCTGTTGATCGTGCTGCTGGCCGTCTCGGGGCTCCGGCAGCTCATCATGAACGCCATCCCGCTCGCGCTCAAGCACGCGATCAGCGTGGGCATCGGCATGTTCATCGCGTTGATCGGCCTGGTCGACGCCGGGTTCGTCGCTCCGGGCACCGGCACGCCCGTGCAGCTGGGCACGGCCGGGCACCTGTCGGGCTGGCCGGTGACGCTGTTCTGCCTGGGGCTGCTGCTGATGATCGTGCTCTACGTGCGCCGGGTCCCGGCGGCCATCCTGATCGCCATCGTGGTCACCGCGCTGGCCGCGGTCGCGGTGGACTCGGTGGCGCGGGTCGACCCGGCGAGCTGGGGCGTCGTGGTGCCCCGGCTGCCGGAGGCGGTGGTGGCGGCCCCGGACTTCGGGCTCCTCGGGCAGGTGGACCTGTTCGGCGGGTTCGCCCGGGCCGGGGCGGTGACCGCCACGGTCGTGCTGTTCACCCTCGTGCTGTCCGGCTTCTTCGACGCGATGGGGACCATCATCGGCGTGAGCGACGAGGCCGGGCTGGTGGACGAGCGGGGCCGGGTCCCCCGGCTGGGCGCCATCCTCACCGTGGACGGCGTGTCCGGCGCGATCGGCGGGCTCGCCGGCGCCTCGGCCGGGACGGTCTTCGTCGAGTCGGCGGCCGGGGTCGGCGAAGGCGCCAGGACCGGTCTGGCCGCCCTGGCCACCGGCGGCCTGTTCACGCTGTCGCTGCTGTTCACCCCGCTCGCGACGGTCGTCCCGGCCGCGGCGGCGGCGCCCGCGCTCGTGCTGGTGGGGGCGCTGATGATGACCCAGGCCAAGAACGTGCCCTGGGACGACCTGTCCCTGGCGATCCCGGCCTTCCTGACGATCGCCATCATGCCGTTCACCTACGGCATCACCAACGGCGTCGGCGCGGGCGTGGTCTCCTACACGGTGATCCAGGCGGCGCTCGGCCGGGGCCGGGAGATCCCGTGGCTGCTCTGGGTGGTCACGCTGGTCTTCACGGTGTACTTCGGCATCGGCGCCGTCGAGCAGGTCGTCTCTTGACGGCGGTCAGGGCCGGCGGGCGGACGGCGGGCCGCCGTCCGGCGGCGGGCGGGCCGTCGGCGGTCAGGGCCGGTCGCTGTCGCAGGCGACGCCGTCCCCGTCCCCGTCGACGTACCAGGCGTACTCCGGGTCGCTCTCCTTGAAGTACGGGCCGTAGCCGGCCGCGGTCGCCTCCCGGCAGGTGCCGAACCTGCGGTCCGTGCCGCCCGCACCCGCCCGGTCCGCCCCGGTACGGCCGGAGGGGGCGGCGGCGGGAGCCGTGGTGGCCTGGCCGGCCGGGGCCGTCGTTCCGGTGGCGGGCGCGCTGGCCGGAGGGGTGACGGGTGCGGTCGCCGCCGGGTTCGTCGCGGCCGGGGCGCCGGTCGACCCGGAACCGGTGGGGTTCGTCCCGGTCGGACCGAAGCCGGTCGGATTCGTTCCGGTCGGCCCGGCCGTGGGCGGGGTGGTGGCCGGTGCGCCGGTCGGGGCGGTCGTCGGCGGGGACGTGCCCGCCGCGGTGCCGCGCAGCCGCGCGACCATCGCCTCCGCCTGCTCCCTGGTGAAGGAGCCGGCGATCTGCATGCTGTCCTCGGTGATCACTTCCCCGACCCGGGGGGCCGCCAGGACCCTTCCGCCGACGACGATGGCGATCTGCTGGTCGACCGCCTCCTCGGTCAGGCTGTTGATCCGGTCGTGGAACGCGGGCGCGAAGGTGATCCGGACCGCGTAGGAGCCGTCGCTCCCCCGGACCGCGTCGATCCCCCGTACGGCGGTCACGTCGACCCCCGCGGCGACCTCGTAGCAGACCTGCCCGGCCTCGTCGGGGACACCCTCGGGGGTCGTGCACGGCCCCGACTGCGCGGCGGTGACCGGGGCGAAGTGGATGGGCGCCGGCAGCCGCTGCGGCGGCGGGGCGCCCAGCGGCACGCCGGGGTTGCGGGTCATGAGCACCGCGATGGTGGCGAGCACGCCGGTGGTCAGCACCACGAGGACCAGCGCGACGATGAGGACGGCGGTGGTGGCCCGGCTGGCCCTCGGCCCGCCCGGCGTCCCGGGAGCCTGCCCGGGGACCGCTCCGGGAGCCGCGCCCGGCCGCGACGGGCCGGAGTGCGGGCCGGGGAACGGGACGCCACCGGGGAACGCCTCGGTCCGCGCCGGACCGGGGACCGGCGGGCCGGACGGAGCCGGTGGAGGTCCCTGCGGCTCCGGCGTCGCGCCGGGTCCCGAGTGCTTCCCCATCGTCATATCCCCGCGTTCTCCACGTGTGCTGGCGTGAGCCTACCGATCTCCACAGGGAGTGCGTAATCAACCGGTAAAGGCCGGTTCGAGAAACACGATGAGCTGCGGCCGCTGACAGATTGTCGTCAACACCGGTCGATTCCTTCCACCCTGGGCATGGTGGCCTTTTCCTCGGGAACGCAAAGTGAAGGAGGACCGCAGGCGGCGAACCCTGGAGGAGTCGTGAGGATCGCAGTTCCCCGAGAGGTCAAGAACCACGAGTACCGCGTGGCGCTCACCCCGGCCGGAGTCCACGAGTTCGTCCGGCAGGGCCACCGCGTCTTCGTGGAGAAGGACGCCGGGGCCGGGTCGTCCATCCCGGACTCCTCCTTCGAGGGCGCCGGTGCGACCATCCTGGACTCGGCCGACGAGGTGTGGGCGGAGGGCGAGCTCGTCCTGAAGGTGAAGGAGCCCGTCCAGGAGGAGTACCACCGGATGCGCAAGGGGCAGGTGCTGTTCACCTACCTGCACCTGGCGGCCTCCGAGGGCTGCACCCGCGCCATGCTGGACGCCGGGGTCACGGGCGTCGCCTACGAGACCGTGCAGACCCCCGACGGCCGCCTGCCGCTGCTGGCGCCGATGTCGGAGGTGGCCGGGCGGCTCGCCCCGCAGGTCGGGGCCTACCACCTGATGCGGCAGGGCGGCGGGCGCGGCGTGCTCATGGGCGGGGTGCCTGGCGTGCACGCGGCCAGGGTGGTGGTGATCGGCGCGGGGGTGTCCGGCATGAACGCCGCCGTCATCGCGCTGGGCATGCACGCCGAGGTGGTGCTGCTGGACAGGAGCATCGACCGGCTCCGCCAGGCCGACGCCGTCTACCGGGGGCACTGCCGTACGGTCGCCTCGAACATGTACGAGATCGAGCGCGCCGTCCTGGACGCCGACCTGGTCATCGGCGCCGTGCTGGTGCCCGGCGCGAAGGCCCCCACCCTGGTCACCAACGACCTCGTCAGCCGGATGAGGCCCGGCTCGGTCCTGGTGGACATCTCCATCGACCAGGGCGGCTGCTTCGAGGACTCCCGGCCGACGACCCACGCCGACCCCACCTACCGCGTGCACGACTCGGTGTTCTACTGCGTGGCCAACATGCCCGGCGCGGTCCCGCACACCTCGACCCACGCGCTGACCAACGTGACCCTGCCCTACGCGCTGTCCATCGCGGAGCTGGGCTGGCGGGAGGCCCTGCGCCGCGACCCGTCGCTGGCGCTGGGCCTGAACACGCACGAGGGGCACCTGACCAACCGGCCCGTGGCCGAGGCGCACGGGCTGGAGGCGGTGCCCCTGGAGCGGATCCTCCCCTGACGGCTCCGGCGGCTCCGGCGGCTCCGGCGGCTCCGGCGGCTCCGGCGGCTCCGGCGGCTCCGGCGGCTCCGGCGGCTCCGGCGGCGAGAGTACGCGGCGGCCTCCCCGCGGGCCGCCGCGCGGTCAGCGCCCGGCGGACGAGGACACCGAGTCCGGGTCGCGGCGGTCGTCGCGGCGGTTGGCGTACACGCTCGTGGCCGTGACCGTGGCCAGGACGCCGATGATGACCCCCAGCGAGACCGGGGTGGGGATCTCCGGGAGCCATGTCCAGATGCCGTGCGCCCAGTGCAGGATGAGCTTGACCCCGATGAAGGCCAGGATGACGCTGAGCCCGTGGTTGAGGTGCCGCAGCTTCGTCAGGACGCCCTGCAGGACGAAGTAGAGCGCCCGCAGGCCCAGTAGGGCGAAGGCGTTCGTGGCGAAGACGATGTACGGGTCCTCCGTCACGCCGTACACCGCGGGCACCGAGTCGACGGCGAAGACGATGTCGGTGGCGAAGACGGCCACGACGGCCAGTGCGAGCGGGGTGAGGGCACGGCGGCCTCCCTCCCGGACCACCATGCGGAAACCCCGGTAGTCGCTGGTGACCGGCATGAAGCGGCGCAGCAGCCGGACGGTGCGCATGGAGGAGATGTCGACCTCCTGCTCGTGCCCGCCCAGCGCGTCCCTGAGGATCTTCACGGCGGTGACGATCAGCACCCCGCCGAAGAGCAGGAACGCCCAGGTGCCGCTCTGCAGGACGGCCGCCCCGAGCGCGATGAAGATCACGCGCAGCACCAGCGCCCCGACGATGCCGTACAGCAGGACCCGCTGGGCCAGGGCCGCCGGGACCGCGAAGGCGGCCAGCAGCAGCATGAAGACGAACAGGTTGTCCACAGACAGCGACTTCTCCACCACGTAGCCGGTGAAGAACTCCACCGACACGGTGGAGCCGTGGTCCACCCAGAGGTAGACGCCGAAGACGAGGGGCAGCACCAGGTAGAAGACCGACCAGCCCACCGCCTCGCGCATCCGCACCTCGTGCGGGCGCCGGGTCAGCAGGGAGTCGAGGACGAGCAGCAGCAGCAGGACGGCGACGCTGATCGTCCACATCCCCGGCGTGCCGATCGTCTCAAGGTCGGCCGCGAGCAGGCCTGCCTCAGCGGGCATGGAGTCTCCTCGAACGTGCGTGATCGTTCGAGGTCTCCTTCACCCGCTTGGAGCGGGCGGCCGCCCGAGGACGCTCTGGGGTGTCCGTATTGACCGGGCCGGCGCTTGGGAAGTACTCCCCTCGCCACCAGGCTAGAGCACGCCGGAAGGTTGTCAACGTGGTGGGCCGGTCGTCCGGCGGCGGCCGGAGCCCTCGGGGCCGCCCCTCCGCACGGGGTGTTTGACCAGGTGCGCCGGGAGGCGGATAGTGGAAGCACAGCTCGGAGGGGAGTACCCGCCGTCCGACGCCCCGACCGTCACCACGGTCCCCGCCGATCCGGGAAGACCCGGCGGGGCGGCCCTCCTCGCCGGGGAGGGTGCGGGAAGACCTCCGTCTCCACCGCCGTGCCCGTCCGCGCGCACGGCGAGACCCGGAGGTTCCCATGTCGCTCGCCGTGCTCCTGGAGGTCCTGCTGGGCGTGCTGCTGACGGTCTCCGCGATCGTCGCCGTCGCCGTCCTGTGGCCGGGGGGACCGCCGCCGCCCCGGCCCCCCTCCTTCCTCGACCCGCCCCCCGCCTGCCGTCCTCCGGTCACCGGCGGACGGCCCCGGCCCGCGGCGGACCGCCGGAGGGCCGGTCGGCGGCCGGCCGCGCGAGGGGGCGGCCGGCCGCGCAGGCTGAGGGGTGGGACCGGCTCCCGGCCGGCGTCCTGATCCCGCCCGGGACCGCCGGGGTCAGGTCGTGAGCGTGGTGCTCGGCGACGGGGTCGCGGCCGGGCCCGCTTGACGCGCCCCTCGTGGCTTCTCGAATGCGCACGGCGCCGTCCGGCCCGCGATGAGGACCGGACGGCGCTTCACTGTGCCCGGCGGTGCGGAAAGCACGGTGGTGCGGAAATCACTGCGCCCGGCGGCGTGAAAACCGATTCAACGCTCCCTACCCATGATCACCGGGCTCCAACCCATGAAAAAGCTCACACGCTTTTCGATCTTGACTGGCCGATGTCAGCGAACAAAGAATGCAGTCATGTAGAACGAGCTGCACGAACAGGAAATACAAGTCCCACCCATAACGGCCGGCACAGCCGGTCGAAGCCGGGCTTTCTTTTTCCCGGACGTCCGCACGACGCGCCCGGAACACCCGGGTCCGGCACCCCGACATAAGCGGACCGGAACTCCGCAGCCACGGCATGGACCCGGCGGGCACGCTCCCACCTGGCACTCCCCGACGGGAGCTCGACACGGCGCACACCTGCGGGCAGTCGGATGATCCGCAGGCGTGCGCCGCCCGGCGGGACCCGGGAGCCCCCGCGGGCGGAATTCCCGTACGGCGGCCGATCTCCGGCGCACCGATATACGGAACGCTGGAATTCGGCGACGAAGAGCGTTCGCCCGCGCACCGAGAGTCCGCATGGTTGAGAGTCCGCCACCGTTCCCCCTGATCAACCGGCAATTCGCATAGAAAACAAGCGATATCTCGATTGCATCTCTGAATGGCATTGTTTCAATAACATTGGTCGGTTATCTTGTGTGAGGTGTCGCCCCGGACGCCACTCCGGCCGCATCCGAACCCCTCGTATGCGGAATCGCGACGCCCGAGGAAAGGGAGCACACATGATCAGAAGACTGGAAGCGCTGGGGGATCGGATGCTCAACCGGTTCGTGCCGGCCACGACCGCGGCGGCGAGCTGTCCGTGCGGCTCCTACCCGTACACGGGTCCGTGCGTGTACTACGTCAGCTGCGGTGGCGGCCGGCACAAGGATTGCTACTGCGCGGACAGCGCCCGCTACATCTCCTGCAGCAGCTGCCACTAGAGGCAACCGAGGTCGTTGATGGCATACGTCCTTCTGGGCTGCCAGGTGCTCGTGGCGGTTGTCTTCGCGGCAGCGGTGGCCGGCAAGCGGTCCGGTGAGGCGTTCGCCGAGTTCACGGCCTCGACCGGCCGGCTGCTGCCGCCCCGCCTCGCGGGATGGCGGCAGCCGGCCGCCCGAGCGGTGTTCGCCGCCGAACTCGCCGTGCCGGTCCTGGTGGCCGTCCCAGCCACCGCGGTGGCGGGGTTCACCCTCTCCCTCGTGCTGTTGACCGCGTTCACCGCCGGGATCGCCGGGGCGCTGCGGCGGGGCGAACGCGCCCCGTGCCGCTGCTTCGGTTCCTCGGCCACGCGCCTGGGCCCCGCGGACCTGGTCCGCGACCTGTTCCTGATCGTCGTAGCGCTCACCGGCGTCATGGCGGCGCTGCTCGTACCGGCCGGGCGGGCGTGGCCCGCCTCTCCCGCGACCGCGGCACTCACGGCGGTCGCCGCCCTCGCCGGCGCCGCCCTCGTGATCCGCCTGGACGATCTCATCGCTCTCTTCGCCCCCACCTCCATGTCATCGAAATAAGAAGGAGGCAGCCGACATGTTCGTCGCCGCGGCCCTCACCCTGTGCGCTGTCCTCACCGTCCTGAACCTCATCCTCACCCTCGGCGTGATCCGCCGGCTGCGCGATCACACCGACCGCTTCACCGAACTGGCCGGGGCCGGGACCGTGCCCGAACCGATCATCGGCGTGGGCACCCCGATCCCCTCGTTCACCGCCACCTCCGTCACCGGGGAGCGGATCACCGACGCGCAGCTGGCCGAGGGCGGGATGGTGGGCTTCTTCTCCACGACCTGCAGCACATGTGAGGAGTGGGCGCCGCGGTTCGCCTCGGCCGCCAGATCGCTACCGGGCGGGCGGAGCCGGACGATGGTCGTGGTCGTGGCCCCGTCCGAGGAGGACGCGGCCCGCATGACGGCGGAGTTCGAGGGCGCGGCCACGGTCGTCCGCGAGGTCGCCGACGGCCCTCTCGCCACCGCGTTCAAGGTCTTCGGTTACCCCGCCATGTGCCGCGTGGGCGGCGACGGCACCGTGGCCGCCGTCGGAAGGGACGCCGTGACGGCCGCGCCGGTGACGGCGTGAACGGAGCTCCGGCAGCGGTCCGGCTCACTCCGCGGACCGCTCTGGGCCACGCCCGCACGGCCGTACGGCTGGCTCTGGAAGCCGCTCCGGGAAGCCTGGCCGGACTGGCGGTCCTGGCGGTCGCCACGGGGCTGGCTCCGGTGGTGACCGCGTGGCTCACCCGGTTCGTGCTGGACGGGCTCGTCGGCGGCATGGCCGGGCGGACGCTGGTGTGGGCGGCCGTGGCGCTGGCCGTCACCGGGATCGCCGCCGTCATCCTGCCCCGGTTGGCGCAGTACGCCGAGTCCGAACTGGGAAGACGGGTCCGGGTGACCGTGGCCGACCGCCTCTACAGCGCGATGAACGACCGGCTGCGAGGGCTGGCCCGGCTGGAGGACCCCCGGTTCCACGACCGGATCCGGCTGGCCCAGCAGTCCGGCAGCACCAGCCCCGGCGACCTGGTGAACAGTGTGACCGGGATCGGGAGGAGCACGCTGACCCTCTCCGGCTTCCTGGTCACCCTGCTGCTGATCAATCCGTGGCTGCTGCTGGCCGTGGCCGTCGCCGCGGTCCCCACCGCCCGCGCGGAGGTCCTGATGGGCCGGCGCCGGGTCCAGGCGATGTGGCGGATCGGCCACGCCGAACGGCGGCAGTACTTCTACGCGAACCTGCTCAGCGCCCCGCGCGAGGCCAAGGAGGTCAGGCTCTTCGGGCTGGGCGCCTTCTTCCGGGACCGCATGCTCACCGAGCTGCGCTCGGTCAATGCCGCCAACCGGGCCCTGGACCGGCGGGAGGTGGGAGTGCAGGGCCTGCTCGGCGTCCTGGGCGCCGCGGTGGCCGGAGGCGGCCTGGTCTGGGCGGTCCTGGCCGCCCGGGCGGGACTGCTGACCGTGGGCGACGTGACGGTCTTCGTGGCCGCGCTCGCCGGGGTCCAGGGTGCCATCTCCGGGATCGTGGCGCAGATGGGCGGCGGATACCAGGCTCTGCTCATGCTGGACCACTACCGCGTGGCGACCACGGTGGAACCCGACCTGCCGGTCCCGGCCGCCCCCACCCCCGTCACGGCGCTGACGGGAGGCATCGAGTTCCGGGACGTCTGGTTCCGGTACGGGCCGGACCGGCCGTGGGTGCTGCGCGGCGTGGACCTCACCCTCCCCGCCGGGCGGACCACCGCGCTGGTCGGGCTGAACGGTGCCGGAAAGAGCACCCTGGTGAAGCTGCTCTGCCGGCTCTACGACCCCGTCCGCGGCCGGATCCTCTGGGACGGGACCGACCTGCGGGAGATCGACCCGGCCGAACTCCGCGAGCGGATCGGCACCGTGTTCCAGGACTATGTCGAGTACGAGCTCTCGGCGGCGGAGAACATCGGGCTGGGGAATCTGGCCCGTCTCCGGGACCGGGACCGGATCGAGGCCGCCGCCCGGCGGGCCGGGGTTCATCAGGTGCTGGCCTCCCTGCCGAACGGCTACGACACCATGCTGACGAGGATGTTCGTGGAGGGCGTCGACGAGGAAGGGCCGGAGACCGGGATGCTGCTCTCCGGCGGCCAGGGGCAGCGGCTGGCGCTCGCCCGGGCGCTGCTGCGGGACGAGCGGGACCTGCTCATCCTCGATGAACCCAGCTCCGGTTTGGACGCCGAGGCCGAAGCGGAGATCCACACCCGGCTCCGCGAGCACCGCGCCGGCCGTACCAGCCTGCTGATCTCCCACCGCCTGAACACCATCCGCGACGCGGACCTGATCGCGGTCCTCTCCGACGGGAGGATCGCCGAGCACGGGGAGCACCACCGGCTGATCGCCGAGGACGGCGCCTACGCCCGGCTCTTCAACCTGCAGGCCCGCGGCTACACCGAAACGGCGCCGCGGTGATCCGGCAGGCGGCCGTGGCCGCAGCGGCGGCCGCAGCCGTGCTCACGGGGTGGCTGGTGTGGCTGCGCCGGCGGCACCTGGTGGTCACCGTGCGGGGCCCCAGCATGGCGCCCACCTACCGGCACGGCGACCGGGTGCTGGTACGCCGCCGCCGGGGCGGCCGGCTGCGGACCGGCCAGGTGGTAGTGGTGGACCTGCCCGAGGGGATACGGCCTCTCCCGGAGGGAGTCGGCCCGGAGGAGGCCGTGATCCACCGGCGGGTCATCAAGCGCGTCGCCGCCGTCGCCGGGGAACCGGCACCGTTCCCCGTCGAGGGGGCCGAGCCGGTGGTTCCCCCCGGCTGCCTGGCGCTCCTGGGGGACAACCCGGACGGCAGCGGAGACTCCCGGCAGTACGGCTACGTCCCCGCCGACGCCGTGGTGGGTGTGGCGCTCCGCCTCCTGCGGAGGTGACGGCCGTCCTCGGATGCGGGTGCTCCCCGGAAAATGCGGAGGCGACGCCCGGCCTCACGGCCGGGCGTCGCCTCCGGATCGGGTCAGGGGTGCCCGGATCAGGGCAGGGGCTCGCCCTTCCCGCCGGAGCAGGCCGCGCCGAGCTCGGGGGTGCCGGGACCGTTCTTGAACTTGGCGATGAACTTCGGCAACCGGGGGTCGTCCGCGTCGGTGATGCCGGTGAGCTGCTTGCCCCAGGAGCTGGCGACGATCGGCGACGGAATGCCGGGGAAGGGGCTCAGGAGCATGTAGTCGCCCTGCTTGCGGACGAGCTCGCGGAGCTTCTCGATCTGGTCCTTGGGGAGGTCGGGACGGTAGGTGATCCACACGGCCCCGTGCTCCATCGAGTGGACCGCGTTCTCCTTACCGACCGGCTGGTCGTAGACGCCGCAGTTCTGCCAGTCCGGAGACGGCGCGTGCGGTCCTCCCACCGGCGGATTCTCCTTGTAGGTGACCGGGTCGGTGGTGTGCTCGCTTCCCACGTACGTGAAGCTCTTCACCGCGTCCAGGGAACTGGCGGCACGCTCGTTCACCAGGTAGAAGCCCACGAGACCCACGAGCAGAAGGATGATGAGGCCTCCGCTGCCCCACATCAGGAGCGCGGTCCTGCGTTCCTTCGCCTTCTGCTCCGCACGCATCTTGGCGAGCGTCTCCCGCCTCGCCTGCGTCTTTTCCTTCGACATCGATCCTCCACCCGGTGACCGGTTCCGAGTCACCTTATGCCCTAGTGGCGTATGCGGAGAATAAGGGGGGATGGGCGGCGCACGCTAACGTGCCGCCCGTCAGGGTGAGTAGGCTTGACAGGTCATGGAAAGTCCCGCAGAAGAGTCCTCGAAATCCCGGCGACGTCCGATACTCGTCCTGATACTGGGCTGCCTGGCGGTGGTCGCCGTCACGACCCTCGTCATGGGCCGGAGCGCCGAACCCACCGACGCCTCCGCCGAGGCCGGGTTCGCCCGCGACATGGCGGCCCACCACGCCCAGGCGGTCGAGATGTCGTTCATAGCCAGGGACGGCACGGAGGACGAATCCGTTCGCGGACTCGCCTACGACATCATCATCACGCAGACCGCCCAGCGCGGCATGTTCATGGGCTGGCTGCAGCAGTGGGAGCTCGGCCAGGCGACCGAGCGGCCGTCGATGGCCTGGATGGCCGGTCACGGCCACGGCGGTACGGCCGGCGCCCCCGCCGCCATGCCCGGCATGGCGAGCGCGGCGGAGCTCGACCGGCTCCGCAAGGCGACCGGCAGGGAGCAGGAGATCCTCTTCCTCCAGCTCATGATCCGCCACCACGAGGGCGGCGTGCAGATGGCGGAGGCCCTGCTCAAGCTCTCCGATCGTGACGAGGTGGTCACGATGGCGCGGCACATCGTGAACACGCAGGACGGAGAGATCAAACTGATGAAGGACATGCTGAAGCAGCGGGGTGCCCAGCCGCTGCCGTCCATACGGCAATGAGTCAGGCATACATGTGAATAGCGTCAGCGCGTTCCCTGCGCGGCCGGATTCCGGCCGGGGCGGCATGGCGGAACCGATCTGGCCGGAGGAGACTTAAGTGGTGAACGACGAGCCGGAGAACCGCCTGGAGGTGAGCATCTCCGCCGAGGTCGAGATGGGGCAGTACGCCAACTTCGCCTCGGTATGGCACACCCAGGATGGTTTCGTCCTGGACTTCGCGGTGATCACCAGACCGCCCCAACTGGCCAACGACCCCTCGTCGGGCCAGCACTTCGTCAGCGTGCCGACCCGGATCGTCAGCCGGATCCGCATCCCTCCGAGCCAGGTCTTCGAGCTGATGAAGGCCCTGGAGCAGCAGCTCACCCAGTACGAGCAGGAGACGGGCCACAAGCACTGACCACGCGCCCCGCCCGCTCCGGGGCCCGCTCCGGCCCCCGGGCCGGCTCCGTCCCGGGTGCGGCCGCGGCCGGGACGGAGCCGGCCCGAGGCCGTACCTCGGGCCGGTCCTGTCGTCCGGTCTCCGGCCGGGCCCGGCCGGAACCGGTCTCAGGCCAGGCCCATCGCCGCCCGGGCGGCCGCCACGACCTCCGAGGCGCGCCCGGCCGCCCGCGCGGCGTGCGTCTCCAGCAGCCGGTCGAGTTCCGCCGGGTCGGCCGAGAGCTCGCCGAAGCGCCGCCGGACCGGGGCCAGCGTCTCGGTGACCGCCTCGGCCGTGTCCTTCTTGAGCGCGCCGTACGAGGCGTAGGAGAGCGACTCGACCGGCCGCCCGGTGCAGGCGGCGAGCAGGGCGAGCAGGTTCGACACCCCCGGCTTCGCCTCCGGGTCGTGGCGGACCTCCGTGCCGGAGTCGGTGACCGCTCGCATGATCTTGCGCCGGACGTCGGCCGGCTCGTCCAGCAGGTGGACCGTCCCCGCGTCGGAGCCGTCGGACTTGCCCATCTTGGCGGTGGGCTCGGCCAGGTCCATGACGCGGGCGGCCAGGCGCGGGTGCACGGCCTCCGGGACGGTGAAGGTCTCGCCGTACAGGTGGTTGAAGCGCAGGGCCAGGTCCCGGGTGAGCTCGACGTGCTGGCGCTGGTCCTCCCCCACCGGGACGAGGTCCGCCCGGTGCAGCAGGATGTCGGCGGCCATCAGCGCGGGATAGGTCAGCAGGGACAGGCGCACCTCCTGCCGGCCCGCCGACTTCTCCTTGAACTGGATCATCCGGTGCATCTCGCCGTAGTGGGCGGTGCTCTCCAGCAGGTAGGCCAGCTCCGTGTGGGCGGGCACCCGCGACTGCACGTAGACCCCGGAGCGGTCCAGGCCGCAGGCGAGCAGCAGGACCGCCGCCTCGCGGGTGCGGGCGCGCAGCCGCTCGGGATCATGCCTGATCGTCAGGGCGTGCAGGTCGGCGACGGCGTAGACGCAGTCGGCCTCGTCCTGCAGCCGTACGGCGGGCAGGATCGCGCCGAGGTAGTTGCCGAGCGTCAGGCGGCCGGTCGGCTTGAACGCGGAGAAGACGCGCTTGGTCATGGTGGGTCCCCTTCTCGGTGAGGGACCGCCGGACCACCGGCCGCAGGGGTGGAAAGGAAAAGGCCGCCGGTGAACGGCGGCCGTTTTCGTGTGCGCAGTCGGGGCTGGCTAGCGGGTCCGCCGGAGGGCGGCCCGCCACAGACCCAGGCTGCGGTGGTTCATGCCGGGAATCCTACCTCCTCCGCGACGGCGGCGGCGAAGGCGTCGACGTCGGCCTCGGTGGTGTCGAACGCGGTCATCCAGCGGACCTCGCCGGTGGCCTCGTTCCAGGTGTAGAAGCGGAAGCGCTTCTGCAGCCGCTCGGTGGCGTCCCGCGGCAGGATCGCGAAGACCGCGTTGGCCTCGACCGGGCGCGGGATCTGCACGCCGGGCACGTCCCGGACGGCGTCGGCGAGCCGCCGGGCCATCGCGTTGGCGTTGCGGGCGTTGCGCAACCACAGGTCCCCGGCGAGCAGCGCCTCGAACTGCACCGAGACGAACCGCATCTTGGAGGCCAGCTGCATCGCGGTCTTGCGCAGGTAGCGCAGGCCGCGCACGGCGTCCGGGTTCAGCACCACGACGGCCTCGCCGAACATCATCCCGGCCTTGGTCCCGCCGAAGGAGAGCACGTCCACCCCGGCGTCCGCGGTGAACGCGCGCAGCGGCACGTCCAGCGCGGCGGCGGCGTTGGTGATCCGGGCGCCGTCGAGGTGGACGAGCATGCCGAGCCCGTGGGCGTGCTCGCAGACCGCCCTGATCTCCTCCGGCGTGTAGAGCGTGCCCAGCTCGGTCGTCTGCGTGATCGAGACGACCCTCGGCTGGGCGCGGTGCTCGTCACCGAAGCCCCAGGCCTGCCGGTCGATCAGCTCGGGGGTGAGCTTGCCGTCCGGGGTGGCCACGGGCAGCAGCTTGAGCCCGGCCGTACGCTCCGGCGCGCCGCCCTCGTCGGTGTGGATGTGCGCCGACTCGGCGCAGACCACGGCCTCCCAGTGCGCGGTCATCGCGCGCAGCGCGACCACGTTGGCGCCGGTGCCGTTGAACACCGGCCAGGCCTGGGCCGCCGGGCCGAAGTGGGCGCGGAAGACCTCCTGCAGCGCCTCGGTGTAGACGTCGTCGCCGTAGGCGGTCTGGTGCCCGCCGTTGGCGAGCGCGATCGCGGCGAGGATCTCCGGGTGCACGCCGGCGTAGTTGTCGCTGGCGAAGCCCTTCACCGCCGGGTCGTGCCTGCGGACGGCGCCGGTCGGCGCGGCGTCCGCGATCCCGGTCACCGCGCCTGCGGTCGCGCCCGTGGTCGCGTCCGGGGTCGCGGCCGCCGTGGTCGCGCCCGTGGTGGTGTCCTTGCTCTCGTCCGTCACTGCGTCAGGTCCATTCGGGTGCCGTTGGCCTCGGTGTCCCACAGGCCCTCGATCGCCGCGGCGAGGTCGTCGACGTCGGTGAAGCCGGGGAACCTCTTGTCCGGGTCCGCGGCGCGCATGCCCTCGTGCACGAGCGCCTTGACCACCAGGATGTTCGCGGTCGCGCCGGTCCCCTCCAGGGCGTCGGCGAAGGCCAGGGTCCAGGCCTCGGCGGCGGCCTTGGCGGTGCCGTACGCCGCGTTGCCCTGGGTGGGCCGCTCGGCGGCCTTGGCGGAGACGATCGCGAACCGGCCGCGCGCGCTCTCCTTGAGCAGCGGTTCGAAGGCCAGGGTGACGTGCTGGAGGGTGCGCACCAGCAGGTCGTGCAGGAGTGCCCAGTCCTCCAGCCGCGTCTCGGCGAAGGTCTTCGAACCGCGCCAGCCGCCGACCAGGTGCACCAGGCCGTCCACGCGGCCGTGCTCGGCCCGGATGTCCGCGGCGAGCCCGCGCACGGCCTCGAAGTCGAGCAGGTCGACCGCGAGTGTGCCGTCGGCGCCGGACTTGTCGACGCCGATGACGGTGTGGCCCTGGGCGGTGAAGCGGCGGACGGCGGCCTGGCCCGCGGGGCCCGCCGCGCCCGCGACGACGATGATCATGCTCGGATCCCCTTCGTGGAGTCGACGACCTCGCCGAGCTTACGGCGCAGCGCCTCGTAGAACATGCTCAGCGGGAACTCGTCGGGCAGCACCGCGTCCACCACCGCCTTCGGGAAGCCGTCCGTGGGCAGGGCGTCCACGCCCTTCGCCCAGACCGAGGCCGGGTGCGGCTCGACGTAGGCGGCGACGAGCTCGTGCGCGGCCAGCCAGTGGGCCAGCTTGGCGCGGTCGATGCCGTCGCGGTAGAGCTTCTCCACCTCGCCGCGCAGGTCGGCGACGCCGCCGGCGAGCCGGGACCAGTCGACGCTGAGCCGGTTGTCGGTCCACCGGACGACGTCGTTGCGGTGCAGGTAGGCGAAGAGCAGCTGGCCGCCGAGGCCGTCGTAGTTGCGGACCCGGCCACCGGTGATCGGGAAGCGGAACAGCCGGTCGAACAGGATGGCGTGCTGGACGTACCGGACGTGCGGCACGCCCTCGGCCTCCAGCCGCACCGCCTCGCCGAACGCGGTCAGGTCGCAGCGCAGCTCCTCCAGGGAGTAGAGCCAGTACGGCATGCGCTGCTTGATCATGAACGGGTCGAACGGAAGGTCGCCGTGGCTGTGGGTGCGGTCGTGGATCAGGTCCCAGAGCACGAAGGTGTCCTGGGCCAGTTCCTGCGACTCCAGCAGCCGGGCCGCGTCCGGCGGCAGGGCCAGCTTGAGCGTGTCGGCCGCGGCCCGGCCGACCCGGCGGAAGCGGGCGGCCTCGCGGTCGCAGAAGATGCCGCCCCAGGTGAAGCGGGCCGGGGTCTCGCGGACCGCGACGGTCTCGGGGAAGAGCACCGCGGAGTCGGTGTCGTAGCCGGAGGTGAAGTCCTCGAAGGCGATCGGCACGAACATCGGGTTGTCGTAGCGGGCCGCCTCCAGCTCGGCGAGCCACCGCGGCCAGACGGTCCGGATCCAGACGGCCTCGACGTGCCGGCGGGTGCTGCCGTTCTGCGTGTACATCGGGAAGACGACGAGGTGCTCCAGGCCGTCGATCCGCTGGGCGTCGGGGTGGAAGGCGTCGAGCGAGTCGAGGAAGTCGGGGACGCCGAGGCCCTGCGCGACCCACTTGCCGAAGTCCGCGACGACCGCGTCGAGGTAGGCCGCGTCGTGCGGGAAGCGCGGCGCCAGCTCGGTGATCCGGTCGACGATCTCGGAGATCAGGGCGACCGCCAGGTCGCGGTCCCCCTCGATCGAGCCGTCCTTCGCCTGCAGCGGCTGAAGCCGCTCCACCGCGTCCTTGAGCCCGGCGAAGGCGGCCCGGGTGTCGTCGCCGCCGCCGGTCCGCCCGGCCCGCTCGGGGACCCGGGCGGCCCAGGTGACGAGGTTGCCCCAGAGCGCGGCGTGGTCGTGGTCGTCGATCGAGTCGTCGCCGAACAGGTCGGAGTCGGCGACCACGACGACGCGCCCCCTGCCGTGCCGTACGGCCAGCGCGAGCGGCCGGCCGGCGGGATCGGCGGTCGGGGAGGTCGAGAAGAGCACGGTGACGTCCCCGGGGGCGAGGCCGGGGTCGGCGGACAGGACGCCCGCGCGGTAGAAGCAGGCGCGGCGGGCCCCGGCCAGGAGGTCTTCCTCCCCGGTCTCGCCGGGCACGCCCATCACCCAGGAGGCCACGCCGTTGTGGGCGTTGCGGGGGTCCTGCACGGTGGTGTGCTCGACGCGGACGCCGAAGACATCGAGGAGGTCGGCGAGGTTGCTGCCGTACTTGTCCTGCTCGCACTCGGCCAGCACGACGAGGCCGCCGCCCCCGGCGACGTAGGTCTCGATCGCGTCGAGCTCCTCGGCGGGGAAGACCGGGCTGCCCAGGCCGGTGGTGCGCTCCCAGCGGCCGGCCGAGGGGTGGGCGATCACGAGCACGTCGGTGCCGTCGAGGACGGCCGGGGTGATCGCGCCCCCGGCGGTGCTTCCGGCCGCGCCCCCGGTGGCGCCTCCGGCGGTGCTTCCGGCCGCGCCCCCGGCCCCGGTTTCCGCCGCGTTCCCGGTGGCGCCTCCGGCGGTGCTTCCGGCGGCGTCCCCGGTGTGCGCGGTGACGGTGTGGCCCAGGCGGCGGAGCAGCTCGGCGGCGCGGGCGTAGCTGTTGTCGTCCGGGTGGCCCGGGTTCATCGCCTCGGCCACCTCCCGCCGGATGGTCCACGACTCGCTGTGTGCCTCGTCGAACAGCACCCGCGGGAATGCCCTCACGAAAGATCCTCCTGCCATCCGGTCTTATTGAGGGAAAATATACACATCTTGCCCGAATATCGACACACCCCTTATCCTCTGCATGGGATCCGCAGGGATGCGGACCCGGCCGGGACCCGCCCGGCGACACGGACCGGCGACACGGAGGAGTGCACCCGCGCGTGAGCACCTCCGCGGCGGCCGGGCCGGACGAGCTGCGCGACGCGCGCTCCCACCCGTTCGTGGTCTGGCGGACCTTCCTCCATCCCGATCAGCACCGCATCGCCTACCGCGGGTCGTACTCCGGCCCGGCCCAGGTCTCGGGCGGTCCCGGGACCGGCAAGACGACCATCGCCCTGCACCGGGCCGCCCACCTCGCGCACCGGCTCGCCGCGCACGGGCCCGGCGGGACGGTGCTGCTGACCACCTACGCCCGCAACCTCGCCGAGGCGCTCGACCGCCAGCTCGCCGTGCTCATCGGCGACGAACGGGTCCACCGGCGCGCCGAGGTCTCCGGGATCGACCGGCTGGCCATGCGCACCGTCCGCGGCGCGCTCGGCCTCTACCCGCAGACGGTCTCCCGGCCCGACCTCGAACGGGCCTGGGACGCGGCCGCGCGGCGCTCCGGGCTCCCGTACGGCGGGGGCTTCCTGCTGCGCGAGTGGGAGCAGGTCGTCCTGGCGCAGGACATCCGCGGCGAGGAGGCGTACCTCGCCTGCGCGCGCCCCGGCCGGGGGACCCGGCTGCCCCGCGGCCGCCGGGCGGCCGTCTGGCGGGTGATCGCCGAGGAGACCGGCCGGCTCCGGGCGTCGGGGCGCTGGACCTACCTGCAACTGGCCGACGAGGCGGCCCGGCTGCTCCGGGAGCAGGCGGCGCCGCCGTACCGGCACGTGGTGGTCGACGAGGCGCAGGACCTGCACCCGGCGCAGTGGCGGCTGCTGCGCGCGGCGGTGGCGCCCGGCCCCGACGACCTGTTCCTGACCGGCGACCCGCACCAGCGCATCCACGACCACCGGGTCTCGCTGTCGTCGCTGGGCATCGAGGTGCGGGGGCGCAGCCACCGGGTGCGGATCAGCTACCGGACCACGCAGGAGATCCTCGACTGGGCCGTGCCGATCCTGGGCGGCGCGTCCGCGGCGGGCCTGGACGGGGGCGACGACGACCTGGAGGGGTACCGCTCCCCCGTCCGGGGCGACCGGCCGGCGGTGCTGCGGGCCGCCGACGCCGCCACCGAGCTGGCCGCGCTGGCCGGCCAGGTCCGCGTCTGGCTGGACTCCGGCGTGGAGCCCTCCGCGATCGCCGTGATCACCCGGTTCTTCGGCATGGCGAAGGCGGCGCGGGAGACGCTGACCGCCGCGGGCGTGCCCACGGCGTTCCTGGGCGGCGGCGACGAGCGCGACACCGTGCAGGTCGGCCTGATGCACAAGGCCAAGGGCCTGGAGTTCCGCTGCGTCGCGGTCATCGGCGCCTCGGCCGAGCTGGTCCCGCACCCGTCCGTGCTGACCGCCGAGGACGAGGACCCGGTCACCCGCGCGCTGGACCTGCAGCGGGAGCGCAGCCTGCTCTTCGTCGCCTGCACCCGGGCCCGCGACCGCCTGTACGTCTCCTACACCGGCGACCCGAGCCCCTTCCTGCCCGCCGCCGTTCCATAGCGGCCGGGCACCGGGGCACGAAGGCCGGACGCGCGGAGCCCGCACACCGGGGCGCGGAGACGGACGCGCGGGGCCCGGACGCCGGAGGGGGCGGCGGCCGGTTCACGGCTTGGTCAAGGATCGTTTGGCACCGTGGGGACCGGGCACGCCTCCGAACCGGATAGGAGGGGAGGAAACGCCATGAACGAGGGCGAATTCATCAGAGTGGTGTGCAACGAGTCAGGACTCACCCAGGACCAGGCGGAGATCCTGACCCAGGCCACGCTGGAGACACTGGCCGAACGCCTGACCCCCGAGGAGGCCGACGACCTGGCGTCCCAGCTTCCCGAGTCGATGCAGGACCTGCTGCTCTCGGATCGCGAGACCCCCGACGACTTCGGGCTCGACGAATTCGTCCGGCGGGTCAGCGAACGCTCGGGAGCGGACGTCTCCGAGGTCAGGGAGGACGTGCACTCGGTCTTCTCCGCGCTGCGCCTGGCCACCGCCCCCGGAGAGCTCGACGACGTGCTCTCCCAGCTGCCGAGGGAGTTCGCGGAGGTGCTCTGAGAATCCCTGCGGGCGTCCGGCCGCTTCCCGGGGGAAGTGCTCCGGCGGCCCGGCCGTGCCGTTCTCCGTGCCGAACGGCCGGCTGGTCCTGCTGATCGGCCTGGTCGCCCGCGGGCGGGGGTCGTCGGGCGGCCCCGCCGCCCGATAGCGTGACGGCCGTGACGAACAGCGGCCCAGGAGGCACGCCCGGAGCGGGCGACGGTGCGACGGCGACGGGCGCGAGGCCGGAGTGGGCGGCCGAGCAGGACGTCCGGGAGGACGACGCGGCGGCGCTGGTCGGCGGGCAGTTCCCGGACCTGCGCGGGGCGCCGGTCCGGCTGCTGGCCACCGGGTGGGACAACACCGTCCACCTCGTCGGTGAGCGCTGGGCGTTCCGGTTCCCGCGCCGGGCCGTCGCGCTGCCCGGCGTCGAGCGGGAGATCGCGACGCTGCCGATCCTGGCCGCGCGGCTGCCGCTGGTCCTGCCGGTGCCGGCCCGGGTCGGGCGGCCGTCCGGGGCCTATCCGTGGCCGTTCTGGGGCGCGGAGCTGATCCCCGGCGAGGAGCTGGCCGAGGCGGATCTCTCCGAGGAGGGGCGGGTGCGGGCCGCCGCCGGTCTCGGCGCGTTCCTGCACGCCCTGCACGCCCCGGAGCTGGCCGCCGAGGCGGGCGGCGGCCTGCCCGTCGACCCGATGCGCCGGGGCGATCCGGCCATCCGGGCGGCGATGGCCCGGGAGCGGCTGGGCCGGCTGGTACGGCGCGGCGCGTGGACCCCGGACCCGGCCGTCGACCGGCTCCTCGCCGAGGGCGAGCGGGCGGGCCCGCCGCCCGGTCCCGCCGTCGTCTCCCACGGCGACCTGCACCTGCGACATCTGCTGGTGGACCCGGACGGGCGGGCGACCGGCGTCATCGACTGGGGCGACCTGTGCCGGGCCGACCCGGCGGTCGACCTCTCCCTCGCCTACGCCGGTTTCGACGGGGCCGCCCGCACGGCCCTGCTCTCGGCCTACGGGCGGCCCGTCGGTCCCGGGCGCGAGCTGGCGGCGCGGGTGCTCGCGGTGTGCCTGTGCGCGGTGCTCGCCGACTACGCCGAGTCCACCGGCCGCGCCCGGCTGCTGGCCGCCTCCCTCGCCGGCCTCCGCCGCGCCGTCGGCGGCTGACGAGGTCAGATCAGGCCGAGGGAGAGCATGGCGTCGGCGACCCGCTTGAAACCGTCGATGTTGGCGCCGGCCACGTAGTCGCCCGGCATGCCGTACTCGTCGGCGGTCTGCAGGCAGCGGGCGTGGATGTCGCGCATGATCTCCTGGAGGCGGCGCTCGGAGAACTCGAAGCTCCACGAGTCGCGGCTGGCGTTCTGCTGCATCTCCAGCGCGCTGGTGGCCACGCCGCCCGCGTTCGCGGCCTTGCCCAGGCCGAAGGCCACGCCGGCCTCCCGGAAGACCCGGATGCCCTCCGGCATGGTGGGCATGTTGGCGCCCTCGCCGACCGCGACGCAGCCGTTGCGCACCAGCGTCTCGGCGTCGCGGCCGGTGAGCTCGTTCTGGGTGGCGGACGGCATCGCCACCTCGCACGGCACCTCCCAGATGCTCCGGCCCGCCACGAACCTGGCCTCGCCGCCGCGGCGCTTGGCGTAGACGTCCACGCGCAGCCGCTCGACCTCCTTGACCTGCTTGAGCAGGTCGAGGTCGATGCCCTTCTCGTCGACCACGTAGCCGGAGGAGTCGGAGCAGGCGACGACGGTGCCGCCGAGCTGCTGGACCTTCTCCGTCGTGTAGATCGCGACGTTGCCGGAGCCGGAGACCACGACACGCTTGCCGTCGAAGGACGTGCCGCGGGCCTTGAGCATCTCCTCGACGAAGAACGCGCAGCCGTACCCGGTGGCCTCGGTGCGCACCTGGGCGCCGCCGTAGCTGAGCCCCTTGCCGGTGATCACGCCGGACTCGTAGCGGTTGGTGATGCGCTTGTACTGGCCGAACAGGTAGCCGACCTCGCGCCCGCCGACGCCGATGTCACCCGCGGGGACGTCGGTGTACTCGCCGATGTGGCGGTAGAGCTCGGTCATGAAGCTCTGGCAGAAGCGCATGATCTCGCGCTGGGACCGGCCCTTGGGGTCGAAGTCCGAGCCGCCCTTGCCTCCGCCGATGGGCAGGCCGGTCAGGCTGTTCTTGAAGATCTGCTCGAAGCCGAGGAACTTCACGATGCCGAGGTAGACCGAGGGGTGGAAGCGCAGGCCGCCCTTGTACGGGCCCAGCGCGCTGTTGAACTCGACCCGGAAGCCCCGGTTGATGTGCACCTCGCCCTGGTCGTCCTCCCACGGCACCCGGAAGATGATCTGCCGCTCGGGCTCGCAGATCCGCTCGATGATCTTCGACTCGGCGTACTCGGGGTGCTTCCCGAGGACCGGCCCGATGCTCTCCAGCACTTCCCGGACGGCCTGGTGGAACTCGGTCTCGCCCGGGTTCCGGCGCAGGACGCTGTCGTAGATGGATGCCAGTTTCTCGTGCAACATCACTTGTCTTCCTGATTGTCGGATCTCACAACTTTGGTCTAGACCTTATGAGATGCCCGTAACACGCCGTTTACCGACCCTGGAAGATGCGCACGTCCTGCCCGCCGGCAGGACTTCCGGATCCCCGGGCGGCGGACGGCAGGAAGGGGCCGGGGAACCATCGTCCAGCACGGAGCACCAGCTCAGGCCCCCGGCACGGGTAAGGAAACCTTCATCTTCGGTGATCCTCGAAGCACCGGCCGGACTCCGGAGTTCCGCCCGGATTCCGGAAGTGTCGTCCATATTCTGAGATGCCGTCCAGGCGCCGAAGCCCCGGCCGGGCACAGGTGGCAGCGGAGTGACGTCGGCCCGCTCCGGGTCGCGGATTGCGAACCGAGGACTGCGAAGCAGGGAGCACGGACCGGGGATCGCGGACCACGGACCACGGACCACGGGCTGCGGGCTGCGGGCTGCGGATCGGGGGCCGGGGATCGCGGATCGGGGATCGCGGACTCAGGCCATGACTCCGGAGGGGACCCCGGGGGACGCCTCTTACCCCGGCAGGAGGACGCCGGATCAACCCCGCGGCGGACGACCCGGCGGCGGGCGGCGGAATACCTTCCTGGCGACAGTTCCACGCAGGCGGCCCCGTACGGGATCCGTACCGGAGGCGGCGGGATCCATCCGCGTCCACCCCGGCGCCTGCGCACCGTGACTCCGCACAGGCAGGGAAACCCCGTGTTCAAGGACTCCGCAGACTTCAGGCGCGTCGCCTCCGGCGTGCTGCTGATCGTCGCCCCGCTCCTCCAGGCGATCGCCGTCATCCTCGACCCCGGGACCTGGGGCGACGAGCGCGAGGCGGTCAGCTTCGGCGACGACCCCGTCCTCGCCCAGGTCCAGTCGGTGCTCTACCACTGGGCGTACCTGCTGATGGCGCTGGCCGCCCTCGGCCTGCTGCACGTGATGCGCCGCCGCGCGGCGGTGTTCGGGCACATCGCCGGCCCGCTCGTCATCCTCGGCTACATCAACCTGTCGGGTCTGCTGATGGCCGACCCGGTGGAGTGGTGGCTCGGCCGGCACCACAGCCCCGAGGAGGCCACCCGCATCATGGACGAGATGGTGAACCTGCCCGGTGTCGTCTTCGGCTTCCAGATGCCGTGGATCTTCTTCGCCATCTTCGGCATGCCGGTCCTGGCCGTCGGCGTCTGGCGGGCCGGCTTCGCCCACTGGTGGATCCCGCTCGTCCTCGCGGTCGGCTACGGCGGCTCGATGTTCGTCGGGTACGGCCCGGCGACCGTCGTCCTGTGGGGCATCCCGGTGGCCGCACTGGGCGCCCTCGGCGTCAGGATGCTCCGGATGAGCCGGGAGGAGTGGATCTCCTACTATCCCGCCGCCTCCACCGCCGCCGCGCCCGCGGGCGTCGGAGCCTGAGTGCCGACGGCCCCTGCGGGGACTTGTGGCCCACTTGCAAGCCACTTGGTTGGGCGTTTTGTCCTATATGCAATAGCGACGCGAGGGTTTAGTCTCCCCGCATGGCGCTTCCCCTCACCCTCTCCCGGCACCTCCGCACGGTGCCGGGAGTCGATCTGCTGATCGGCGCCGCGATCATCGCCCTCGGCACGCTCGAGGCGTTCACCGTCGCGACCGAGTACGGCGCGGCCGAGACCCCCGAACTGTGGTGGATCGGCCAGGCGCTCGTCACCGGCGTGCTCGTCTGGTTCCGCCGCAAGGCCCCGGTCGCGGTCTTCATCCTGATGATCCTCATCCAGTACGCCTGGCACCGGCAGGGCTACGAGCACTGCCAGGTCTGGCAGCTGTTCTCCCTGCTGCTCGTCTTCCACACCGTCGGCGCGGAGCTGCCGCTCCGGCCCGGCCTGGCCTGGGCCGTGACCGGCGTCCTCGTCTTCGACTCCGGCGCGGTGGACCACCGGTGGCTCCCGGCGGAGGAGGTCATCTTCCTGACCGTCGTCTTCGGCTCCGCCTACCTCACCGGCCTGGCGGTCAACGCCTACGCCACCCGGGCCCGCCGCCTGGCCGAGCACGCCGTACGACTGGAACGCGACAGGGAGCGCCGGGCCGCCGAGGCCGTCGCCGAGGAGCGCACCCGCATCGCCCGCGAGCTGCACGACGTCGTCGCGCACAGCGTGAGCATGATGGTCATGCAGGCCGGGGTGCTGCGCCGGAGGGGCGGGGGCGACGCCGACGCGCTGCTCGGCATCGAGCGCTCGGGCCGCGAGGCGGTCGAGGAACTGCGCGTCATGCTCGGCGCCCTGCGCATGCCGCTGGACGAGGCCATCCCGCAGCCGGGACTGGACCTGCTCGCCATCACCGTCGACTCGCTCGCCTCCTCGGGCCTGCGCATCACGCTGTCCGTCACCGGTGAGCCCGTACGGCTCGCGCCGGGGCTGGACCTGTCCGCCTACCGCATCGCGCAGGAGGCGCTCACCAACGCCGTCAAGCACGCGGCCGAGTCCGAGATCTCCGTCCGCGTCGCCTACCTGGACGACTCCGTGGAGGTGGAGGTCCTCGACACCGGCGGGACCGGCGCCGGCGCGGCGCCGGAGCTGTCGACCGGCAACGGCCTCATCGGCATGCGCGAGCGCGCCACCCTGTTCGGCGGCACGTTCGAGGCCGGCCCGCGCGCCGAGGGCGGGTTCCGGGTCCGCGCACGGCTCCCGCTCTCCCTGGAGGTGCTCGTATGAGCGACGTCATCCGCATCGTGATCGCCGACGACCAGGCGATGGTCCGCGCGGGCCTGAAGCTCGTCGTGGAGAGCGAGCCGGGCATGGAGGTGGTCGGAGAGGCCGCCGACGGCCTGGAGGCCGTCGCGGTGGCCCGCCGCACCCGGCCGGACATCGTCCTGATGGACATCTCCATGCCCCGCATGGACGGCCTCACCGCGGCCCGGCAGCTGCTCGACCAGCCGGACCCGCCTCGGGTCGTCATGCTCACCACCTTCGACACCGACGAGAACCTCTACGCCGCGCTGCGGGCGGGGACCAGCGGCTTCCTGCTCAAGGTCTCCCCGCCCGAGCAGCTCGTCGAGGCCGTCCGCGTCGTGGTCGGCGGCGACGCCCTGCTGGACCCGGCGGTGACCACGCGGGTCATCGCGTCCTTCGCCGGCCGCCACGAGCCCGCGCCGCCGCCCCGGCTCGGCGAGCTGACGCCGCGGGAACTGGAGGTGCTGCGGTTCCTGGCCCGCGGCCTGACCAACGCCGAGATCGCCAAGGAGCTCTTCGTCGGCGAGGCGACGGTCAAGACGCACGTGGCGCGGGTGCTCATGAAGCTGCACCTGCGCGACCGCGCCCAGGCCGTGGTGTTCGCCTACGAGTCCGGAGTGGTGCGGCCGGGCGCGGCGGTCGGCTAGGGGCCGGCCGGAGGCCCTCCCCGTCTCCGCCGCTCCCCGCCCGGCGCGGTCCCGGCCTCCGCCGCTCCGGCGGCGCTCACGACTCCGGGAAGGTCACGCTCCGCACGAGCCGGCCCGCCAGCGTGTCGTCGCAGCGGCCCGACGCGCAGAAATAGATCATCAGGGCGGGTTCGTCCGGTCGCTCCACGGCGTAGCCGACGAAGTCGAGCCGGCCGCCCTGCTGCGGGTCGGCGATCGACCCCTCCAGCCGTACGGCGGGCCGTCCGCCGACCCGGACCTGCACCACCTCGGAGAAGACGCTCACCGTGCCGGGCAGCGAGGACTGCAGCGTCTCCTGGAGCTGCTGGGCGCCGCCGCGCGGGTCGAGCGTGTCCAGCGTCTGCGCGTAGACGCCGGTGGCCTCCTCCGGCTCGGCCTTGATGATCTCGTTGACCGCCGCCCAGTCGGCGGTGACCGGCGTGCTGAACAGGGTCCGGAACTCCTCGGCCCGGGGAGCGGAGACCGTGAACACGTCCGCGTGCTGGATCGTCGTCCAGCCGGCCGGGTGCTCAAACGCGACCGGCACCGCGGCCGAGCCCCGGTAGGCGGCCCACGCGTCCTCGCCCCGCAGGACCAGGGCGAGCGCCGCGACCAGCGCGATGATCACCGCGATCGCCGCCCCGGCCCCGAGGAGGATGCGCCGCCCGCCCGTCCGGGCGCGCGGCCTCCCCGGCTGTTCGCCGGCCGGCCGGGTCTGCTGCAGCCGGTAGGACTGGCCGCTGATCGCGTCGCGCAGCGCGGTGACGAACTCGGCGCAGCTGTCGTAGCGCTGCTCCGGCGCCTTGGCCAGCGCCCGCGCCATCACCGCGTCGACCTCCGGCGGCAGCTCGGGCCGGAGCGTGGTGAGCGGCGTGGGCGGCTCGGCCAGGTGCGCCCAGAGCAGCGCGATCTCGTTGTCGCGCTGGAACGGCAGCCTCCCCGCCAGCGCCTCGTAGACCACGCAGGCCAGGCCGTACTGGTCGCAGCGGCCGTCGATGGTCTCCTTGTTGATCTGCTCGGGCGACATGTAGCGGGGGGTGCCGATGAACTGGTCGGTCTGGGTCAGCCCGGAGATGGAGGTGCGGTGCTTGGTGATGCCGAAGTCGGTGAGGTAGACGTGCTCGCCCTCGGTGTGCCCGGCGATCAGGATGTTGGCGGGTTTGACGTCGCGATGGATCAGGTCGTGCGCGTGCGAGGTGTCCAGCGCGGCGGCGACCTGCGTGAAGATCCGGCTGACCTGGCTGACCGGGAGCGGTCCCCGGTCGTAGAACAGGCGGCGCAGGTCGGGGCCGTCGACGTAGCGCATCGCGATGTAGAGGGTGCCGTCGGCCGCGGCGTCCGCCTCGTAGATCGGGATGATGTTGGGGTGGTCGATGCTGGCGACCGTCCGCGACTCCAGGATGAAGCGCTGTCGGAACCGGTCGTCCTCGCCGAGCAGCGGGTTGAGGACCTTCAGCGCGACCCGGCGGTTGAGCCGCGAGTCCACCGCGAGGTAGACCACGGCCATGCCGCCCTTGCCGATGACGTCCTCGACGTAGTAGCCGGCCACTTCCTGGCCGATGAGCGCTCTCTCGTTCACCGGCGCCGTCACGCCTCGGCCGGGTGGCCGCAGAAGCCGCAGAAGCGGTGGGCGTGGCCCAGCCGCATCCCGCAGGCGGTGCAGTACTTCTGGGCGGCCGTGCCCGGGTGCGTCCCGGCGGCTCCCGCTCCGGCTCCCGCGGCCCCCGGGGCGGTGTCGCCGCCGTTCGGCGCGACCCCGTCCGGTCGCCCGGGGTCGCGGGCGACCAGCACGGGTCTGCCGGGGCCGGTGGACGGCCCGCCCGGAGCCGCGGACGGCCCGCCGGGACCGGTGGGCGGGTCTCCGGGTGCGATCTTCGGCAGGGCGGGGAAGGACCGCCCGACCACGACCGTGGGGTTGGCCCCCTCGTCGACCGGGGGTCTGCGCGGGATGGCGACGGGCGGCTCGGGGACCGGCACGCCCGTCTCGACGGTCCCGGCCTCCGCGGGCTCCGGGGCCTGCGCGGCCCCGCGCCGCCACAGCAGCAGCGCCCCGGCGGCCACCGCGGCCACCAGCACGCCGCCGCCGGCCAGGAACGGCCAGAGCGGCATTCCCCCGCCGCCCGCGTCCGCGTCCGCGGCGGCGGGGGCCCGCTTCGTGCCCTCGTCCTCGGCGGTGCCCCGCTTGGCCTGCGAGGTCTTCAGGTGTGCGGCGGCCACGACGTGGCCGGGGTAGAGGTCCAGGACGCGCTGGAAGGCCGGGACGGCGTCTCCGTAGTACTCGGTGTGGAAGCGGGTCAGCGCCTGCTCGAACGCGGCGTCGATCGGACCGCGCCGCGCGGGCACCTTCGCCTCGGCCAGCGCCGTGGTGATCTCCCGGACGCCGATCATCCGGGCCTCCTTGCCGCCGCCCACGAGCAGCCCGACGACCTCGCCCTTCTTGTCCTCGATCACCGGGCCGCCGAGCAGCCCCTTGTCGACGAGGGCGCCCAGCTTCACCGGTTCGTCGGCCTTGCCCTCGGGGTCCTTGAACCGCCTTCCGCCGTCTCCGGCGCCCCCGGCCCGCAGGTGCGCGATCTCCACGGTCTCCGGCCGGTCGGCCGCGGGCCGCCCGGTGAACCCGGCGACCGCGACCGGGGAGCCCTCCTTGTCGGGCACCTTGGCGGCCAGCGGCGCGGTGGGCATGCCCGCCCCGCCGTCGGCGCGCCCGACCGGCACCAGCACCGCCGGGCTGTCAGGGTCGTCCCCGGCGCGGGCGATCTCGGCCCGGAACCCCTCGGCGTCGGCGGGGGCGATGTTCGGGAAGATCCGGATCTCCGTGGCGACGTCGACGATACAGGTCGCCGTGGAGCTCTTCGGCGGGTAGCACTCCTGCAGGTGGTGGTCGAGCCGGTCGTCGCCGAGCTTGTGCCGCTCGAAGTCATCGGGGATCTTCACCTTGTGGTGCTCGGCGAAGATCCGGTTCGCGGCGTACACCGCGACGTCCTTGCCGGTCTCCACCACGCGGGTCAGGGTGACGACCGCGCCCTCGGGGTTGACCACGGTCCCGGTGCCGCTGCCGATCGGCACCTCGTAGCTCCGCTCGACGTGGACCAGTTCGCCGAGGTGGTCGAGGAGGGTGATGTCCACCTTCGCCGTCGCCTCGACGCGCACCACCGCGGGGGTCACCAGGTCGGTGATCCCGCTGGGGTGTTCGTGCGCCAGGGCGGCGGGCATCGCGGCGACCGCGAGTGCCAGGCCGCCGAGGAGTGCCAGAGCCGTTCCGAGCCGCCGCATCACCACTCCATAGGGGATAGGACCAGGGTGGCAACCTATCGCCGGAAGTCAATAGAGCACCGCATCGATGGCGGATCGATCGGGAAACGATCGGCTCTCCGGCCCCGCCGGCCCGGCTCTCCGGCTCCCGTCAGCCGCGGCGGCGGAGCAGCGCGGCGGGGTCGAAGGAGACCCCGAACGGGACGACCAGGGTGGCGGTCTCCCCCGCCTCGTGCCTCTCGGCGGGCTTGTACTCGTCGCCGGCGAGCTCGTGGACGTGCAGGGACGGCCCGTCGTCGAGCTCGATCCGCCAGTAGGCGGGGATGCCCGCGGCGGCGTAGGCGGACCGCTTCAGGTGCCGGTCCCTCCCCTGGGTGCTGGGGCTGACCACCTCGACCGCCAGCAGGACGTCCTCCGGCCGGAACATCGGCTCGTTCGTCTCGACGGCCTCCGTCGGCACCACGACGAGGTCGGGGATGAAGAAGTCGCGGGGCCCCACCCGGAGGTTGACCTCCGGCAACGGCTGCAGCTCCAGTGGCGCGGCGTCCTCCAGGATCCGCAGCAGGCGCGCGATCGCGAGTTGGTGCATGGGGACAGGCGAGGGACTCACCAGCAGGCTCCCGTTGAAGAGCTCGTAGCGGTTCCCGTCGTCGGGGAACCGCAGCAGGTCGTCGACGGTGAACGGCGGCTTGCCCTGGAGAACCGTCCGCTCGCCCTTCGGCTCCGTCGCCGGCTCCGTCGTTGCCATCATCGTCACCCGTCCGAGTATGGAGAGTCCCGCCTGCGCCGACATGCTACTTCCCGGAATTCCCTCACTTCATGTGCACGTCCCGTCACGCCCCGCCCAGTCGCGGGCGCCCCGCTGTACGGCCCGGTGCACGGCGCGGGCGGCGCGGGCGCCCCAGACGGAGCGGGGACCGCCGAACAGCTCCCCCGGGCCGCCGGGATCACCGCCGCCCGGCCCCGCCTCGGGTACGGCCACGCAGACCGCGTCGGAGGCGGTGCCGGTGCAGCCGAAGCCCTCCTCGACCAGGGCCTGGGTCTTGGCCTCGGTCACCGTCATGACCAGGTTGACCAGGGCGGCGTCGCTCACCGGGACCGGGACGGCGACGATGATGTTGATCGTCCCCGGCCGGTGCAGGGGGGCGAGCTCGGGGTCGGGGACGCCCTCGGGGGCGGCGGCCCAGGTGGGGACGCGCAGGCCCACCGTGGCCACGGCCTCCGCTCCCCCGTCGGCCGCCCGGGTGAAGCGGTCCACCGCGGCGGCGGTGAGCATGCCGACGCCGGGCCCGGCCGGGGCCATCTCCCGCAGGTGGTCCGCCGGGTCCATGCGCGCGTAGCCGCCGGGCACCTGGGCGTTCAGCACCCACTCGACCGGCCCGATGCCGCCGCCGACCATGGCCGAGGAGATCGCCCGCCACCCGGGACCGGGCCGCCACAGCAGCGAGGCCAGCCGGACCCCGTCCTCGCGGCGGTGGCTCAGCTCGAAGGAACCCCCCGCGAGGCGGCCCGGCCCCGCGGCCTCCGCTCCGACGCCGTCCCGCCCGCCCCTCCGCGGAGCCTCGGGTCCGGCGCCGTCCTGTCCGGAACCGGAACCGGCCGGCTCGGGGGGCCGCGGCGCGAGGAGCGGTTCAGGGACCGGACGCGGGGGGCTCGATGTCATCGGGGCGCTCCAGGTGGACTCCGGGCCTGCCGCCGGGACCGGTCTCGATCCGGACGCGGGCGCCGAAGTGCTCGTCGATCAGCTTCTCGGTGAGCACGTCCGCGGGGGCTCCCGAGGCCGCCACCCTACCGCGGGAGACCAGCGTCATCGTGTCGGCGTACTGCCCGGCCACGCTCAGGTCGTGCAGGGTCGTGACCACGGTCAGCCCGTCGGCCAGCCGGAGCCGGTCCACCAGCTCCAGGACCTGCTGCTGGTGACCCAGGTCGAGGGCGGTGGTGGGCTCGTCGAGGAGCAGGACCGGCGCCTGCTGGACCAGCGCCCTGGCCAGCACCACCCGCTGGCGCTCGCCGCCGGACAGCCGGCCGAGCCGCCGGGAGGCGAACGGCTCCAGGTCGAGCCGCTCCAGCACCGACGCCGTCACCTCGCGGTCGGCGCGGCTCTCTCTGCCCAGATAGGGGATGTACGGCGTGCGGCCCAGCAGGGCGTAGTCGAACACGGTCATGTCGGCCGGGAGGGCCGGGGACTGGGGGGCGTAGGCGATCAGCCGGGCCCGGTCGCGGGGCTTGAGCCGCCGGACGGGGACGTCGTCGACGAGCACCTCCCCCGAGCAGGGCAGCACCCCGGCCAGGGCCTTGAGCAGGGTGGACTTGCCCGCGCCGTTGGCGCCGATCACGGCGAGCCAGTCGCCGCGGCTCACCGCCAGGCCGACACCGGCCAGCACGGTCCTGCCGTCGAGGACGACCTCCAGCCCGCGCGCCAGGATCCGGCTCATGTGCCCGCCTGCCTGGTCATGCGCAGGACGGCGACGAAGAACGGCGCGCCGACGAAGGCGGTGACCACGCCGATGGGCAGTTCCGCCGGGGCCAGGACGGTCCGGGCGAGCACGTCGGCCAGGACCAGGAAGGCCGCGCCGCCGAGCAGGGAGAGCGGGAGCACGATCCGGTAGGAGCCTCCGGCCAGGCGGCGCACGACGTGCGGGACGACGATGCCGACGAAGCCGATCAGCCCGCTGACGGCGACGGCCGCGGCGGTGGCCAGGGAGGCGGCGAGCAGGACGGCCAGCCGTACCCGGGCGGCGCGCAGGCCGAGGCTGGCGGCCTCGTCGTCGCCGACCGAGAGCACGTCGAGCAGCCGCCCGTGCAGCAGCAGGATCCCCACCGAGACGGCCGCGTAGGGGGCGGCCAGGGTGATCTGCCCCCAGCCGCCGCCGACGTCGCCGAGAATCCAGGCGTAGATGCGCTCCAGCTCGTCGACGCCGAGCTGCTGGACGAACGTCTGGACCGCGGTCAGGAACGACGAGACGGCGACCCCGGCGAGGACCAGGGTGGCGGTTCCGCCGCCCCGGCCCGCGACGTTGCCCAGGGCGTAGGCGAGCAGCACGCCGCCGACGGCTCCGGTGAAGGCCGCGACCGGGATGACGAGGGCCTCGCCGTTCCCCTTCAGGAACACGATCGCCGCCGTGGTGGTGAGCCCGGCCCCGGCCGCGGCGCCCAGCAGGTAGGGGTCGGCGAGCGGGTTGCGGAACACGCCCTGGTAGGCGGCCCCGGCGACGGCGAGCAGGCCGCCGACGAGCGCCCCGAGCAGGACCCGGGGCAGCCGCAGCTCCAGCAGCAGGTTCCGCTCGACGGGGGCGAGGCCGGAGTCGGCGGAGACCAGCGGGAGCCAGTCGAGCAGCTGCAGCACGACCCCGCCGGGGGCGATGTCCGCGGCCCCGGCCAGCAGCCCGGCGACCATGCTGGCGAGCAGGGCGCCGAGCGCGAGGGCGAGCGCGCCGGGCCTCAGCCGGGAGGAGCCGGTCACCTACTCGGACGCGGCCTTGCTCACGGCCTCGCCGACCTGCTGGGCGAGGTCGGCGACGCGCGGGCCCCAGCGGGAGGCGACGTCGTCGTCGAGGGCGATGACCCGGTCGCCGGTGACCGCGGAGAGCTTCGACCAGCCGGGACGCTTGGCCAGGGTCTCCCCGGACTGGCCGCAGCACTTGGTGTCGGCGAGGAAGATCAGGTCGGGGTCGGCCTGGGCGACGAACTCCGCCGAGAGCTTGGGGTAGCCGCCGGCCAGGTCGGGGGCCTTGTCGGCGATGTTGGTCAGGCCGAACAGAGCGTAGACCTGGCCCACGAAGGTGGTGGAGGTCACCGAGTAGGGCGTGGTGTCCAGCTCGTGGTAGTAGGTGAGCTTCTTGTCCTTGGGCGCCGCCGCCACGACCTCCTCGATCTTCTTCTTCATCCCGGCCACGACCTCCTCGGCCTTGGCCGCGTTGCCGGTGGCCGCGCCGAGGTCGGTGATCTGGTCATAGGCCTCGTCGAGCTTGGCGGCGGCCGGCTCCAGCAGCACCGGGACGCCGACCTTGCCCAGCTTGGCGACGATGCCGTCGGTGTCGGTGGCGAGGACGACCAGGTCGGGCTTCTGCGCGATGATCGCCTCGGCGTTCGGCTTGAATCCGGACAGGTCCGTCCTGGGCGCCTCGGCGGGGTGGCTGGACTGGTCGTCCACCGCGACCACCTGGGGGCCGGCGCCGACGGCGAACAGGGTCTCGGTCGCGGTGGGCGACAGGGAGACGATCCGCTCGGGCCGGGCGGTGACGGTGACGGAGCCGTTGCCCGCCTCGACCGTGGCGGGGAAGCCCTTCGCCGAGGGGGCGGGGGTGGCGGCCCCCTCCGGGGAGGCGGTGGCGGGGGCCGGGCTCTGACCGCAGCCGGCCAGGGCCAGTGCGCTCAGGAGGGCGCCCGCGAAGGCGGTACGTACGGGCCTCACGGGAGGTCCTTTCGCTTACTGGAAACGAGGACCCGCGAGAACCACGACGGATCACCCTTTCCACGAGGGTTGACGGCGTCGGCGCGGCGGGAGGCGACCTGGCTCGACCCTGCGGGGCCATGACAGTTGCGGGACAGCGCCGGACTCGCACCGGACTTCGCTCCACACCGCGCGTCGGACGAACGGTATCAATCCTCCCCCGCGCTCCCGTCCCGCGGGGTGCGCGCACCGGCGTGCGGCGCGGCGGCCGGGCACGCCGGACCGGGGCCCCGCGAGGGCGGCGGGCGCACCGGACCGGGATCCTGCGAGGGCGGCGGGCGCACCGGGCGGTGCCGGGCGGGCTCAGCCGAGCTGGGCCTCGGCCTCGGTGATGATCTCCTGGAGGCGCAGGCCGTGCGCGGCGTCGAGGGGGTGCCCGCCGCGTCGCACGGTCTCGGCGAACTCGGCGACCATCGTGGGGAAGGCGTCGGCGCCGAGCGCGTCGCCGTCGAGGGACTCGCCGCCGAGCCTGCCGTACACCTCCACCCGGGAGGGCGGGGTCGGTCCCGGCACGCTCATGCAGAGCGAGGCCTCGCTGACCGCGCCGGTCTCGTGCTCCAGCAGCAGGCCGACCCAGCCCGTCGGATTGCCGTGCGCGCGCACCCCGGTGACCGTGCCGAGGGCGGCGTCCAGCATGTCGATCATGTGCGGGCCGACGTCGAGGACCGCACCGCGTTCCAGCCGCCAGGGGGTGGCGAAGTGCCCGCCGAGCAGGGCGCCGGAGACGTTGGAGGCGTACCCGCCGAACGGCTCGACGGCCGACACCCGGGCCAGGAACGCACGGGTGGCCGCCGAGTAGCGCCAGGTCAGGCACATCTGCGAGGCCACCCCCGCCTCGCCGACCGCGTCGGCCAGCCGCCGCGCGCCGTCCAGGTCGGCCGCGAGCGGCTTCTCCAGCAGCAGCGCCTTGCCCGCCTTCGCGGCGAGCACCCCGAGCTCGGCCTGCACGGCCGGCGGCACCGAGAAGACCACCGCCTCGCAGACGTCGAACAGCTCCTCGATCCGGTCGAAGACCGGGGCACCGAACCGGGCGGCCGCCTCGGGCCTGCGCGCCCACACCCCCGCCAGCTTCGTGTGCGGCCCGGCCGCCAGCGTCGGCGCGTGCACCATCTCCGCCCATGGCCCCGCACCGACCAGACCCACAGATATCGTCACGGATCCAGCTTGCCACGGATCTCCGGAACGCACGGGGCGTCGGCAGGGGCATCGGCAGGGGCGGCCACGGGCGGGCACGGGCCGTACCGGCATGATGGTTCCACCATGGACGAGATGATTCTGCTGCGGCACGGCGAGACCGAGTGGAGCCGGGACAGGCGGCACACCGGGCGCACCGACATGCCCCTCACCGCCAGGGGCGAGGACCAGGCGCGGGCGCTCGCCCCGCTGGTCGCCGGCGGGGGTTTCGGCCTGGTGCTGGTCAGCCCCGCCCTGCGGGCGCGCCGGACGGCCGAGCTCGCCGGACTGGAGCGCTACGAGACCGACCCGGACATGTGGGAGTGGGACTACGGCGGCTACGAGGGCATCACCACCGCGTCGATCCGCGAGACCCGTCCCGACTGGTATCTGTGGCGTGACGGGGTGGTCCCCGGCGACGCCGCGCACCCGGGGGAGAGCATCGCCCAGGTCGGCGCCCGCGCCGACCGGGTCATCGCCCGCGCCCGGCGGGCACAGGGCGCGGTGGCGCTGGTCGCCCACGGCCACTACCTGCGGATCCTGGCCGCCCGCTGGCTCGGCCGGCCGCCCGAGGAGGGCCGCTTCCTGCGCCTGGACACCGGCACCTACTCCCGTCTCGGCTTCGAGCACGGCCGACCGGTGCTCCTCACCTGGAACGCCCCGGTCTGACGCCCCGGCCGGACCGGCGCACGCCCCCGCCGGCGGCGCCACTGATCTAACAAAGCACTACCGGCCCGGCCGTCGGGAGGCGGGGGAACGGGGGTAGGGAACGGGATTCAGGCCCGACCACCGCTGGGAGGACTCATGAGGTTCCTGGCTCGCGCACACCAGCTCCCCGCCCGGTTCGCCGCCGGGGCGATCATCCTCAACTCGGGGCTCGGCAAGCAGGACGCCGACAAGCAGACCGCCGCGGGACTCCACGGGATGGCGGCGGGAACCTACCCGTTCCTCAAGGACATGGACCCCGAGAAGTTCACCCGGCTGCTCTCCGGGGCCGAGATCGCCCTCGGCGCGGCGCTGCTGATCCCGGTGGTGCCGTCGCTGCTGGCCGGAGCCGCGCTCACGGCCTTCGCCGGAGGGCTGCTCGGCCTCTACCTGAAGACGCCCGGCCTGCGGCAGGAGGGCAGCCTGCGCCCGACCCCGGAGGGCAACGCCATCGCCAAGGACGTCTGGCTGCTCGGGATCGGCGGCGGCCTGGTGATCGAGGAGCTCGTCTCCTGCCCCGGGCGGCCCTGATCGCGCCGTACGGCGCGCCGCTCAGGCCGCCACCGCGGCGGGCAGCGGTCCCCGGCCGGTCAGCCACTCCACGACCTGCCGGTGGCCGTGGCAGGCGTCCTCGAAGCGGCCCCAGTGCCAGTAGCGCGGCTGGTCGCGCACTCCGGTGACCCAGGTGCGGTAGGCCACCGGGGTGCGTTCGCCGTCCCGCCCGGCCGCCGGGGCGACGCCGTAGGTGCGGATCACCACGCGGCCGCCCGGCGCGAACAGCACGTCGTCGGCCACGGGGTACAGGGTCATCTGGTCGATCATTTCGAGCCCCCAGGTTCGGTGTGGTCCGAACTCTGCCCGGTCGGCCGGCTCCGCCTGTTACGCCACCGGCGCGCGCAGGTTAACCTGCGCGCGCGGAGGTAAAAACGGCGTTACACCACCAGGCCGTCGAACTCGCCGTCCTTGACCCCGAGCACCAGCGCGCGGATCTCGTCACGGGTGTAGATCAGGGCGGGGCCGTCGGGGAACCGGGAGTTACGGACCGCGACGCTGCCGTCCGGCAGTTCGGCGAGCTCGACGCAGTTGCCCGTCGAGTTGCTGTAGCGGCTCTTGCGCCAGCGGGCCCCGGCCAGGTCCGTGGCCGGCATGCCGTTGTAGGTCTGCTCCATTTACATCTCTCTGAGAAGGTCGCCGAGGATCTCGGCGGTGCCCCCGGGCGTGGTGCTCTCCACGCACAGCTGCTCCATGGCCGTGAGGTAGGGGTCGATGTCCTCACGTTTGTCCAGGTAGAGGGCACCCCAGAGCTGCTCGACATAGACGACGTCCGACAGGTCGGACTGGGGGAATCGCAGGATGCTGAACGCGCCGCCCTCGGCCGCGTGCATGCCGAACCGGAAGGGCATCACCTGGATGGTGATGTTGGGGAGGGTGGCCACCTCCAGCAGGTGCCGGAGCTGCTCGCACATGACCTCCCGGCCTCCGATCGGCCGTTTCAGCGCCGCCTCGTCGATGACGGCCCACAGGCGGAGTCCGTCCTTCTTCGACAGGCGCTCCTGCCGCTGCATGCGCATGTGCACGCGGCGCTCGATCTCGGCGTCCGGCACGTCCGGGTAGCCCAGCCGGATCACGGTGCGCGCGTAGGCCGACGTCTGCAGGAGACCGGGCACGAACTGCACCTCGTAGGTGCGGATCACGTTCGCCGCCTCCTCCAGCCCCACGTAGGTGGCGAACCAGTTCGGCAGCAGGTCGCCGTACTTGTGCCACCACCCGGGGGTGTTCGCCTCGCGGACCATCTCCAGCAGGCTGCGCCGCTCCGCGTCGTCGAGCACGCCGTACAGGGTGAGCAGGTCCTCCACGTCACGCGTCTTGAAGCCGACGCGGCCCAGCTCCATGCGGCTGATCTTGGACTCGGAGGCGCGGATGTGGAATCCGGCCACCTCCCGGGTGAGCCCCTTCTCCTCCCGCAGCCGGCGCAGGCTCGCGCCGAGCATGATGCGCCGAACAGTGGAACCGGTACCCGGCGGATCAATGGACACGTGGTGCTCCTTGCTCGCTTCCTGATCGACAGTGTGTCACTTCGCGGCCCGGGAATCCCCGACCGCAGACAAGATCCCCTTTCCTTCCGGATTACCGAAACAGGGGTAACCGTAGCGGTTGCAACCACCTCGTGCACGTGCATTCGCTCTTGCACATGCACGGGAGTTCAGGCCATCATGATCTGCGTGCAGTCCGCCCACATCGCGCCCCCGCGCCCCGCCTGGACGGCGCTCGACTGGTGGCCCCCCGTCGGCTGGTGGCCCGATCCGGCGCGTGACCTCCTGACCGCGTCCGCCCCGCCACCCGGCCCCTCGGCGGCCAGCGCCACCTTCGTGCTCCCCCCGCACGCCGAGTCCGTGCACTCCGCGCGGAGCTTCGCGGCCGGGACCCTCTCCGGCTGGCGGCTCGACGACCTCGGCGAGAACATGGGGCTCGTCGTCTCGGAGCTGGCCACCAACGCCATCAGGCACGGTCTCCGGCTGGCCGCGGACCGCACCAGGGAGCCGGTCCGGCTGTCGCTGATCCGCAGGGACCGCATGGTCGTGTGCGCGCTCAACGACCCGGGCGCCGGGTCCCCCACCCTGCGCGACCCCTCCCCGCTCGATGTCGGCGGGCTGGGACTGCACATCGTGGAGTCGCTGAGCGTCCGCTGGGGCTGGGCACCGCTCGCTCCGTACGGCAAAATCGTCTGGGCGGTCCTGCGGGCCTGACGGCCCCGGACCCGGACCCGGCGCTCCGACGGCCCCGGCCGACCTCCGTACCGACCCCCGACCCCGGCCCTCGAAGCACCGCGTCCTCCCGGACGCCCCGAAGACCTCCCCTGGAAAAGGCGCCGCCTCTTCCCCTCACCTGGCGCCCGCCGGTCCCGGGCCCGGCGCTCCCCCCGCCGCCGGACCCGGGACCGGCCACTCCCCCGCCGGGCGCCGCACCGCGCTCGTTCGGCCAAGCTTGTCGCGTTCTGCGTGGTGCAGCCCCTATGGGAATGCCCTCTGCATTACCGTTGGTGACTCCTGCACTCCCTGAAGGGAGCGGCTTCCCGCTCTCCCCGACGGCTCCCGGAGAGTCCCCCACGCACGATTCCATAAGAGAGCTGCGAGATGGACGATCACCTGCTCGGCTGGTTGAAGACCCTCGACGAGGAGCGGCTCGCCCGGATCCTGGCCAACCGGCCGGACGCCATCGCTCCCCCGTGGCCGCGCCGCCTGGGCACGCTGGCCCAGCGGCTGGGCAACGGCTTCGCCGTGATGGAGGCGCTGCGCGCGCTGCCGCTGCCCGCGCTGGAGGTCGTGGAGGCCGCGCTGGCCCTCGGCGACCAGGTCGGCTCCGCGGAGCTGGCCCGCTTCCTGCGGGTGCCCGAGGAGGCACCGGCCCCCTGGCTCGCCCTGCTGTCCGACCACGCCCTGGCCTGGCAGGACGACGAGGGCCGCATCCGGATCGCCGGCGCGCTCGCCCGCTGGTGGACGACCCCCTGCGGGCTCGGCGAACCGCTCGCCCGCTACCTCGACTCCTGGACGGTCAGCGCGGACGCCCTGCGCTCGCTCGCGCGCTCGCTCGGCCTGCCCTCCGGTTCCAAGCGCCGCACGGCCGCCGCGATCGCCGAGGCGCTGTCCGACGCCGGCCGGGTCACCGCCCTCCTGGCCCGCGCCCCGGAGGGCACCGCCCGGCTGCTGGAGGGCTTCGCCTGGGACGGGCCGGTCAGCGACGTGGACGGCGGCCGGTTCGTCGTGCCCGGCTCCCCGGAGAAGTGGGCCGCCGACCACGGCCTGCTCTTCCGGACCAGCTGGAACGTGGCCGAGATGCCCCGGGAGGTGGCGCTCGCGCTGCGCGGTCCCGACTACCGGCCGCCCTTCACGCCCGACCCCCCCGACCTCGCCACGCTGCCGGTCGACCCGGAGACCGTCGACCACCTGATGACCCTGGCCGCCCCGCACGTGGTCGAGCGCTGCGCCGCCATGCTGGAGAACGCCGCCAAGACGCCGCTGCCGCTGCTCAAGGCCGGCGGGGTCGGCGTGCGGGAGGTCCGCCGGGTCGCCAGAGAGACCGGCTGCGACGAGGACGAGACCCGGCTGCTGCTGGAGGTGTGCGCGGTGGCCCGCCTGCTGGCCTGGGACGAGCCGGCCGGCGGGCTGGTGCCCACCGACCGGTTCGACCGCTGGCGGCTGGACGACGCGCCGGCCCGGCTCCGGGTGCTGCTGGCGGCGTGGTGGCGGATGGAGCGCTCGTCGCTGCGCCGGACGCGCGGCAAGTACGGCACGGTGCTCGGCGACGACCCCGCCGGAGCCGCGGTGGCCCGCATCCGCCGGGCGGTGCTCGGCGTGCTGGCCCGCCTCCCGGCGAGTACGGCCTGCACCGACACCGGCGGCCTGGTCCGTCTCGTCCACTGGCACGCCCCGCTCCTGGACCCGGCGCTGCTGGCCGAGTGCGCCCCGGGGGTGCTGGAGGAGGCCCGGCTGCTCGGGCTCGTCGCCCACGGCGCCGTCACCGATCTGGGCCGCGCGCTGGCCGCCCTGGACGCCGCCGCGGGGGACGAGGGCGACGACGCCTGCCCGGCCGTCGAGCACGATCCGGGACTGGTGGAGTGCTCCACCCGCGCCATGGCCAGCGTCCGGCGCAGCGCCCTGTTCGGCGCGGACCTGACGGCGGTGGTGACCGGGCCGCCCTCGGCGGAGCTGGCGGCGCTGCTGGACCGCACCGCCGAGCGCGAGTCGCGCGGCACGGCCTCGGTCTGGCGCTTCACCCCGGTGAGCGTGCGCGGCGCACTCGACGCCGGTCACACCGCCGACGGGCTGCTGGCCGACCTCGCCGAGGTGGGGACGGTCCCGCAGCCCCTGGAGTATCTCGTGCGCGACGTGGCCAGGCGGCACGGGGAGGTCACCGTGACCACGGTCTCCTGCATCGTGCAGGCCTCCGACCCGGCGCTGCTGGCCGAGATCGCCGCCCACCGGCGGCTGGCCCGGCTGGGCCTGCGCCTGCTCGCTCCCACCGTGCTGGCCAGTTCGGTGCCGGCCGAGCGGACCCTGGCCGCGCTGCGCGAGAACGGCTACGCCCCGGTGCCGGTCGAGGACACCGGGGAGATCACCGTGCGCCGGACCCGGGTCGAGGAGCCGCAGGACGGCGGCCGGCTGATCCTGCTGCCCGGCGGGCAGGTGGCCGAGCTGGACCAGCCGGTCCACCCGCTGACGGAGCCCGCGCCCGACCCCCGTGAACACGCCCGGCGGCTGCTCGCCACCGGCTGCGAGGGCGGGCAGGCGCCGGGCCGCACCTGGGCGGTCATCGGCCGCATGGCCTCCCGGCTGCCGACCGCCCAGCAGTCCCTGCTCGGCTTCGTGGTGGACCGGGGCGTACGGGCGGCGATCACGCTGGCCGACGGCCTGACCGCCACCATCAGCCACGGCGAGCTGCGCAGCGGCGTGCTCGACGCGTGGTGCGAGGAGGCCGGGGACTACCTGGAGTTCCCGCTGTCGGACATCGTCGAGGTCCGGGGCGCCTACGCGTAGGCGCCCCGGGTCCGCGCGGATCCGGGGCGCCGCCGGTCAGGGCTTCCCGCCCGATCGGCTCACCGGGGCCGCTCCGCCGGTCAAGGCTTCCGCGCCCGATCGGAGGACCGGGGCCGCTCGGCCCCGGCCGGTGTCACAGCTTCTTCGCCTTGGCGAGGTTCGCGGCGAGCTCCTCCAGCACCGACGCGTAGCCCTGGTAGCTGTAGCGCTCCTCGGCGTGCCAGGGGTAGACCTGCCCGGCCTTGACCGCGGGCAGCTTGGCGAAGGTCGGCTTCTTCATCATCTCCTCGACCTTCATCGACTGGGTGCGGGCGTCGACGAGGATCACGTCCGCCTCGTAGGTGTCGGCGTTCTCCCAGCTCAGCGTCTGCCAGAAGCCCGTCTCGTCGACCTTCTCCGGCACGACGACGTCCAGGCCCAGCTCCTTGAAGTGGCGCACGTCCACGTGGTCCTTCGGGTCGGCGATCCACAGCGAGTCGGGGCCGCCCGCCATGACCATGATCTTCAGCTTCTTCGCCTCGGGCGTGGGCAGCGCCTTGCCCGCCGCCTCGAACCTGGCCTTGGCCGCCGTCACGTCGGCGGCGTTCAGGTCGGCGCCGAGCGCGGCGGCGATCTCGCCGTACCGGCCGATCACCTCGGGCAGGGTCTTGCCGACCAGCCGCACGCCGAGCGTGGGGGCGACCTGCTCGATGGTGGCGGCGGACTTCTCCGGGACGTACCAGAGCGTGTCCTTGTCGGCGCTGTACATGCCGCTGACGAGCAGTTCGGGCTGGAGCGAGATGTACTTCTCGACGTTGAACTCGTCCCAGACGTTGCCGAGCGACTCGACCTTGGTGATGTCGACCGGGCCCACCTGGGGGTCCTTGCTGCCGTCCTTCAGCCTGTGCGGGCCGAAGACCGCGATGGGCCGGACGCCGAAGTCCCAGAGCGCGGCGGCGGCGCCGACCTGGGCGACGACCCGGGTCGGGCGCTCGGGCAGGTCGATCTTCTTGCCGCGGTCGTCGGTGAAGGTCCACGGACCGGCCTCCGCCGCGGCGGGGGACGCGGCGCCCGCGGCGGGAGAGGTGGTCTCCGGCTGGCCTCCGCAGGCGGCGAGAGCGAACAGGGCTGCACCGAGGCCGACGGCCAGGACGCCTCGCCGGGACAGGACAGGCAGGGACATTTTCCCTCTCCAAAGGATAGGCTCACCTTATTACTTCCGGTTTAGATTAGCCTTGCCTAAGCGAGGATGTGAAAGGGGGCCGGGTGAGCACGGCCGATGTGGTCACGGTCGCCCCGGGCGACGCACGGGCCGGGCAGGCGCGGCGTTCCGCGCTGCTGGCCGCGGGGCTGCTGGCCGGGGTCGCGGTGCTGGCGCTGCTGGCGGCGGTCAGCATCGCGGTGGGGTCCCGCTCCGTCCCCCTCTCCACGGTCGTCGACGCGCTGACCGCCCCGGACGGCTCGGCCGACCACACGGTGGTCCGCGAGCTGCGCGTGCCGCGCACCTTCCTCGGCCTCGGCGTCGGCGCGGCCCTCGGCCTGGCCGGGGCGCTCATGCAGAGCCTGACCCGCAACCCCCTGGCCGACCCGGGCCTGCTGGGCGTCAACAGCGGCGCCGCGCTCGGCGTCGCCGCCGCCCTCGGCCTGCTGGGGATCTCCGACCCCGCGCTCTACGTCTGGTTCGCCTTCGCCGGGGCGGCCGCGGCCGCCGTGCTGGTCTACGCGCTGGGCTCGGCGGGCCGCGCCGGCTCCACCCCGGTACGGCTGGCGCTGGCGGGCGTGGCCCTGGGCATGGTCTTCAACGCCGCGTCCTCGGCGATCCTGCGGATCGACAGCGCCACCTTCGACCGGATGCGGTTCTGGCTGACCGGCTCCCTGGCCGGGCCGACGCCCGACGTGGCCGTGCGGCTCGCGCCGTTCCTGGCCGCCGGGCTGGCCCTGGGCCTGGCCCTGGCGGGGCCGCTCAACGCCCTGGCCCTCGGTGACGAGGCGGGACGCGCCCTGGGCGTGGGCGTCGGCCGCACCCGCGCGCTGACCGCCGTCGCCGTCACCCTGCTCTGCGGGTCGGCGACCGCCGCGGCCGGGCCGATCTGGTTCGTCGGGCTGGTCGTGCCGCACGGCGTGCGCCTGCTCACCGGCTCCGACCAGCGCTGGCTGCTGCCGTACACCGTCGTGTTCACCCCGGTGCTCCTGCTCGGCGCCGACGTCCTCGGCCGGGTGGTCGTCTCCCCGGCCGAGATCCAGGTCGGCCTCATGTGGGCCGTCGTCGGGGTGCCGGTGTTCATCCTCCTCGCCCGGCGCCGGAGGCTCGCCGCCCTATGACGACCACCTCGCCCCCTCTCGGAGCCCGTCGCGCCATGACCGTCCTGCGCCTCGCCTCCTGGTCGCTGCGCCTGTCCCCGCGCGGCCTCGCCGTCTGCCTCCTGCTCGTCGCCGCGGGCGTCGCCGTCAGCCTGGTGGCCCTGTCGACCGGCGAGTTCACCGTGCCCGTCCCCGACATCGTGGACTCGGTCTTCGGCCGGGGCACCCCGGCCGCCGAGCTCATCGTCTGGAAGCTGCGCGCCCCCCGCGTCGTGACCGGCCTGCTGGTCGGCGCGGCCTTCGGGCTGAGCGGGGCGATCTTCCAGAGCATCACCCGCAACCCGCTCGGCAGCCCCGACTTCATCGGGTTCACCGCGGGCGCGGCGACCGGCGGCATCGTCGCGGTCGTCCTGGGCGGCTCCGCCTGGCAGATCGCGGGCGGCTCGCTGCTCGGCTGCGTGGCGTGCGCGCTGCTGGTCTACGCGCTCTCCTTCCGCAACGGCGTGCAGGCCCACCGGCTGATCCTCGTCGGCATCGGGGTCAGCGCGCTGCTCACCTCCGCCGACTGGTACCTCCTGACCCGGGCCAACATCAACGACGCCGCCACCGCGGGGGCCTGGCTCACCGGCAGCCTGGGTGGGCGCGGCTGGGAGCACGCGCTCCCCGTCGCCTGCGCTCTGGCGGTGCTGCTCCCGGTCTGCGCCCTGGTCTCCCGCCCGCTGCGGATGATGGAGATGGGCGACGACTCGGCCAAGGCCGTCGGCATCCGGGTCGAGCCGGTGCGCGCGGCCGCGGTCACCGTGGGCGTGCTGCTGTGCGGGGTCGCCACCGCCGCCACCGGTCCGGTGGTCTTCGTCGCGATGGCGGCCCCGCAGCTCGCGCGGCGGCTCACCCGCTCCCCCGGCGTCACCATGCTCGCCTCCGCGCTGATGGGCGCGGTCCTGCTGGTGACGGCCGACCTGGCCGCGCAGCGCCTGCTGGCCCCGGTCCAGCTGCCCGTGGGGATCATGACCGCCGCGATCGGCGGCACGTACCTGGTGTACATGCTCCGGAAGGAACGACGTTGAGACTGCAGGGCACCGGACTGACGCTCTCCTACGACGACCGCGTGGTCGCCGCCGGCCTGGACGTGGCGATCCCGGACGGCTCCTTCACCGTGATCATCGGGCCGAACGCGTGCGGCAAGTCCACGACGCTGCGGGCGCTGGCCCGCATGCTCAAGCCCCGGGCCGGGACGGTCTGCCTCGACGGCGCCCTGATCACCTCGCTGCCGTCCAAGGAGGTCGCCCGCCGGCTCGGCCTGCTGCCGCAGAGCTCGATCGTGCCCGACGGCATCACCGTCGCCGACCTGGTCGGCCGGGGCCGCTACCCGCACCAGCGGCTGATGCGGCAGTGGTCGAAGCAGGACGAGGCCGCGGTCGGCTCGGCCATGGAGGCGACCGGCGTGGCCGACCTGGCCGACCGGTGCGTGGACGAGCTCTCCGGCGGCCAGCGCCAGCGCGTCTGGCTGGCCATGGCGCTGGCGCAGGAGACGTCGATCCTGCTGCTCGACGAGCCGACGACCTTCCTCGACATCGCCCACCAGATCGAGGTCCTCGACCTCTGCGCCGACCTGCACGAGCAGGGCCGCACCCTGGTCGCGGTGCTGCACGACCTGAACCAGGCCTGCCGCTACGCCACCCACCTGATCGTGATGCGCGAGGGCCGGATCGTGGCCGAGGGCGACCCCGCCGAGATCGTCACCGCCGAGCTGGTCCGCGACGTCTACGACCTGCGCTGCGAGATCATCACCGACCCGCAGAGCGGCACCCCGCTGATCGTCCCGGAGACCCGCCGCCGCGCCCGCACCGGCGCCACGGCCTGAGCCCGGGGGCGCCGGAGGCCGGGCCGCGGGCCCCGGGAGGGGCTGCGGGGCCCGGCCGGGCGCCGGTCACGGGGTGAGCGTGAGGGTGTTCTCGGCGGCCTGCCGTACGGCGGGCTCGGTGAAGCGCATCGGGGTGAGCCTCCCGTCGGCCCACAGCTCGGCCTGGTCGTCGTAGTTGGCGTGGAAGGCGTGGCCGGACGCGCCGGTCAGGTTGATCCACTCCGAGCGGTCCAGGTCGGCCAGGTCGACGACCATGCGCATCGACGGCACCCAGTTCACCTGGTAGCCCTCGGTGGCGTCCCAGCCGGTGGCGTTCACGGTGTCCTTGCCGCCGGCCGTGCGCAGCGGTCCCCGGTTGAACAGCCACTCGACCGGCGCGATGCCGCTCGTGCCGAAGGTCTCGTGGGTCAGGTCCAGGGTGTGCAGGTCGCCCCAGGCCCACTCGGCCGGGTCGCCGCCCAGCCGCTCGCGCAGCTCGGCGTCGGCGTCGGCCATCGCGGCCTTGAGCATGTCGTCGCGGCGCTCGGCCGTACCCTTGGTGCGCACGTCGTCCCAGAAGGGGTCCTCGGGCCTGTCCAGGAGGGCGCGGACCACCTCATACCACCGGTCGCCGCCGCCGGGCCGGGTGGGGCCGGTCAGCTCGTCCTCGAAGACCCGGGCGAGCAGGTGCTTCCAGACGGCGTTGAAGTAGGCGGCCCCGGCCGAGTCGCGGCCCTGGCCGAAGTCCCAGCCCTTGAGCGTGCCGTTGGGGGCGCCGAGGCGGAGCAGGTGCGGGACGAGGACCGGCGCGAGGTTGTTGCGGTCGTCCATCAGCAGGGCGCGCATCGTCTCGGAGGTGACCTTGCCCTTGGCGGTCTCCTCCTCGATCCGCTCCACGATCCGCTGCGAGCGGTAGCCGTGCGACCAGTCGGAGGTCAGGAACAGCTCCTCGCTCGGGCGCACGACCGCGTTGTTGGCGGTGACGATGTAGCCCTCGGGCGGGTTGTAGACGGACGGCAGCTTCTCGAACGGGATGAAGCCGGTCCACTCGTGCTCTCCGGTCCAGCCGGGCACCGGCATGGTGCCGTCGCCCGCCGAGCGGACCGGGATCTTTCCGGGGGCCTGGTAGCCGATGTTCCCGGCGGTGTCGGCGTAGATCAGGTTCTGCGCGGGGGCCTCGAAGGAGGCCGCGCCCTTGCGGAACTGCTCGAAGTCCTCGGCGCGGTTCATCAGCAGGATGGCGTCGGCGGTCCGGCCGGGGTCGAGCGCGGTCCAGCGCAGCGCCACCTCCAGGCCCTCGGCCTTCTCGCCCAGGCGGGCCGCCGCCCCGGGCACGGCCTCGCGGGCGTCTCCGAGCACGCCGGAGATGATCGGGCCGTGCCCGGTGGTGCGGACCTTCAGCTCGACCGGCTCGCTCCCGGCTACCTTGATCTGCTCGGTTCGCGTCTGGACCGGCTTCCATTCGCCCTCCACCTCGACGGTGTCGCCCTTGACGCGCTCCAGGTACAGGTCGGTGACGTCGGGGCCGAGGTTGGTGAAGCCCCAGGCGATCTTGTCGTTGTGGCCGATGACGACGCCGGGCAGGCCCGCGAAGGTGTATCCGGCCACGTCGTAGGGGCAGGCCGCGCTCTTGGTACGGCAGTGCAGCCCGGCCTGGTACCAGATCGACGGCATCCGGGGGCCGAGGTGCGGGTCGTTGGCGAGCAGCGGCTTGCCGGTGGCGGTGTGCGCCCCGCCCACCACCCAGGAGTTGGAGCCGATCCCGGCGGGGTCGCCGCCGGCGGTCCCGAAGAGGGAGGGCACGGCGTCCACCAGCGCCGCGACCTGGTCCAGCGCCTCGGCGGCGGCGGCCGCCTCGACCGGCCGGCCGCCCTTGGGCTCCTCGGCGGGCGCGGCGGTCACGATCGTCGCGTGCCGGTCGAAGGGATAGCCGGGGTGCAGCTGCGCGGCCCGCTCGGCGGGGAGCCGGGCGGCGACCAGCGCCCGGTCCAGCTCGGACTCCATGTTGGAGCGCAGGTCCCAGGCCATGGCCTTGAGCCAGGCCAGGGAGTCGGCCGGGGTCCAGGGCTCGGGCTCGTAGCCGCCGTTGGTGAGCTTGAGCACGCCGTACTCGAGGCTCCTGGCGGCGAAGCCGTCGTGCTGGACCATCCAGGCGTTCACCCCCGCCGCGTAGTCCGCCAGGGCCTGGCGGGTCTCCGGGAGCAGCAGGGGGAGCTCCGCCTCGGCGGTGCGCCGCCAGCCGAGGGTGCGGACCACCTTGTCGACCTCCAGGGTCGAGGCGCCGAACACCTCCGACAGGCGGCCCGCGGTCGTCTTGCGGCGGAAGTCCATCTCCCAGAAGCGGTCCTGGGCGTGCACGTAGCCCTGCGCCTTCAGCAGGTCGGCGGCGGCGTCGGCGTAGATGTGCGGGATGCCGTACCCGTCGCGGTGCACGGTCACCGGAGCGGCCAGGCCGGGGAGCCGGATCTCGCCGGACAGCTGCGGGAACGACCGGCGGACCGTCCAGGTCGCCGCCCCGGCGAGGACGACCGCCAGGACGACGAGCACGGACAGGACCCGGGCCGCCCAGCGGAGCGGGCGGGACAGACGGGCAAACGGAGCGATCCGCACGGAAAACGACCTTTCATCGCACAAGTGACGCGTCACCGATTGTGCGAGGTCCTCATGTGACTTCGGTTACCTGCAGGTAGCTTTTCGGACTCGGCACGCCGCACCGCCCCGCCACACACCCCGCCCCGCCGGGACAGGGGCAGGGGCAGGGGCAGGGGCAGGGGCAGGGGCAGGGGCAGGGGCGTGTCCCTAGCCCTCCAGGGCCACCCGGCGGGCGAGACCCAGGGGGAGGCTGCCGGAACCGGCCAGGGTGTCGTGGAAGGAGCGCAGGTCGCCGCGGCCCGCGGCCAGGTAGTCGGCGCGGATCCGGTCGATCTCCAGCGCCCCGGTCAGGTAGGACGGCGCCTGCGTGGGCCACGCGCAGTAGCGGTCGACCTCGCCCTTGGCGGTGCCCGGGGTGAGCGAGGACTTCGTCGTCATGAAGAGCTCGGCCTCCTCGATGCTCATGTCACCGCAGTGCAGCGAGGTGTCGACGATGATGCGGGCCGCCCGGAAGAGCCGGAACTCCAGGTGGGCGAGCTCCTGGGCGGGCTCGGCGAAGTAGCCCTGCTCGCGCATGGCCTTCTCCACGTACAGGGCCCAGCCCTCGGCGAAGTACGGCGTGCCGAAGAGCTTGCGGGCCCGGCGCGGGTTGCCCGCCGCCCACGACAGGTGCCAGTGGTGGCCGGGGTAGGCCTCGTGCACCGCGATGGAGGGCATCTGCGCGCGGGCGTTGGTGCGCAGCCGCTGGCGGACCTGCTCCGCGGTGAAGGAGTCCGGCGTGAACGGCACGAAGAAGTGCCCGGTCCGGGAGGCCGACAGCGGCGGCGGCGACATGTAGGAGGCGACGGACAGCACGGGCCGCTGGAACTCCGGCGACGGCACCACCCGGCACTCCTCGCCCTCGGCGAAGGTCACCAGGCCGCGCTCGCGCACGAACCGGCGGGCCCGCTCGGTCTCGGCCTCGTACTCGGCGCGCATGTCCTCCAGCGTCGGCGCGTGGTCGTCCTGGAGGGCCGCGATCGCCGCGTGCCAGTCGCCGGAGCCGCCCGGCAGCCTGGCGGCGACCTCGCGCATCTCCGCGTCGAGCTCGTCGTAGGCGGCCCTCCCGCGCTCGCGCAGCCCGGCCGCGCCGTAGTCGAGCATCTCCCGCTCGCGCAGCAGCCGGGAGTAGAGCTCCTCGCCCATCCGCCAGTCGCCCTCCGCCGCGAAGCCGCCGAGGAACTCCACCAGCGCGTCGAAGGCCGCCGCCGCGGGCTCGGCCGCCGCCGCCAGCCGGGCGCGCAGCCGCTCGTCGCCGACCAGGCCGGGCACGGTCACGGTGAGGAAGTGCCGGCCGGTCCGCGCCTGGCCGAGCCCTCGCTCGACCAGCAGCGGCGCCGCCAGCCCCCGGTCCAGGTTCGTACGGCAGGCCGCCAGCACGCCCGGCACCTCGGCCAGCCGTGCCACGGCGGCGTCCACCAGCTCGGCCTCGGGGGCCAGCCGGTGCAGGAAGGGGCTGAACATCGAGGCGAAGACCGGCCCGACGTAGAAGGAGGGGTCGCGCCGCCAGGACGGCCAGGCCTCCTGGGCGACCGACCCGCGGAGCGCGGAGACGACCAGCTCCCGGTCGATCCGGTCCTCGAACCCGCCGCCCTCCTCGCCCTGCCCGCCCTCCTCGCCCTGCCCGCCGTCCGCGCCTCCGGCGGCCTCCAGCCGCTCCAGCCGGCGCCGCGCCTCGCCCTCCCGGGCGGTGATGCCGGCCTCGGTGAAGTCTCCGAGGGTGCGGTCGTGGCCCGGCGCGCCCGCGAGGGAGGCGCGGACGGGGTTCGCGTCGAGGTACCAGTCGAGGAAGTCGTCGACCAGGCGGGCAGAATCGAGGGAGAGATCCGTCATGCGCGGTGAGCCTACCCGGCGCTCCCGGACCCGTGGCTCCCCCGAGGCCGCGCCCGCCGGACGCCGCGCCTCCGGGCACCGGCCCGGAGCCGCGGGAGGTCCGGGTGAGCGGGTCACGGCCGCGGGTCCGCGGGCGGGGCGGGGCCGATCAGCGGGTACGGCTCCGCCCGTCCCATAAACTGCTGCTGTGGCTGACCCGAAGTTCGAGATCCAGATGCTCCACGACCGCGTCATGGTCAAGGTCGAGCAGGAGTCCGAGGAGCGGCGCAGCACCGCGGGCATCGTGATCCCGGCGACCGTGAAGATCGCCAACCGCCTCGTCTGGGGCGAGGTCTGCGGCGTCGGCGCGAACGCCCGCGCGGTGAAGGTCGGCGACAAGGTCCTGTTCAACCCCGAGGACCAGTACGAGGTCGAGGTCCACGGCCAGACCTACCTGGTCATGCGCGAGCGCGACCTGCACGCCATCGCCACCCCGCAGACCGACAACGGCACCGGCCTCTACCTCTGAGCCTCCAGGTGCCCCGCGCCGGGCAGCCGCGGAACCCGGGTCACTTTCGGGTGTAGCCGAGATAGAGCTTCTTGTCCCAGTCGGCGGCGGAGAAGGCCGCCAGTGTCCGGACGGTCCTGCCCGTGAGGTCGCTCAGCACCACGCGGCGGGTCCCGCCGGAGACCAGGACCGCGATGAGGTGCCTCTCGTCCCACCAGCCCCAGATGCTCTGCGGCCGGATGCCCACCCGGGCGGCGACCTTGCCCGTGGTCCGGTTCCAGACGCAGACGTGCTCGGTGTAGGAAGCCGGGCACCACGTCGCCAGCGCGCGGCCCGACGGCGAGAAGGCGTCCTCGCCGCCGACCGGCGTGCCCGTCCCGGTCAGCGTGCGCCGGACCGACCCGTCCTGGCCGTAGAAGCGGGTGCCTCCCCGGTAGCCCGCGACGAGCTCGGTGCCGTCGGGGCTCCACCGGAAGGTCGCCGCCGCGTCCACCCCCGGCACGGTCACCGTCCGCGCCGACCCGGCGGCCGCGTCGACGATCACGAACCCGGTGGTCGCCCAGGCCGACCCGGACTTCTTCCTGACGGTCAGGACCGCCTTGCCCGCGTCGCGGGACCAGCGCGCGGAGTTCGCGACCAGGGGTTTGCGCACCGTCCGGATCCGGGTGCCCTTGCCCGACGCGACATCGAGGAGGACCACCGAGTCGTATCCGGAGCTGTAAGCGGCCGGGACCGCCAGTGCCCGGGCGCCCTTCGGCGCGACGGTGACCTCCGCGTCGCCGGTCCTCCTCGCGAACCCGGTGCCCCGGCGCAGGTAGGCGGCGCCCTTCAGCGTGTACGAAGTCACCCGTGCGGGGTCGGCGGAGTCCTCCCGCACGGTCGCCGAGGTGCCGGGCAGCTTGATGTCCACCGGCGCGGCCGTGTGCGCGCCGGCGTGCGCGGCGAGGGGGGCCGGCACGGTCAGCGCGGCCGCGATGACGGCGCCGCGGAGCAGTCGGTGAATCCCGCGAGTCAGGGGCACGGCCGCAGCCTAGGCCGGGAGATCCTCATGATTCGAGATCTATAACGAATCGGTTGGCCTAACAAGGGTGCCCCGCGGCCGGCCGCCGCTCCTCACGGGAGCGGAGCGCCGACCGGGTAGGCTCATCCGCCGTGGAACCCATGGAGATCACCGCGGGCACGCTGCACCTGCGGCCGTGGCGCGCCGCCGACGCCGGGGTGGTGGCCGGGGCCCTGCGCGACCCCGAGATCCGCCGCTGGGCGACCGCCTCCCCCGGCGTCCCCGATGAGAAGGCCTGGCTCGCCGACCGGATCGAGGGCTGGGCCGACGGTTCGTCGGCCTCCTTCGCCATCGCGGACTCGACCACCGGCGAGGTGCTCGGCCACATCAGAGTGCGGACCTGCGGCACCGGGACCGGCGAGGTCGGCTACTGGGTCCTGCCCCCGGCCCGCGGGCGCGGGGTGGCCGGCCACGCGCTCGGCGCGGTCGCCCGGTGGTCGTTCGCCTGCCTGGAGCTGTCCCGGCTGGACCTGCGGCACGCCGTGGCCAACCCCGCCTCCTGCGCGGTCGCCAGGAGGAACGGGTTCGCACTGGCCCGGCTGCTCACCCAGCCGTCGCCGGACGGAGGGGACGAGCTCGTCGAGATGCACCTGCACACGCTCGCCCCGCCCGCCTGATCCGTCCGCCGGGCGGCCGCCCTGACCCGCCGGTCAGCGGATGAGGAGCTTCTGGGCCTCGAGGACGAGGTCGACGCCGAAGCCGAGCTTGACGCCGAAGTAGACGATGGCGGTGGCGGTCGCGGCGGCGGCCAGGATGACCAGGCCCTTGACCGCGAGGTGCTGCCGGCCGAGCCAGACCATCCAGGCCGACAGGGTCCGCTTGCCGAACTCCAGCAGCCGGTGGGCCCAGTGGAACTCCAGGGCCAGCACCGCGAGGCCGGCGAAGACGACCGCCCAGCCGGGCCCGGGGAACGGCACCATGATGAGCCCCGCGACGACCAGCACGCCGCCGAGCGTGCCGATGACGATCTTCAGGGTGAGGCGGCCGGCCCGGGTGGCCCTGATGGCGTCCAGTCGGCCGTGCAGGCCGGAGCGGATGGGCGAGTGCTCGGCCGCCTCGGCCTTCACCGCCTCGGCGTCACCGGTCTCGCGCATGGTCGGGCCCTCCCCCTCCGCCGCTCCGGTCCCGGACGGTCGCCCGGCACCGTCCTGGGTGCCTCGCACCCCGTCTGAGATGGCCACGTGCTCCCCCGGACAGTCGGTTTCGTTCCAGGATAGGCCCGCGCGTCCGAGCTCGGCTCCTCCCCGCGGACGAGCCCGGCCTCGTGCCCCCGGAGGGCGCGAGGCCGGAAGACCGTCCCGCCGGGCGGAACCGGCCGTACGGCGGGCACGCCGTACGGCCGGAGCCTCCCGCGGGGTCACCTCACACGGGTCAGCCCGCGGTGCAGGTGACGGTGGCGGGGACGCCGTTGGCGCCGGTCCAGCTGGCCCCGAAGCCGAACGAGGTGGAGGCGCCCGCGTTCAGGTTGCCGTTCCAGCCCGCGTTCTCGACGGTGACGTCCGCCCCGGTCTGGGTGTGCACGCCGCTCCAGAGCTGGGTGATCTTCTGGCCGTCGGGGAAGGTCCACTTCACGGTCCAGCCGGTGATGGCGGCGGTGCCGGTGTTCTTGACCGTCACCTCGCCCTGGAAGCCGCCGGGCCAGGAGTTGGCGACCTTGTAGGCCGCGGTGCAGCCGCCCTCGGTGGATCCGCCGGTGGTGGTCTTGAAGGTCACCGGGTCGGAGGCGGCCGAGGTGTTGCCGGCGGCGTCGCGGGCCACGACGTAGTAGGTGTAGGAGGTGTCGGCGGTCAGTCCGGTCAGGGCGAACGACGCCGAGGAGGGCGAGCCGACCTTGACGTCCGTGGCTCCGGCCTCGCGGTAGACGTCGTAGCCCTCGACGCCGACATTGTCGGTCGAGGCCGTCCAGGTCAGCGTGGCGCCGGTCGAGGTGATCGCCGAGGCGGCCGGCCTGCCCGGCTTGGACGGGTCGGTGGTGTCGTCGTCCGGGGGCGTGGTGCCGCCGTCGCCGGTGTCGGCGTAGACGATGCCGCGGCCGTTGGTGCCCAGGTAGACGCGGCCGTAGATCCGGGGGTCGCCGGTCAGGGCCTCGCCCATGTTGCCGTACTGGTGCTGGTCGTCGTTGACCCGGACCCAGGTGGCGCCGGTGTCGTCGGAGCGGAAGACGCCGGTCACGCCGCCGATCGTGGCGACCGTGTAGAGCGCCTGGTAGCTCCGGCCCTCCGCGGCCTTGCCGAAACCGACGTTCACCGCGGAGGTGACGCCGGAGAGCTTGGTGAAGGAGGCGCCGCCGTCGGTGGAGCGGAACAGGCCGGTCTCGCCGGCGAGCCAGATGTGGCCCTCGCGGCCGGGCACGGCCTTGAACTTGACGTTGCCCTCGGCGGGCAGCCCGGTCGCCGCGGAGGCCGCGAACGTGGCGCCGCCGTCGGTGCTGGTGTAGAACCTCCCGGCGCTGAAGCCGTAGAACTTCCTGGCGTTCACCCGGTCGGACTCGACGACGGCGCCGGTCGGGATGCCGGTGGAGGCGGTCCAGCTGTTGCCGTAGCCGACCGCGTGGTGGACGGCCACGCCCTTGGGCGCCCAGACGAACCGGGAGCCGTCGGCGGCCGCGGCGACGGTGCCGCCCTCGTTGATCCCGCCGGGCTCGGTGCCCTGGAACCAGTTGGCGCCGCCGTCGGTGGAGAAGGCGACGTGGCTGTCGCCCGGCCGGTCGGCGTCGGTGAAGTTGCCCGCGCGGACCATGATGTCCGGGCTGGTCTCGGCGTAGTCGAGGCTGGTGGTCGAGGTGAAGGTCGGTGAGGTGAACATCATCGGCGGGACCTTGGTGAGGTCGGTGTGGCGGAAGCCGCCGATGTCACCGAGCGCGCTGACCAGGGGCGCGCCGCTGGGCGGGCTGATCAGGTCGAGGACGGCGGTCTCCTCCAGGCCCTCGACCATGGGCTTGATGGTGAACTGGCCGCCGGTGTCCCACTTCTTCAGGTCCTCGGTGCCGTAGATCGTGGCGCCGGTGCCGTACATCATCCGGTCGGAGTCGAACGGGTCGATCTCCACCGACTCGTTCATCCAGCCGAGCTTGGGCGCCTCCTCCGGCGGCTGCGGATTCGCCCCGAAGGTCAGCCACGGCGCGGAGGAGATGTCCATGGTGTAGCGCTTGGTCCGCTCGGGGTAGGAGCCCCAGTCCCAGATCCGGGTCCAGGTCGCGCCGGCGTCGGTGGACCGGAAGAAGATCGCGTCGGGCCACCAGGAGATCTGGGTGGCGACCATGATCGTGTTCGGGTTCTGCCGGTCGATGGTGAGGCCGCTGTAGCCGAAGTAGTCGTCGGCGGAGCTGGACGGGATCGGGCTGATCTGCGTCCACGCGCCGGTCTCGGTGTCCAGCTTCCACACGTCGCCCTTGGCCCCGTCGTACGGCCCGCCGGTGTCGCTGGTGGCGATGTACAGGGTGCCGCTGGTGTGGTCGAGCACGCCCTTGTGGGCGATGTAGCCGGTCGGCTGCCCGGCGACGCGGGCCCAGGTGGCGCCGCCGTCGGAGGAGCTGTAGACCGTGTTCTCCTTGTCGGCCACCCCGACGTAGATCTTCTGCGTGGCCTTGCCGGCCGTCGCCGAGGTCGGGTCGAAGGTCACCCAGACCACGCCGGGCCGGTGGCTCAGGTAGCCGTTGGGGTCGCCCGGGTCGGCGGCGTAGTCCCCGGGGTTGGGGAAGCTCGCGACCTTGGCCCAGGTGACGCCCTTGTCGGTGCTGCGCCACAGGCCGTTGCCGTCGGGTGCGCCGAGGTAGAGGATCCTGTTGTCGTTGGGGTCGACGGCCAGCCGCTCGCCCATCCCCCGGCCCGGCATGTTGCCGCCGAGCTTGAACGGCAGCTCGGTGGCCTGCCAGGTCTTTCCCTTGTCCGCCGAGCGCAGGATCGCGCCCTTGTTGGGGTCCCAGTCGTTGGTGTACATCCCGGCCGCGACGTAGACGCGGTTCGTCTCCACGGGGTCGGTGGCGAGGCTGACCACGCCGTTGTAGCCCCACTTGTCCCAGCCGACCCAGTCGAGCAGCGGGATCCAGCTCTTGCTGGACTGCTCCCACCGGTACGCCCCGCCGATGTCGGTGCGGGCGTAGACGAGGTTCTTCTCCTTCTGGTTGAAGATGATGCCCGGGACGAACCCGCCGCCGTCGATCCGGACGTTCTTCCAGTCGTTGGTCTCTGCGGCCGCGACCGAGGCGGCGGCCGCCAGGGCGCCAGCCGGGGCGGCCTGCGCCGCCGCGCCCGTGACGGCCGTGCCCGCCACCGCGCACGTCAGCGCCGAGGCGGCGAGCACGCTGACCAGTCTTCTTCGCATGTACGGCTTCCCTCCGCGGAGCAATGGACGAACCGCCATGCACGATCAGAGAGCGGGAACCTGACCTCCGACCGCCCGTGATGCGCGTGCATGAGCGCCCAGAGGTTCACACGGCCGTCGGCACACCGTCAATTAGTTTGAGTTCACAACCAACAAAGGCGAGGTGAGGCTCCGGTCCCGATGTAATTTTCACGCCGCGCCGGAGTCCGCCTCCCCACCCGGCTCCGCGACCGGCCCGGCACACGCCTCGAAGCCCGTCCCGGCGTCCGCCCTCCTGCCCGCTAAGGCGCCCGCCGGGCCGCCCGCCGACGCGTCCGCGCCCTCCCCCGGTACAGCGCAGCCGGCGGCGGGGGCGACCATCAGGCGCGAACCCGGTCCGCGGGCGGCCAGCACGTCGTCCGGGTTGGCCAGCGCGCAGCGGTCGAGGGACAGGCAGCCGCAGCCGATGCAGTCCGTCAGGCCGTCGCGCAGGCGCTGGAGCTGCCGGATCCGGTCGTCCAGTTCGGTCCGCCACAGCGCGGAGAGCCGGGCCCAGTCCTCGCGGTTCGGCGTCCGCCCGTCCGGCAGCGCGGAGAGCGCGTGCTGGATCGTCTTCAGCGGGATGCCGACCCGCTGGGAGACCCGGATGAAGGCGATCCTGCGCAGCGTGTCGCGGGTGTAGCGGCGCTGGTTGCCCGCCGTGCGGCGGCTGCGGATCAGGCCTTTGGCCTCGTAGAAGTGCAGGGCCGAGATCGCGACCCCGCTGCGGGCGGAGAGCTGGCCGACGCTGAGTTCCGTGGTCTGGGACACGGCCCGATCCTAACTTGACCTCAAGGTAGCTTGAGGTCGCAGTCTGGGCACATGACGACCGCAGACATCTCCGCACACGTGTTCACCCGGGCCGAACTCGACTACCTCGAAGGGCAGCGGCTCGGCCGCCTGGCCACCGTGGCACCCGACGGCACGGTGCAGAACAGCCCGACCGGCTTCCACTACGACCCCGCGACGGGCACGATCGACATCTACGGCCGCGCCATGGGCACGACCAGGAAGTTCCGCAACGTCCGGGCGAACGGCCGGGTGGCCTTCGTGGTGGACGATCTCGCCTCGACCGACCCCTGGGTCGTCCGGGGCGTGGAGATCCGGGGCACGGCCGAGGCGGTCGAGGACCACGACCCGCCCTCGCCGTACCTCAGCCGGGAGGTCATCCGCATCCGCCCGGAGCGGATCATCTCGTGGGGCGTCGACCCCGCGCAGGGGGGCATGCGGGGCCGCGACGTCTGAGCCCTCACGGGGCCGGCGGACCCGGAGGCCAGGCGACTCAACGGGCTGAGCCGACTCAGCCCGCTCAGCCCGCTCAGCCCGCTCAGCCCGCTCAGCCCGCTCAGCCCGCTCAGCCCGCTCAGCCCGCTCAACGGCCCAGGGTGCTCTCCCTGGCCATGAGGCGGTAGCCGGCCCGGACCTCCTGGGGCGCGTGGCCGGACCGGCCGTCGATCCGCCGCCTCAGCAGGTCCACCGCGATCCGCGCCAGTTCGGCCTTGTCCGGGGCCACCGTGGTCAGGGTCGGGGTGCTGTAGCGGCCGTCCTCGATGTCGTCGAGCCCGGCGAGCGCGATGTCCTCGGGCACCCGCAGGCCGCGGGAGAGGATCGCGCGCAGCGCCCCCAGCGCCAGCAGGTCGTTGAAGCAGAAGACCGCGTCGGGCCGGTCGCCGCCGGCGAGCAGCCCGGCCATCGCCGCCGCGCCGTCCGCCCGCCGGTAGCGATCCACCCGCACCACCGTCTCGCCGAGCCCGTGCGCGGCCAGCGCCTCCCGGTAGCCGGCCAGCCGGAGCGGGGCCGTACCGCTGACCGCGCTGTCCTGCGCGCCCAGCGCGGCGACGCGGGTGCGGCCCAGGCCGATCAGGTGCTCGGTGACGTCGCGGGCGGCGCGGACGTTGTCGATCGCCACGTGGTCGGCCGGGCCGTCGTGGATGCGCTCGCCCAGCAGGACCAGCGCCGTCTCGTCGGTGCGGGCGGCGAGCTCGTCGGCGCCGATCGCGATGGGGCTGAAGATCAGCCCGTCCACCCGGTGGTCGCGGACCCCGTCGAGGATCTGCCGCTCGCGCTCCAGGCTCCCGTCGGTCTGCTCGATCACCACCAGCCACCGCTGCTCGGCCGCCGCGTCGATGACGAACCGCGACAGCTCCGCGAAGTAGGGCGCGTCGAGCTCGGGCAGCGCCAGAGCGATCACTCCGGTGCGCCCCCGCCGCAGGTTGCGCGCCGACAGGTTCGGCCGGTAGTCGAGCCGCGAGAGCGCCTCCTCCACCTTGGCGCGGGTGGCGGGCGCGACGTGCGCGTACCCGTTGACCACGTTGGAGACGGTCTTCACCGACACCCCCGCCAGATCCGCGACGTCACGCAGGCTCACCCCCACCCGCTCCCACCTCCCTGGCCGTACGGCTGCGCGAGCCGCACACGATCTGACGGGGTCGATCGTAACGCCCCGGTATCGACCTCCTACGCCCCTGTTTACAACGTTGGAACAACGTTGTACAAACGCACCACCGAAACACCGCGTTGACAGAGAGGTCGTGTCTTGCCGACGACCAGCGCCCGTCTCACCCTGGATCCCGCCTTCCGGATCGCCCCGGTGGAGCCCCGCCTGTTCGGCTCGTTCGTCGAGCACATGGGCCGCTGCGTGTACACCGGCGTCTTCGAGCCCGGCCATCCGCTGGCCGACGCCGACGGCTTCCGCACCGACGTGCTGGAGCTGACCCGCGAGCTCGGGGTGACCCTGGTCCGCTACCCCGGCGGGAACTTCGTCTCCAACTACCGCTGGGAGGACGGCGTCGGGCCGGTGGAGGACCGGCCCGCCCGGCTGGACCTGGCCTGGCGGAGCCTGGAGGGCAACGCCTTCGGGCTGAACGAGTTCATGGCCTGGGCGGCGAAGGCCGGGGTGGAGCCGATGATGGCGCTCAACCTGGGCACCCGCGGCGTGGCCGAGGCGCTGGAGCTGGTGGAGTACGCCAACTACCCCGGCGGCACCCGCCTGTCGGAGCTGCGCCGCGCGCACGGCGTGGACAAGCCGCACGGCGTGCGGCTGTGGTGCCTGGGCAACGAGCTGGACGGCCCGTGGCAGATGGGCCACAAGACCGCCCGCGAGTACGGCAGGCTCGCCGCCGAGACCGCCCGGGCGCTCAAGCGCTTCGATCCCGACCTGTCCCTGGTGGCCTGCGGCAGCTCCAACAGCGGCATGCCGACGTTCGGGGCGTGGGAGGCCGAGGTGCTGGAGGCGACCTACGAGATGGTCGACCACATCTCGCTGCACGCCTACTACGACCCGTCCGACGGCGACGCCGACTCCTTCCTGGCCAGCGCCGCCGACATGGACCACATGATCCGCTCGATCGCCGCCACCGCCGACCACGTCGGTGCCAAGCTGCGCAGCCGCAGGCGGATCAAGCTCTCCTTCGACGAGTGGAACGTCTGGTACCAGAGCCGCTTCCCCGGCGAGTCCTCGCTGGACTGGGCCGAGCACCCCCGCCTGATCGAGGACGACTACGACGTCACCGACGCCGTCGTGGTCGGCAGCCTGCTCATCACGCTGCTGCGCAACGCCGACCGGGTGGGCATCGCCTGCCAGGCCCAGCTGGCCAACGTGATCGCCCCGATCCGGACGGAGCCGGGCGGCCCGGCCTGGCGGCAGAGCGTCTTCCACCCGTTCGCGCTGACCGCCCGGCACGCTCGGGGCCAGGTGCTCCGGGTGGAGCCGGAGTGCGCGGCCATCCCCACCGCCAGGTACGGCGAGGTCCCCGCCGTCTGGGCCACCGCCACCTTCGACGACGCCACCGGCGAGACGGCGCTCTTCGTGGTCAACCGCGACCGGCGCGGGCCCTGCGAGCTCGAGGTGGCGCTCCCGGCCGGCCTGGTCCCGGTGGAGCACCTGGAACTCGCCGACGCAGACCTCTCCGCGGCCAACTCCGCCGCCGCCCCCGACCGGGTCGTCCCCCGCCCGGGCACCGGCCTCCGCCTCGACGGCCGCCGGGCCGCCCTCACCCTCCCGCCAGTTTCGTGGAGTATTGTCCGCTTCGCCCCCCAGGAGTAAGACATGAGCGATTCCTTCTCCCGCCGCTCCTTCCTCGGCCTGACCGGCGCCGCCGGCCTCACCGCCGCCCTGGCCGCCTGCGGCGGCGGAACCAAGATCGGCGCGGGCTCCTCCGCGCCCGCCTCGGCCGCACCGTCGTTCTCCGGCGGCGAGTACACCGGCCCCAAGGTCACCCTGGACTACTGGAACGGCTTCACCGGCGGCGACGGCCCGCACATGCGGGCCATGGTGGAGGCGTTCAACAAGGAGTTCTCCGGCCGGATCGAGGTCCGCAACATCACCCGCCGCTGGGAGGACCTCTACCCGGCCATGCCCACGGCCATCGCCGCCGGCAAGGGACCGGACGTGGCGATCATCCACAACGACTGGATCGGCACCTTCGCCGCCCGGCGGACCCTCATCCCGCTGGACGACGTGGTCGGGGCGCTGGAGCTGACCGAGGCCGACTTCATCCCCGCCGTGTGGAACGCCGGAGTCTTCGACGGCAAGCGCTACAGCGTCCCCCTGGACGTGCACAGCCTGGGCGACTACTGGAACCGCGAGCACCTGGAGAAGATCGGGCTGTCCGACGCCCCCGCGGACAAGGCCTCCTACGCCGACGCCCTCGCGGAGCTCAAGAAGGCCGGGATCGCCACCCCGTTCTGGATGCCGAACAAGTGGCCGGCGCACCTGATGTTCATGTCCCTGCTCTGGCAGCACGGCGGTGAGCTCTACAGCGAGGACGGCGCGAAGGCCCTGTGGGGCTCCGACCAGGGGGTCCAGGCGCTGAGCTGGATGGTGGAGCAGATCGACGAGGGCTTCAGCCCGCCCAAGGTCGCGATCGACACCCAGTACGCCGCCTTCAAGAACGGCAAGGTCAGCCTCACCTGGGACGGCATCTGGCAGATCAACGACCTCAAGGCGAACGCGCCGTCGCTGGAGTGGGGCCTGTCCCCGGTGCCGGACATCGGCGGCACCCCGGCGGTGTGGAGCGCCTCGCACAACTTCGTGCTCACCTCCCAGGCGGGCAAGGACCCGAACAAGGTGCAGGCCGCGAAGGCCTTCATCGACTCCGTCAGCCGCCGGTCCACCGAGTGGGCCAAGGCCGGGATGATCCCCGCCCGCAACTCCGTCCGCGAGGACCCCGCCGTCGCGGACCTGCCCCAGGTGGGCCTGGCCAAGGACGTGGGCGTCTTCCGCTTCCTGCCCGCCCTGCCCGGCGTCGGCGACGTCCAGTCCAAGGCGCTGGAGCTGGCGGTGGCCAAGGCCGTGCTGAAGCAGGCGAGCCCGGCCGAGGCCCTGAAGGAGGGCGTGGCCACGGCCGACAAGCTGCTCGCCGACAACAAGCGGAAGTACGGCCGGTGACCGTCCCGGGCGGGGCCGCGCGCCGGATGCGGTGGTGGACGCCGTACGCCTTCCTCGCGCCCTACCTCGCCCTCTTCGCCGTCTTCATGGTCCTGCCGATCGGCTTCGGGTTCTGGACCAGCCTGCACGAGTGGGACGTCAACCTGCCCGCCAAGCCGTTCGTCGGGCTGGAGAACTACACCGAGCTGTTCGACCCGTCCAGCGTGGACGGCGGGCGCTTCTGGCTGGCGATGCGGGCCACCGGGATCTTCACCCTGTTCTCCGTGCCGCTGCTGATCGTGCTGCCGCTGCTGGTGGCGCTGCTGATGAACGGCCGTTTCCGCGGGCGCAACCTCTACCGCGCCGTCTACTTCGCCCCGTACGTACTCGGGGTCGCGGTCGTCGGCTTCCTCTGGCGGTTCCTGCTCGACGGGAACATCGGCCTGGTCAACCACTACCTCGGCCTCGACGTGCAGTGGACCACCGACGTGCCGCCCGCCTGGGTCGCCCTGGTCGGCGTGACCGTGTGGTGGACCCTGGGCCTGAACGCGGTCATCTTCCTGGCCGGGCTCCAGGACATCCCGCGCGAGCTGCACGAGGCCGCGATGGTCGACGGCGCCTCGGCCTGGCGGCGGTTCCGCGCGGTCACCCTGCCGGGCCTGCGGCCGGTCACGGTGTTCGTGGTCAACGCCACCATCCTGGCCTCGGCCAACATGTTCGGGCAGTCCTACCTGATCACGGCGGGCGCGCCCGCCGACCAGACCAAGACCGCGATCTACCTCATCGCCGAGACCGGCCTGCGCCAGTTCGACATGGGCACCGCCTCGGCCATGAGCTTCATCCTGGCCGCCTGCCTCATGGCGGCCAGCGCCCTGGTGTTCGGCGCCTTCCGCGACCGGAGCGCGCGTTGACCCCCTCCCCGCGCCCGAAGGCGGGGGCTCCACGCCCGAAGGAGAATCGATGAACCTCAGGAGCCCCGGACCCCGGGACGCCCGCGGGCTGCGGCGGGCCCTGCTCCACCTGGTCCTCGCCGTGGTGGCGGCGCTGTACCTCAGCCCGCTGGTCTACATGTTCTCCACCTCCTTCAAGACCCGCGAGGGCTCCGGGTCCACCGAGCCGCAGTGGATCCCGGACCCCTTCTCCACCGGCGCCTACCGGGAGATCCTCACCAGCGCCGACAGCCCGATCCTGACCTGGTTCGCCAACAGCCTCATCGCCGCCACCGGGCACGCCGCGCTGGTGCTGGTCACCGCGGCCCCCGCCGCGTACGCGCTGGCCCGGCTCCGGTTCAGGGGGCGCGGCGCGATCTTCACCACGGTCGTGGCGACGCTGTTCGTGCCGCCCGTGGTGCTCCTGATCCCCAACTTCCTGATCGTCAACGAGCTCGCGTGGGTGGACAGCCTGCCCGCGGTGATCGTCCCCGCCGCGGCGGGCGCGTTCGGGGTGTTCTTCCTGCGGCAGTTCTTCCTCACCCTCCCCGGTGAGCTGGAGGAGGCCGCCGAGCTGGACGGCTGCAACCGCTGGCAGATCTTCACCGCCGTCGTCCTGCCCCTGTCCCGGCCGGCTCTGGTGACGCTGTTCCTGCTCTCCTTCCTCACCAACTGGAACGACTTCCTGTGGCCGATCTACGTCCTGCTCAGTCCCGACTCCCTGACCCTCCCCGCGGGCCTGGGCAACTTCCAGGGGGCCAACAGCATCCGCTACGACCTGCTGATGGCCGGGGCGGTGATCGCCAGCCTGCCGGTGATCGCGCTCTACCTCGTCGCCCAGCGCTGGGTGATCGAGGGCATCTCGCGCTCCGGGCTCAAGGGCTGACCGGACACCGGGGCGGACAGGACTCCGCGGACGACCGGCGCCTGTCGGAACCTCCGGGACTTCCCGGGGCGATCAGGTAAGAATGGTCGCATGACGAGAGCACTGGTGCTGGGCGGCGGAGGCGTCGCGGGGATCGCCTGGGAGGCGGGGGTCGTCACCGGTCTCCGGCGGGCGGGCGTGGACCTGGGGGAGGCCGACCTGGTGGTCGGCACGTCCGCCGGATCGGTGGTGGGGGCGCTCGTCTCCACCGGCGCGGACCTGGAGAGCGCGGTCGCGGTCCAGGCCGGTTCGGAGACCAGGGCGACCGTCCCGGCGGTCGACATGGAGGCGGTGATGGCCGCCTTCGGCATCCTGTACGACCCGTCCCTCGACCCGCGGGAGGCCCGGCGGCGGGTGGGCGCGATGGCACTCTCGGTCGAGGACACCGGGGCCAGGATCGAGACCATCGGCGAGCGGCTCCCGGTGCAGGAGTGGCCGGAGCGGCGACTGCTGATCACCGCGGTCGACTGCGGCACCGGCGAGTTCGTCGTCTGGGAGCGCGGCTCCGGGGTGCCCATGGTCACGGCGGTCGCCTCCAGCTGCGCCGTGCCGTGCGTCTTCCCGCCGGTGGAGATCGGCGGCCGCCGCTACATGGACGGCGGGGTCCGCTCGGCGACCAACGCCGACCTGGCGGAGGGCTCGTCGGCCGTGGTGGTCCTGGAGCCGCTGGCGCACCTCTCCCCCAGGGCCCGCTTCACCGCCGAGCTCGCCCGGCTCGGTGACGCGGAGATCGCCCACGTCGTCCCCGACGAGGCGTCCGCCGCCGTCTTCGGCGCCAACGTCCTCGACCCGTCCCTGTGGCGCCCGGCCTTCGACGCCGGCCTCGCCCAGGCCCCGGCCGTCGCCGAGGCCGTACGGAAGGCCTGGTGCTGAACGCGCCCGTGCGGATCGCCGGAGGGCCCCCGGTCCGCCCGGTCCGGGGGCGCTCCGGCGGGCCCGCCCGCCGCGCCGGACGGGCTCAGCGCTCCACCGACCAGTCGTGCGGGCCGAGGACGTGGGCCCCGCCCCGGGGCTCGATCCAGCCCTTCTCGGCCAGGGCGGCGAGGCTCCGCCGCACGGTCTCCTCGGGCAGGGCCGCCACGTGGGCGACGTCCGCCGTCTCGGCGACGCGGTCGTCCACGGCGAGGTAGGCCACCGCCTCGTAGACGGTCATGTCGTCGGTCGACAGCGTCTGGACATCATGGGGATCGTCTCGCATGGCCGTACCTCCTCGGTGGGGCCCGCCGGTCTCCCGGCGTGGCCGGTCTCAGCGCTGCCGGGCACCCTCGCGCAGCCGTTCGGGATCGACCTGGCGCTCGGGGTGGCGGCGCAGGTACTCCTCCTCGAGCTCCTCGGTCCGGGTGCTGTGGTTGGCGAGCGCGTCGGCCGAGCCGTGCAGGAACGTGTCCGTCCGGGTGGCGTGCAGCTGGCGCAGCTCGCGGATCAGGTCGTCCTCTGACAGGTCCTTAGGATCGATTCCCATCGTCATGGCATCCGCTTACCCCGTCACGGTCCGTCCTCACCTCCGGTACGGCATACGCCATTGGAACGATTCCACGAAAATGAGTCAGATTTCATGACTTGTTCTCATTGCGGCCATACCGTTGGGGCCTTACCTTCCCGGTATGGATCTAGAGCTCCGACACCTCAGGATCGTGCGCGCGGTCGCCGAGGCCGGGAGCGTCACCAAGGCGGCCACCCATCTCGGACTGGCCCAGCCTGCGCTGACCGCGCAGCTCAAACGGATAGAGCGGGTGCTGGGAGGATCTCTCTTCGACCGCGACCACAACGGTGCCAGGCCCACGCCTCTCGGAGAGCTGGTGCTGGCCCGGGCGAGGGTGCTGCTGCCCGCCGCCCGGGAGCTCCAGGAGGAGGCCGTGCGCTTCGCCAACGCGTGCGGGGAGATCCCCCGCTACCGGCTCGGCGCCACCAACGGACCGATCCTCGGAGGGCTGGTGGACCGGCTCGCGACGGCGTGGCCGTCGACGCCGGTGACGACCCACACCTCCTGGTCGGCCAGAGAACTGAACGCGATGCTCACCACCGGGCGGCTGGACTTCGCGATCATCGGTGCCTGCGGGGAGAGCCCGCCGCCGGTGGACGGGCCGGTCGTCTGGACGACCATCGCGATGGATCCGGTCTTCGTGCTGCTCAGCGAGGACCACCGGCTGATGGGCAGGAGGGAGGTCGAGCTGGGCGAGCTGGCCGACGAGCAGTGGACGGCCACTCCCGGCGACGGCTGCTTCAGCGACTGCTTCGCGGCGGCCTGCGCCCGCGCGGGCTTCACCCCGAAGACCGTCTACGAGACCGACGTGGCCACGTGCATGCACCTGGCCACCGTCGGCCGCGCCGTCGCGCTCTGCCAGGCGACCTTCCAGCCCGCGACGGGGCTGGGACTGCTCCCGCTCGCGGGAGCGCCGCTGCGGTGGCGGCAGCTGCTCGGCTGGCACCCGGAGTCACCCGTCGCCCGGGTCGCCCCGGTGATCGCCGAACACGCGCGGGCGGCCCACGCCGACGCCGTCCGGCGGAGCGCGCGGTACGCGGCCTGGCTGGACGGCGATCCCCGTTTCGGCACCGCACCGCAGGACCCCGACGCCCATCCCCCCTCCTCCGCCCTTCCGCCCGCTCCCATAACGCGGCGGTAGGGGCGAACTGGTAGATCCGCGCCTCATGCGCCCGCCGTTACGTTGACGGCGCACCCCCGAACATGAGGAGAGATCACATGCTCCGCAGGAATGCCGCGACGGCGGGTTTCGCACTCGCCCTCGCGCTGGTGGCCACCCCCGCCCTCGCCCAGGCCGGACCGGACGATGCCTTCACCCCGGGCAAGGCCGGCGCCGGCGACACCTCCACCGCCCTGTACACCGACGCCAAGGCGATGGCCGCCAAGGCCCCCGCCCCCGCTCCCGGCCTGGTCGACGCCCTGGTGCGCGACCTCGGCATCGACGCCGGTCAGGCGAAGACCCGCCTGGTCAACGAGGCCGCCGCCGCCAAGGTCGAACCGGTGCTCGCCGCCCGGCTCGGCGAGAAGTTCGGCGGCGCCTGGGTGGCCGGCCCCACCGCCGAGCTCGTCGTGGCGACCAGCGACTCCACGCAGGTCTCCGCCATCCTCAAGACCGGCGCGCAGGCCAAGGTGGTCCGGCACTCGCTCGCCACGCTCGACGCCGCCAAGGGCGCACTCGACGCCAAGGCCGAGGGCTCCCCCAAGTCGATCGCCTCCTGGTACGTCGACGTCCAGGACAACAGCGTCGTCGTCCTGGCGCGCGACACCGCCGAGGCCCAGGCCTTCGTGGACGCCAGCGGCGCCGACGCCTCCCTGGTCCGCGTCCGGCAGACCGCCGAACAGCCCCAGCCGTTCTACGACGTGCGCGGTGGCGACGCCTACTACATGGGCGGCCGCTGCTCGGTCGGCTTCTCGGTGACCAAGTCGGGCAGCCAGGGCGGTTTCGTCACCGCCGGCCACTGCGGTGACGTCGGCACCGCCACGCAGGGCCACAACCGGGTCGCGCAGGGCACCTTCCGCGGCTCGTCCTTCCCGGGCAACGACTACGCCTGGGTCGAGGTCAACAGCCAGTGGACCCCGACCGGCGTCGTGAACGCCTACAACTCCGGCATCCTGCCGGTCCGCGGCTCCACGCAGCGGGCGGTCGGCTCCTCCATCTGCCGGGCCGGCTCCACCACCGGATACCACTGCGGCACCATCGGCCAGCACAACACCAGCGTCACCTACCCCGAGGGCACCATCTCCGGCGTGACCCGCACCAGCGTGTGCGCCGAGCCCGGCGACTCCGGCGGCTCGTACATCTCCGGCGACCAGGCCCAGGGCGTCACCTCCGGCGGTTCCGGCAACTGCAGCTCCGGCGGCACCACCTACCACCAGCCGGTCAACGAGATCCTCTCGGCGTACGGCCTGACCCTGGCCACCGACGGCGGCACCGAGCCCCCGCCGCCCACCGGCTGCACCGGCTACGGCCGGACCCTCAGCGGCTCGGCCACGTCCTCCGGCCAGAACCTCTACAGCAGCGGCTTCACCGCCGGCTCGGGCACCCACCGGCTCTGCCTGGACGGCCCTAACGGCGTCGACTTCGACCTCTACCTGCAGAAGCAGAGCGGCTCCTCCTGGGTGAACGTGGCCAGCGGGACGAGCTCCGGCCCTGACGAGTCCTTCACCTACAACGGCACCTCGGGCACCTACCGGGTCCGGATCCACGCCTACAGCGGCACCGGCGCCTTCACCGTCGGCGTGACGACGCCGTAACACGACCGCAGCACCGCCGCGGCGGTGCCCGGGCTGCTCACGGGCACCGCCGCGGTCCCGCGCACGGCGCGGCACCCCCCGAACGGCGCCGCCATCCCCTCCGCTGGGGCGGCGGCGCCGCTTCACGTGCAGGACCCCTTCACTCGCGGGTCACGGCGGGTCGCGGTAGTCCGCACGCGGACCGCGGCGGGCGGAGCCGTACGGCGGCCGTACGAGAATGGAGGGATGAGCGAGTTCCCATCCCTGAGCGAGGGCGCGGACCTGTCCGAGGTGATCGCCTCCCTGTCGCGGTCGGCGGAGGTCCTGGCCCGGGTCGCCGACGAGGTGGAACGCGAGCCACTGCCTCCCGGCCTCGTCAAGGCCCTGCCCCGGACCGAGCCGGTCGCGCTGCTGCTGGCCGCCCGGTCCGCGGAGGGCGAGGGCCGCTCGTTCGAGGCGGCCGGCCTCGTCGAGGAGGCCCTCTCCCTCGACGCCGGGCTCGAACCGGCCCGGCGGGACGCGGAGGAGTACGCCGCCTGCCGTACCGATCCCGGCCAGGAGCTGCCCGCGCGGGCCGCGCACCTGTTCCGGCGGCTGACCGCCTACCTCTACCGGCCGGCCCGCCGCCACCTGGTCGGCGACCTGGTGGCCCGGAGCGTGCGGGTGGCCGAGCACGCCCTGGCCGACCTGGCGCTGTTCGAGTACGACGTGGTCGGCGAGTTCCTGGACGCGCGGGGCGAGTGGCTGCGCGAGGACGAGGTCGCGCTGCTGGAGTCGTGGCGGCGGACCCCGCTCCGGCTCTGGGAGGTCCTCGGCGTCGCCGGGCGGGAGATCACCCTGAGCGACGGCGACGGCGACGGCGGCGGCGGCGGCGGCGGCGGCGAGGTGACCCTGACCGACGAGCTCCTGCCCGAGCAGGCCCTGCCCGGCGACCTGATGCTGACCCGGCTGCTGCACGACGGGGCCGGTCCGCGCGTGTTCGGCCACCCGTTCAAGGTGGACCCGGCGCGCAGGGACGAGATGCTCGCCCTGCTCGCCGGTCCGGTGGACCCTTTCGCGATCGCGGCCTTCTTCAGGCGGCCCGCGCCGCCGGCGTCCGGCGGCTCTCCCACCACAGCGCCGCCCCGGTGATCAGGGCGCCCGCGCCCTCCCACAGGCCCACACCGAGGAACTTCGCGGGCGCCTCGCCGGTGACCACCAGGGTGGTGAAGACGGTGAAGGTGACCAGGCGGAACGGGACCGTCCAGAGGAAGAAGGGGCGGAAGTCCACGGCCGAGGCGAGCATGTAGTAGACGCCCATGTTCACCGCCGCCATCGACGAGGCGGCCATGTAGACGAGGGTGTAGTCGCCGGGCGCGCGCGTCTGGAGCACCTCGAACCCGAGCATCTCCAGCGTCGTGCCGGGTGAGACGAGCCCGAGCAGGCCGAGGAGGAAGGCCAGCAGGCCGAAGACGGCGATGGTCCAGCCGGACGGGGTGCGCGGTAGCCGCACGGGGTGCCTCCGAGGTGGGGAACGCGAGGGGGATCTGACCGACCGGCCGCGGGAGGTGTAGCCTCAGCAGCGATCTCTGATCGCGCATTTCATCACGAAATTCCCCCCGAGGCGACGTATGGACAATCCCGGCCGGCCGATCCGCTTCCGGATCACCGCCCTTCTGCTGGTGCCGATCGTCTCCCTCGTCCTGCTGTGGGGCTTCGCCGCGGCGCTGACCGCCGGGGACGGGATGCGGCTCCTGGAGATCAACACCCTGGTCGAGAGCGTGGCCACGCCCTCGGAGAAGGCGGTCGTCGAGCTGCAGAACGAGCGGCTGCACTCCGTCCGCTACCTGCGCGACAGGTCCGACCAGGAGACGGTCGTCCAGCAGCGGCTGGAGTCCGACCAGGCCCTCGCCGCCTTCCGCAGGACCGCCCTGTCGGCGGAGACCCAGGACGCGGTCGGCGACGACATGCGCATCCGGCTCACCACGCTCTTCGCCGAGCTGGACCAGCTGCCCACCGCCCGCGCCCTGGTCGACTCCCGCGACGCGGACACCACCCGGGTGATCCGCGCCTACAACAACATCATCGACTCGATGTTCCGCATGTACGACCGGATGATCCTGGTCCCCGACATCTCGATCTACCAGCAGGCCCGGTCGGTCACCGGACTCGGCGAGGCCAAGGAGCTCCTGGCCAGGGAGCGGGCGCTGCTGTCGGCCGTGGGCGCCGGGGGGAGGCTGACCGACACCGAGCACGCCGCGCTCGCCGAGACGGTCGCCGCCCGCCGGCTGGTGTACCGGCAGGCCATGGCCCGGCTCGACGCCGGGCTGCGCGGGCCGTACGACGCGCTCGGCGCCTCCCCGTCCTACCGGGCCTTCCTCGACCTGGAGTCGCGGACGCTGGCCTTCCGCACGCTGCCGATGGACCTGTCGCCGGTGGAGCAGCTCTGGGTCAAGGTGGAGCGCCAGCAGGTCGAGGTGGTCTCGCTGCTGACGGCCCGGGTCATCCCCGCCGCGGTCGCCATCCTGGTCCAGATCGCGGTCGCGGGCGGACTCGGCCTGGTCATGCTGATCCTGTCGGTGGTGCTGGCGCACCGGTTCGCCGCACGGCTCGCCGCCGAGCTGGGCGAGCTGCGGGACATGGCCATCCAGCTGGCGGAGGTGCGGATGCCCCGGCTGGTCGAGCGGCTCCGGCGGGGCCAGGACGCCCCCGAGGAGGCGCTTCCCCCGCTCGGCGGCACGCCGGAGATCCGCGACATCGGGCAGGCGCTCGACACGGTCCGGCACACCGCCTACGAGGCGGCGGCGGACCAGGCGAGGCTGCGCAGGGGCGTCAGCCAGGTCTTCGTCAGCCTGGCCCGGCGCAACCAGTCGCTGCTGCACCGCCAGCTCACCCAGCTGGAGGCGATGCAGCGCAAGGAGGAGCAGCCGGAGACGCTCTCCGACCTCTACCGCCTGGACCACCTGACCACCAGGATGCGCCGCCACGCGGAGAACCTGATCATCCTGTCCGGCGCGGCGCCGGGCCGGGGCTGGCGCAAGCCGGTGCCGGTGGTGGACGTGCTGCGCGCGGCCGTGGCGGAGGTCGAGGAGTACGCCCGGGTACGGGTGCTGCCCGCGCCCCGGGCCTCGCTGACCGGCGCGGCCGTGGCCGACCTCATCCACCTGGTCGCGGAGCTGGTGGAGAACGCGACGGTGTTCTCCCCGCCGCAGACCCGGGTGATCGTGCGGGCCGAGTGGGCGGCGGCCGGGCTGGCCGTCGAGGTGGAGGACCGCGGTCTGGGCATCCCGGACGCGGAGCTGGCCGAGCTCAACCGCCGCCTGGCCGCCAGGCCGGAGTTCGACCTGGCCGACAGCGACCGGCTCGGCCTGTTCGTGGTCGCCATGCTCGCCTCCCGGCACGGCGTCCAGGTCACCCTGCGCCCCTCCCCCTACGGCGGGATCAGCGCGATCGCCCTGATCCCGTCCTCCGTGCTGGCCGAGGAGGAGGCCCCCGCGCTCCCGTGACCCCGGGCGGTGCCCCCGGGCCGGTGCCGTGGACCCGGGCCGCGACTCCGGGAGCCTGCTCACTTATGGCGGGGATCAACCGAAGATAACTCCGCTATGGGCATAATGAAGGGGCGTCGCGGACGCAAGTCCCTTTGACGGGCGGAAACGAGGGGTGCTGACTGTGCGCATGCGGAGCGAGGGGGACGGTCCGATCTCCGGTGCGGGGGCGCTCCTGGGCATCCTGCGCGACGGGCAGGCCCGCACCCGGGCCGAGCTGGTGCAGCTGACCGGTCTGGCCCGGTCCACCCTGGCCCAGCGGCTCGACGCGCTCGTCAGCCAGCAGTGGATCGTCCCCACCGAGGAGGCGGTCTCCTCGGGCGGGCGCCCCGCCGTCGCCTTCACCTTCAACCGCTCCGCCCGCGTCGTCCTCGCCGCCGACCTGGGCGCCACGCACGCCCGGATCGCGGTCACCGACCTGGCCACCGAGGTGCTGGCCGAGCGCGCGGCCGAGATGCCGATAGACCGGGGCCCCGAGCCGACGCTCACCTGGCTCCAGCGGACCTTCGAGGAGATGCTCGCCGAGACCGGCCACTCGACGGCCGAGGTGTGCGGCATCGGCGTCGGGCTGCCCGGCCCGGTCGAGCACGGCTCCGGACGCCCGGTCAACCCGCCGATAATGCCGGGCTGGGACGGCTTCCCCGTCCCCGAGTGGCTCGGCGGGCGGATGGGCGTGCCCGTGCTCGCCGACAACGACGTGAACATCATGGCCCTCGGCGAGCACTGGGCCGCCCGCCCGGAGGCCGACCACCTCATCTTCGTCAAGATCGGCACCGGCATCGGCTGCGGCATCATCAGCGACCGCCGTCTGCACCGCGGCGCCCAGGGCGCGGCCGGGGACATCGGCCACATCCGGGTCGCCTCGGCCCTCGACACCGTCTGCCGGTGCGGCAACGCCGGCTGCCTGGAGGCCGTCGCCGGGGGCGCCGCGATGGCCGCCCGCCTGCGCGCCCAGGGGGTGGAGGCGGCGGACAGCCGTGACGTGGTCCGCCTGGTGCGGGGCGGCAACACCCAGGCCGTCCAGCTCATCCGCCAGGCGGGACGCGAGATCGGCGACGTCCTCGCCTCGATCGTGAACTTCTTCAACCCCTCGGTCATCGTGATCGGCGGCGACCTCTCCGAGGCCGGGGAGCAGGTGCTGGCCGGGCTCCGCGAGGTCATCTACAGCAGGTCGCTCCCCCTGGCCACCCAGCACCTGACCATCACCGCCAGCGAACTGGGCGACCGGGCGGGTGTGATCGGCGCGGCCGTCATGGTCGTCGACCACGTGCTGTCCCCCGGCACCGTCGACCGGTCCGTCGCCCCGGGCTGAGCCGCCGTCACGCCGGGTCCGCGCCCGCACCGCCGGAGCGGGGCCCGCCTTCTTGATCGTCTTCTCGCGACCGGGTGGCGCATGGTCTCCCGGCGGCCGGGTATGCCCGGTTCTGAGAGCCTGACGTGGGGAGACAGCGGCCGGGCGCGCCCGGCCGCACCGACAGACCCGTACGGGGGGAACACCATGGCGGAACCGAGAACGTCCGACCCGGACACCGGGGAGAGCCCGGAGGCCCTGTCCCCGGGCGGCTCCCGGCACCTGCAGAGCCCGCTCTCCCAGTCGCCGGACGCCCAGCCCGAAGGGGACGCCGAGGGCGGGGTCTGGGTGGACCCGCATCCGCCCGGGGCGGACTCGCCCGACGACGTGGAGGAGCCCTCCGACGACTGAGCCCGGCCGGGCCCGCGGCCGGAGCCGGCGGGTACGGCCGGGCGCGGCGACCGCGAGCGGTGCGGAGGCCGCGCCGGGCCGGAGGCGCTAGTCCTTCCCGCGGCCGGTGATCGCGTCGCGCATCCGGTCGACCAGGCCGGTCAGCGGCCCCACCATCATGTTGGCCGGAGGCTTGTCCGGCGCGGCCGGGTGCGGCCGCGTGGGGGCGATCTTCTTGATCGCCTGGACCTTCCGCCCCAGCTCGGCGAGCTGGGAGACGTCGCTGTGCGCGCGCAGCTTGGGGAAGAGCTCGTCCTCCTCCTCCCGGATGTGGGTCCGGATCTCCATCATCAGCTGCTTCAGCAGGGCCGCGTGGCCGGGGTCGGCGACGTCGGTCTGCTCCAGCCTCTTCATGGTCTTCTCGGCCTCGGCGTGCTCGGCCAGTTCCCGGTCGGCGAGCTGGTCGCCACCGGGCACGGCCCTGCGGACGGCCGGGTACAGGTACGCCTCCTCGGCGACCGCGTGGCGGACCAGCTCGATGATGGCCTTCTCGGTCAGCTGGCGGCGCCGCTCCATGTCGCTCGGGCTCAGCCGCTCCAGCTCGGTGAACATCTGCTCGACCTCGCGGTGGTCGTGCGTCAGCACGGCGACGACGTCGGTCTCCTGGACTGTGCTCATCGGCGGTTTCCTCTCTGCACCCGCGGACCGGCACCGGGGGCCTGCCCGGCGGCGGGTCGCCGCCGGTCGCGGCGGCCCCCGGCCGGTGCCGCGGCGGGACTCTCCCACCGACAAGGTCGCAAACGGAGCGGTGCGCGCACGGCCGACGCGACCGTGCCGAACAAGGCTTTTCCGCGGGATGCCCGCTTGATTACCTCGGTCCCCTAAGCGGGAGATCCGCCGCTGAGCGGCCTTTGCGCCCGACTCCCGGCCCCGCCGGGCTCCGGTGTCACACCTCGGTCGGCTTCTCGTACCCCTCGTCCTGCCCGTAGACCCGGCGGTCCGGATCGTCCTCAGGCTGGTTGGCCGGGTCCGTCGCGGACGGCGCGGCCTCCCCGGCGATGTCCGGCTCGTCGTGCACCTCGGGATTCTCCCTGCGGTCGGCGAGCGGCTTGTCCTCATCGGATCGCGGCATGGTCCCTCCCGGTCGGTCTCCTCGATGCGGGAGGTCTGCCCCCGGACGGCCCGTCCATGCGGGGCGCCGGCGGCCCGCCGAAACCGTACAGACCACCCCGAATGATGGAAGGTCAGATTCGGCATGACTCCATGGGGTAATTACGTGATCACACTGAGCGACCGCGGGCCGGCGTTCCCCCGGTCCCCGGTGAGGCACCGACCACGTGGAGACTAGTGATGACGACCTACAGACAGCCCTCCGGGGAGCCGCTCACCTCACCGCTGGCCCCGGTCAAGCGCCGCAGGGGCGCCGTTGTCGTGCACTGGCTGACCTCCACCGACCACAAGGTGATCGGCTACCTCTACCTGATCACCTCGTTCGGGTTCTTCCTGATCGGCGGGATCATGGCCCTCGTCATCCGCGCCGAGCTCGCCCAGCCCGGCATGCAGATCGTGCACCAGCAGATGTACAACCAGCTGTTCACCATGCACGGCGCGGTCATGCTGCTGCTGTTCGCCACCCCGCTGTTCGCCGGGTTCGCCAACATGGTCATGCCGCTGCAGATCGGCTCGCCCGACGTGGCCTTCCCCCGGCTGAACATGGTCAGCTACTGGCTGTTCCTGTTCGGCGGGCTCATCGCGGTCAGCGGCTTCTTCACCAACGGTGGCGCCGCCGACTTCGGCTGGACGGCCTACACGACGCTGTCCACCAGCACCTTCAGCCCGCAGACCGGCGCCGACCTGTGGATCGCCGGCCTGACCATGGCCGGCCTGGGCACGATCCTCGGCTCGGTCAACTTCATCACCACGATCATCTGCATGCGCGCGCCGGGGCTGACCATGTTCCGGATGGCGATCTTCACCTGGAACACGCTGCTCACCTCGATGCTGGTGCTGATGGTCTTCCCGGTGCTGGCCGCCGCGCTGCTGGCCCTGTTCGCCGACCGCAAGCTCGGCACGCACATCTTCGACCCGGTGACGGGCGGGCCGATGCTCTGGCAGCACCTGTTCTGGTTCTTCGGCCACCCCGAGGTCTATGTCATCGCGCTGCCGTTCTTCGGCATCATCACCGAGGTCATCCCGGTCTTCAGCCGCAAGCCGATCTTCGGCTACGTCGGCCTGGTCGGCGCGACCATCGCCATCGCCGGGCTGTCCATGGCCGTGTGGGCGCACCACATGTTCCCCACCGGGCAGGTGCTGCTGCCGTTCTTCTCGTTCATGACGTTCCTCATCGCGGTCCCGACCGGCGTGAAGTTCTTCAACTGGGTCGGCACCATGTGGCGGGGGCACATCGTGCTGCAGTCGCCGATGCTGTTCGCCATCGGCTTCCTCGTCACCTTCCTGTTCGGCGGCCTGACCGGCGTCATCCTGGCCTCCCCGCCGCTGGACTTCCACGTCCACGACTCCTACTTCGTGGTGGCGCACTTCCACTACGTCGTCTTCGGCACCGTGGTCTTCGCGATGTTCGCCGGCTTCTACTTCTGGTGGCCGAAGATGACCGGCCGCATGCTCAACGACACGCTCGGCAAGTGGCACTTCTGGACGCTGTTCATCGGCTTCCACACCACCTTCCTGGTCCAGCACTGGCTGGGCGTGGAGGGCTTCCCGCGCCGCTACGCCGACTACAGCGCCGTCGACGGCTTCACCGACCTGAACATCGTCTCCTCCCTCGGCGCCCTCCTCCTGGGCCTGTCCACGCTCCCGTTCGTCTACAACGTCTGGCGCACCGCCAAGTACGCGCCGCGGGTGACCGTGGACGATCCGTGGGGCTACGGCAACTCCCTGGAGTGGGCCACCTCCTGCCCGCCACCGCGGCACAACTTCACCTCCATCCCCACCATCCGCTCCGAGCGGCCCGCCTTCGACCTGCACCACCCCAAGGTGGCCGCCGAGTCCCAGCCGCGCCAGCTGGACCCGACCGAACCCTCCGAGGAGATCTGACTCCACCGCCTCCGTTACCGCCGAGGCTCGGGGGGCAGCGGGGGACGGTAGGGGAAACAGCAGGAAGGAGTCGCTGTGAGCGAGCACATTCCGGAACACGACCCGCGTTCGCGGTTCGAGGACGAGGGCATCCCGGACCTGCAGGACGGCACTCCGCAGCAGCAGTGGGCGGTGGATCCGCAGGAGGCGCCGCTTCCCGGCGACCGTCCCATCGCGGTCGACGACTTCGGGACCACGGTCGACGAGCAGATCCAGGGCGAACCGCTGGAGGGCCGCCTGGCCCGCGAGGAGCCCGAGGAGCAGCCGGTGTTCGGAGTCGACCCGTCCGAGGAGGCCGGCTCCGGGGAGCGGCGCCTGGACCCGGAGATCCCGGACGACCTCGACGGCGGGGTGAGCGCCGAGAGCGGCCTGGGGCCGGGCTCCGACCTCGACACCGGATACGAACCGGACACCGGCGTCGATCCCGGCTACCCCGCGCAGCCGGAGGAGCCGTCCGGTGCCGTGTGGGACGAGCCCCGGCCCGCGGGCCGGCTGGTCGACCCCGACCAGGGCGGGCGCTCCGACACCGAGGCCGATCTGATCGGCGAGGAGGTCGGCCCGGACGGCGGCGGCTACACCGCCGAGGAGGCCGCCATGCGGGTGGAGCCCGAGTGAGCGCGGCAGGAGGAGGGAGCGCGATGAGCGAGGAAGAGCGCCGCAGAGAGGCCGAGCGGGAGAAGTTCAAGGGCACGACCTTCGATCCCGAGCTGCACAACATGGGCGGCGACGTCGGCCCCGCCTCGATCCGCGGGTCCAACGCCAAGCCCGGCGGCGATCCGGACGACGACGCCGCGCCCAAGAGCGGCTGGTCCGAGCCGATGGGATACATGGCCGGCCCCGACGACGAGCAGCCGGGCACGGCCGGCTCGGACGCCAAGGCGGTGGGCGCGCGGACCGACGACCTCGACCACGTCGAGACGGTCCCCGGGCCCAGTCCCTCCCCCATGCCGGAGGGCGCCGACGGCCCGTACGACCGTCCGGAGGACGCCGCCCGGCGGGCGAGGGGCCCGGTGGAGGACGGTCCGGACGACGACGGGCCGCGGCCGGACCGTACGGCCGCGCCCGGAGGCGGGCACGTGGGGGCCGGTCTGGGCTGGGTCTCCGGGGACGAGGACGATCCCGACGGCGGGTCGGGCCGGACCGGGGAAGACGACGGAGGATACCTGCCGGGAGAGGGCACGGGCCGGCCCCTCCGCTGAGATCTCCGCTCTCCGGGCCGCCGGTCCGGCCGCCGGTGACCCGGCCGTCCGCGCTCCGGGCCGCCGGTCCGCCGGTCCGCCGGTCCGGCTGTCCGGCCGTCCGGCCGTCCGGCCGTCCGGCTGTCCACCGCCCGTCCCGCCGCGCCGGTTCCTCCGGCACGGCGGGACGGGCGGTCGCATGACGGCGAATGTTTCCAGATGAAAGCCACGAAAAGGTGAGATTCGGGTCTCCGTTGGCGTTCCGGTGCCAAAGTTCTGCGATCTCCGTACGGGTGCAGCGTGATCACGGCTCGACGGGGAATTCGTCCTGATGGCTGGATGAAACAGCCGATAGGTGCTCCCCCTCCTCTCTTGGACGGCCATGTCACCTCTGAGCAGTGTCAACCCGATCGCCCGGGCTCCCCGCCGAGCCGGTCCTCCGCGCGCCGGCGGCACGTCGTGAGCCTGTCCCGGCGGGAGAGCCAGATCCTGGCGGAGATCGAGCAGTCGCTCCGCAGGCAGGACCGGGCCTTCGCCTGCCGCATGGACGCCCTGAACGCGGCGCGGCCCGCCAGAGGCGTGTGCCACCGCTTCGGCTACACCACCAGCCGGCGGGAGCTCGTCTGCGTCGTCGCCGCCACGTTCATCCTGACGGCCGTGCTGGTGGTCCTCACCCTCGCGCTTCCCGACCGCCCGTGTACACTGCGGTCCTCTCCCGCCTCCGCCGGGCCCACCATCTCCGAACCGCCCTCCTCGGAGCTGCCCGCCGAGGTCCGCAGACCGGCCTGCCGCCCGTGAGCGGCGCCTCCGCCCCGCTCGACGTCCCCACCCCGTTCGCCGCGTCCTGCGGCGCCGACGGCGCCGAGGCCCGTGCCCGGATCGCCGGGGCGCCACCGCTCCGGCGGGGCCGAGCGGGTACGGCCCCTGCCGTCCGCCGGACGGCCGGGAACCACTCGACGCCTCGCCGAGTGGTTCCCGGCCGCCTGGCCCCTGTCAGCGGGAGAAGGCGCCGCGCACCACGCCCCGGACCACCTCCCCGGGCCGCTGCTGCTCGCCGTGCAGGGAGGTCAGGACGACCAGCACGCCCGTGAGGCCGGGGACCACCCACTGCATGACGCGCAGCCGCCGCTGCGCCCTGGCGATCTCGAGCGGGGTGTCCTCGTCCGGCTTCACCCCGCCCTCCGCGGGCACGTCGCCGGCCCGGTCGAGCTCGGCGCCGAGCTTCCTGCTGTAGGCCGTCGCGGCCAGCGCCGCACCGGTCACGATCCCCTTGGCCACGGAGTTGGCGGCCACGCCCCGCTGGGTGGCCACCCGGCCCTTGTTCGCCGCCAGCAGGCCGAACGAGCCGACGATGTTCATGGCGATGCCCGCCGCGTTGACCGGCGTCCACCGGTTCCATCCGGCGTTCGCCACCCGCGTGCGCTCGCGCCTGTCGCTCACCTCGGAGGAGGCGCCGTTGAGGCCGACGGCGCCCATCAGCGCGCCCCCGAACCAGATGGCCGTCCCGATGTCGTGCACGGCGCGCACGACCGTGTTCCGCTGCCGCATGGGCTTTCTCCCTGCCGTCGATCCTGCCGTCGGTGTGGACTCCGACGACGTCCCGGCGGGCACCTCCGCCGGCGTCGTCGCGACGGAGGTTGACTACCCGGCTCCGGCGGCGGGCTCCCCGCCCCTCCCCGTTCCAGGGATGATTCCTGGGACAAGATTGACACGGACCCGCCGCCCGGGGTCAGGCGACGTGCACCCCGACCTCCGCGGAGCCCAGCAGCGCCTTGGAATACGGGCAGTGCCGGTGCGCCTGCTCGGCGAGGCGCGCGGCGGTCTCCCGGTCGACCCGGGGCATCCGGACGGTCACCTCGACGCCGATCGCGTAGTCGTCGCTCTTACCGCGTTTGCGCAGCGTCACGGCTGCGTCGACGCTCGCGCCGCCGGTGTCCGCGCCTCCCCGGCCGGCGACCAGTTCGAGGGAGCTGTGGAAGCAGGTCGCGTAGGCCGCGGCCAGGAGCTGCTCCGGATTGGGGGCGCCTCCGGGCCCGCCGAGCTCACGGGGGGCCCGCATCTCCAGGTCGAGCAGCCCGTCGTCCGTCGTCACCCGCCCGCCCCGGCCGCCCGCCGACGACGCCCGCGCGGTGTAGAGCGTGTCGTAGTCCCCATGGCCGTCCGGGCCGCCCGCGCCGGGCGCGGACCCGTCGCGCCCGGCCCCCGCCGTACGGCGCGGGTCGAGCTCGGCCTCGACGCCCGGCCCCGAGTAGTCCGAGGCCGTCACCCGGCCCGGCGCGTCGGCCGTGCCGGTTCCCGGCCGCTCCCGGCCGGTTCTCGTGTCCTGGCTCATGGATCGATCCCCCGAATCTCCCCGCCCGGGACGGGTCCGACGCCCGCCGTGTCGTGCCGTCCCGGGTCCGGATCCGCGTGACACGGCGGGGAACGCCGGTTACCTACCCCAGGGGGGAGAGCCGACACGGTCCCGTGATCACCGACCCCCCGATCCGGGCCAGGTCGGCGGGCCCCTCCGCCGCGTACGCCGCCTCTCCCGTCCGGACGGCGGCGGCGACCGCCGAGTCGAGGTAGCCGTTGACGCCCTTGACCAGGAAGTCGTCCAGCGCGCCCGCGACGAGGCGCAGGACGGCCGCGCCGCCGCGTGCGGTGACGACCACCGTCTCCCGGCCGTCCAGGTCGATCCGTACGGGACCCTCGTGGCCGCTCATGGTCAGCACCGTCAGGTAGGCGACGTCGCGGTCCGGGTGCACCCGCAGGAACGCGTCGGCGTCGCCCTCGACCACCCGGGGCCCGCGCGCCGCGCCCCCGGCCCCGGAACCGCCGGTCGGGTCAGCGCCCCGGGCCCCGGAAGCACCGGTCCCGTCAGCGCCGCCGACCCTGGAAGCACCGGTCCCGTCAGCGCCGCCGGCGCCCGCCGTACCGCCCTCCGGGGCCGCGGCCCCGCCGAGCGCGTCGGCGAGGATCCGGCACGGGCGCAGGTCCTCATCCAGCTCGGGCAGGACGCCGTCGACCTCCAGAAGGCCGCCGCCCGTGACGTACCCGGCCAGCAGCCGCTGGACGCGGCGGTGCATGAACGGGCCGCCCGGGACCGTCAGGCGCGGGCAGGCCTCCGGCTCCAGCGCGTCCGCGCTCTCCAGGTCCAGCACCCGGTAGTCGAGCCCGGCGGCGCGCATGCGGTCGTGGAAGGCGCGCAGCGCGCGGCCGCACTCCGGAGCGCCGGAACCGGGCGGCGCCCAGGCGGCGATGCCCGCGTACGGCAGGTAGAGCCCGAACGCCCCGCCGTGCACCGGTGCGCACTCCAGGAACTCGGCTCCGTGCCGGGCGAAGAACTCCGCCAGCGCGCGCACCGCGGGCGCCTTCGCACCGGCCGTGCCGTCGGCCCCGATGGGCGCGCAGTCGGGGTACGGCGCGGCGTGCACGGAGTCGAGCCCGGGCGGCCAGCCGGACGTGCCCGCCGCGGTGTAGACGTTGAAGCCGGTCGCCCCGGCGGCCAGGGCGAGCAGACTCTGGTGGAAGCTGGTGGTCGCGTCGGCGTAGGCGCGGTCGTAGAGCTCGGAGAACCCCCAGTTCTCCTCCAGGTTCGGGCCGGACGCACGCTTGGCGGCGAGCACGTAGCGGGCCTGCGCGTCCGGGTCGGCCGAGACCACGCCCATCCAGTTGGTGAAGCCGTAGTGGACGCCGTCCCACATCTCGGGACGGACCCGGGCCAGCCAGTCGTCGAAGGAGTGGTGGTCGCCCGCGGGCGGGTTCAGGTTGACCACGACCGGCACGCCGCAGCCCACCGCGCGGGTCCAGCGGTGGTAGACCTCGGTGAGGTAGTCGGCGTGGAAGCGGCCCCAGTCGGCGTACGCCTGCTGCTCCTCCGAACGCGCAGGCCCCGTCCACTCCCGGGGCGGCTCGATCTCGTCCCAGCCGCCGGCCTCGGTCGCGTGGAGCCGGTTGTACTCCTCCAGCGTGCCGTACCGCCGCTCCAGCCCGGCCCGGAAGAAGGCCAGGCCCGAGGCGCTGTAGTCGTAGGCCGACAGGGGCAGCGCCCCGTTGGTGAAGATGCCCTCGTTGGCGATCTGCACCAGGACGACGGGGCCGTCCGGGTGGCGGGCGCCGGTGAGGACCTCCTCGCCGACCGCCTCCAGCCACCGGGTCGCGTGCGCGTCGAAGACCGCGCCGAGCGGAGCGGGCAGCTGCCGGCCGGCCCAGCGCGACGGGGCTCCCGCCGCGTCCAGCAGGGGTTCGATCAGGCCGTCGATCTCCGGGTCGACCCAGTCGGGCAGGCCGCCGAAGTCGGTCTCGGCGTGGATGAACGGGCCCGGCTTGGCGACGACCTCGACCCCGAGCGAGCGGCACAGGGCGAGGAAGCCGACGACGTCGCGGCTCGGGTGGGTGGAGCCGGTGAAGTCCGGCGGCGATCCGGCCTCCGGCTGGTGGTGCCGCCAGGGGATGTAGCAGGTGACGACGGTGATACCCAGGTCGTCGCGGATCGCGGTGATCCGGTCCGCCCAGACCGAGGGATGGTCGCGGTAGTAGGGGTAGTCGGCGGTGACGAGCAGCCGGGGCTCGCCGTCGATGACGGTGACTCCGTCGCGGACCTCGATGGTCACGCAGGGCTCCTTCTGACGGGTGCGCACGGGCTTGCGGCGGGTGCGCGCGGGTGCGGACGGGGGCGGACGGGCGCCGGTGGACGTCGGCGGGCGGGTACGGCGGGCCGACGGGTACGGCGGGCCGACGGGTACGGCGGGCCGACGGGTACGGCGGGCCGGGCCGGCGCCGCCGGATCGGCGGCGCCGGGGGGCCTACGACTTCAGGCCGGTGAACGCGATGCCGGCCAGGATGCGCCGCTGGAAGACCAGCAGGACGATGACCACGGGAACGACGGCCAGCGAGGCGCCGGCCATGATGTAGTAGGCCCGGCCCGCCCATTGGCTGGTGAGCTGCTGCAGCGCGAGCGGCAGCGTGTACAGGTCGGGGCTGTTGAGCACGACCAGCGGCCAGACCAGGTCGTTCCAGTGGAAGATGAAGCTGGTGATCGTGACGACCGCGAGCACCGGCTTGGAGAGCGGCAGGATGATCCGCCAGAAGATCTGCATCCGGCCGGCCCCGTCGATGAGCGCGGCCTCCTCCAGCTCGCCCGGCAGGGAGCGGAAGAACTGCCGTAGCAGGAAGATGTCCAGCACCGAGACCAGGTTGGGCACGATCAGGCCCCAGGGCGAGTCGAACATGCCGAGCTGCTGGGTGACGTGGACCCTGGGCACCAGCAGCGTGATCGTGGGCACCATCATCCCGGCGAGCAGGACGACGAAGAGCCCGTCCCGCCCGGGGAAGGGGATGCGCGCGAAGGCGTAGGCGGCGAAGGCGTCCAGGAGCAGCTTGCCGGGCACCAGGACGAGGCAGACCCAGAGGCTGTTGAGGAAGGCCTGGCCGAAGCCGCTGATGTCGAGGACGTAGGAGTAGTTCTCCAGGGTGGGGGACCACTCTCCCGTCCTGCGGTCCAGCGGCAGCAGGCTGGGCACCTTGGTGTAGATGTCAGGGCCGTGCTTGAAGGAGGTCGCGAGCATCCAGACGAACGGGACGACCGCGACGGCCGCGAGCACCACGAGGGCCGCGTAGACGGGGGCGAGCCTCAGCCCGGACCGCACCCGCCCCGGCGGCGTCCCGGGCCTCCCGGGCCTCCCCGGCGGTCCGGACCTCTTCGGTGTCCCCTGTGTCCCCTGTGTCCCCTGTGTCCTTGATGTAACGGCGTTCACGCCGCCTCCTGCTTGACGAACCTGAACTGCACGGCGGTGATGATCATGATGAAGACGAGCAGGATGAACGACATGGCGCAGGCCGCGCCCATCGCGTCGTAGCGGAACGCGAACAGGTACAGGTGCAGGACGTAGGCCAGGCCCGACTGCTCGGGGCCGCCCGCCGCCCCCTTGCCGCCGCCGCCCGAGAAGATCACGTAGACCAGGCCGAACACCTGCAGCGCCGCGATCACCCCGGTGACCAGCAGGTAGAAGGTGGTGGGCCGGAGCATGGGGAACACCACCTTCCGGAACCGCTGCACCGGTCCCGCGCCGTCGATGGTCGCCGCCTCGGTGATCGAGGCGGGGATGCCCTTCAGCCCCGCCAGGTAGATGATCATCGAGATGCCGCACTGCCAGGCGGCGATGAACGCCAGCGCCGGGATGACCAGCTCGGGGGTGTTGAGCCAGTTCTGCGGCGGGACCCCGAACAGCCCCAGCACGCTGTTGATCAGGCCGTACTGCGGGTCGTAGAGCCAGCGCCAGATGGCGCCGACCGCCGCCTCGGCGGTGACCACCGGCAGGAACAGCAGCAGCCGGAACGCGTTGGAGCCGCGGCGGACCGCGTTGACCAGCAGTGCCTGCGCCAGGGCGGTGCCCAGCGTCAGCGGCACCGCGATCAGCGTGTACTGGAGGGTGACCCGCACCGATTTCCAGAAGTGCGGATACTTGACGTCGTCGGAGAACAGGTCGGCGTAGTTGGCCAGGCCGACCCAGTTCGCCTCGCTGCGCAGGTCCCAGTCGGTGAAGCTGTAGTACAGCGCCGAGAGCGCGGGATACAGCAGGAAGACGACGAAGTACACCACCGCCGGGGCGACCAGGAGCCATCCGACGAGGTGGTCGCGGCGCCCGGCCCCCGGGCGGCGTCGGCGCCGCCCGGGACCGGGCGCCGCGGTGGGCCTTTCGGCCGCTACCGGAGATGCCACGGGATTACCTCTCTCGCGTCGGGTCCGCCGACGGGCCGGTCAGCCGTTCCAGCCGAGCAGCGTGCGGGCCTTGGCGCCCGCCTCGCTCAGCGCCTGCCTGGGCGCGACCTTGCCGGTGAGGGCCGACTCCAGCGCCGGGGCGATGATCTCGTCGTTGATCTGGATCCACTGCGGCACGGCGGGCCGGGCGCGCGTGGCCTTGAGCGCCTCGATGAAGACGGCGTGCTCGGGGCCCATCTTGGCCGCCGCGATCCCGGCCCCCTCGATGTTGGCCGGGTAGCCGCCGACCGCCTCGGCGAGCGCGACGCTGTTGTCGGGGGTGGTCAGGTGCTCGAGCCACTTCCAGGCCAGGTCGGCGTTCTTGGTGCCGGTGAAGACCACGGCGTTCTCGCCGCCGATGTTGCTGGCGGGCTCGTTCCTGTACGGCAGGGGCGCGACGCCGAAGTCCAGGTCCGGAAACTGGTCCCGGATGGTGGAGATGTCCCACGGACCGCTGATCGTCATGGCCGCCAGGCCGTTCTCGAACGCCTTGTCGGCGTCGGTGACGCTCCGCGGGGACGACTTCAGCAGGTCCACCCAGAGCTGCAGGGCGTCGACGGCGGGCTGCTCGTCGAAGGTGACCTTCTTGGCCTTCTCGTCGACGAGGGTGCCGCCCGCACCGGCCACGAAGCCCGGCCACATCCAGGCACCGTAGCCGTCACCCTTGGGCACCACGATGCCGGCGACCTTCGGGTCCGCCCTGTGCACGCTCTCGGAGACCTGCTTGAGCTCGTCCCAGGTCCTGGGCGGGGTGGGCACGAGCTTCTTGTTGTAGTACAGCCCCACCGTGGTGATGTCGAGGGGGACGCCGTAGAGCCTGCCGTCGACCTTGTTGGTCTCCAGGCCTCCGGCGTAGAACTCCTGCTCGTCGATCGTCCCGGCGGGCACCTGGAGGATCGTGCCGTCCAGCGCGTACCGGGAGACCAGCGGCTGGTCGAGGTAGCCGCCGTCGGGCGCGTTCTTGCTGGCGATCGCGGTGCCCAGCTTGGTGTTGTAGTCGTCCTTGGGGATCTGGACGAGCTTGACCGTGACGCCGTTGGCCTTCTCGAAGTCCGTCCGGAGCCTCTCCAGGATCTGCCCGCCCTGCGGGGTGAGCGGCTGGAACGTCCAGAACGTCAGCGTCCTGCCGGCCTCCGCGGCGCCGCCGCTCCCGCAGGCGGCGAGCCCCGCCACCAGCGCCGCGACCACGAGGGCTCCGCGCGTTCTCCTGACCATTGTGATTCTCCTTCGGGGGGTGTAAGGCGGAGCTGCGTGCCCGCACGGCGGCGCATCGCCACAGCTCAGAGCGCTCCTGGAGACTTCTCACAAGATAGTCCAAACCTTAAAAAAAGATAGAATGTGATTGGGAACACTTCGATAACGCAATGCGCGGTGTGCCGCGGAGACCTGGACCGGGCATAGTCGGCGGGGCATCATCACGCCAGGCACCGGATGAGTCACTTCACGGCCCGCTCTAACATGGCCGCAGCTCCGGGGGAAGGAAGACCATGGTCAGGCCCGAACGCAGGACGGTACGCGACCTCCGCAAGGGGAACCGGGCGGTGCTGCTGCGGACGCTCTACTTCGCCGGGCCCACCAGCCGCCACGAGCTCACCGGCCTGACCGGCCTGAGCGCCGCCTCGGTCAGCAACGTGACCGGCGACCTCATCGCCGACGGCGTCGTCGTGGAGGCCGGCCTGGTCGAATCCGACGGCGGGCGCCCCCGGGTGCTGCTCCGCGTCGACCCGGAGTTCGGCTACGCCATCGGGGTGGACGTCGGCGAGACCCACGTGCGCGTCGAGCTGTTCGACCTCGACATGAACGAGCGCGCCAAGGCCGACCACCCCCTGCACCCGTCCCGGCACGACGTCGGGCTGGTCGCCGAGCACATCCTGTCCGGCATCGACGCCGTCCTGGCCGAGAGCGGCGTCGACCCCGGCCGGGTCCTCGGCGTGGGCATCGGCGTGCCCGGCATCGTGGAGAGCGGCCCGGAGGCGCTCATCCACGCGCAGACCTTCGGCTGGGACGCGGTGCCCCTGGGCACGCTCCTGCGTGCGGGCACCTCGCTCCCCCTCTACGTCGACAACGGCGCCAAGACGATGGGCCAGGCCGAGCTCTGGTTCGGCGCCGGGCGCGGGACCCGCCACACCATCGTCGCGCTGATCGGCTCCGGAGCCGGGGCCAGCATCATCACCGACGGCATCACCTACCGCGGCGCCAACAGCAGCGCCGGCGAGTGGGGGCACACCAAGATCGAATTCCGGGGGCGGGCCTGCCGCTGCGGGGGCCGGGGCTGCCTGGAGGCCTACATCGGGGCGGAGAGCATCCTGGCGCGCGCCGGGATGCCCGCCGGGACCGTCGACGAGCAGGCGGTCCTGGCCGAGCTGGTCGCCTCGGGCCATCCCGTCGTCGACGAGACGGCCGACTACCTCGGAGCGGGCCTGGCCAACCTGATCAACCTGTTCAACCCCGAGCGCATCGTCATCGGCGGGTGGGCCGGACTCCTGCTGGGGCAGCACCGGATGACGAGGATCAAGCAGGCCGCCGCCGAGAACTCCCTGGCGCAGCCGTACGAGACCGCCTCCATCGTGCTGGGCCGCCTCGGTCCCGACGCGGTGGCGCTGGGGGCGGCCACCCTCGTGATGGAGGAGTTCCTGCTCGGCCGGACCGCCCCGGCCGCCTCGCAGCCCACGGCGAGCTGAGCCGGCCGCGCCCCGGCCGCCCGGCCCGGCCGGGGTCCCCCCTCGGGACCCCGGGACGCTCCGCCGCCCTCCGGCCGTCCCGGGCGTCCGTCTCCCGGGACGGCCGGGCTCCTGCGGGCGTCCGCGGGCGTCTCCCGGGCGTCCGCGGGCATCCGCGCGCTTCTGCGGGCTCCTCCGGGTGTCCTCAGGCGCCGAGGTCCCGGACGGCGTTGTCGAGCCGCTCGGCCAGCAGGTCCACCTGCTGCTCGGTGATCGTGCCGCCGCCCAGGAAGCGGTCCAGGTCGCGGCGGCGCGCGACGACCAGCCTGCGGTGGTCGTCGTCGATCCGCTCCTCGGGCAGGACCACGCAGTCCCCGCGGACGAAGACCAGCGCCGCGTCCGGGTCGGACGACTCCAGCAGCTGCCGGACGCATTCTCGTTCGATGAGTGCCATGGGACACCTCCTCGCCGCCGGGGTCTCCAGCCGCGCGATCGGTTGCCGGACAGTCCTTGTTCCCGCTGACCTCCCAACAATCCGCCGAAGCGGGATAAGACTGGATAAAGCGCCCCGGCTCACGCCAGGCAGCGCAGTTCCGAGCGGAGCTCGCGGTCGAACGCGTCCCCCAGCGCCCGGTCGAGCGGAAGGCCCTCCGGCAGCCGGCCGACCGTCGCCTCGACGAAGACCGGCGCCGGCACCTGGGCGCACACCCCGTGCGCGCACACCCAGACGCGCTCGGCGGTCACCTCGACCTGGACCGCCGGGTCCCGCTCGGCGAGCGCGAACACGCCCACCTCGGTCCGCCACCAGATGCGGCGGTCGGTCTCGTCCTCCCCCACGGGCGCCCGCACGTCGTCGGCGTGGGTGGCGTACTCGGAGGCGTAGTGGAAGGCCTGCAGCCCCACCGGGTACGGCCCGGCCGCGGTCGGCAGCACCGCGTCGCGGCCGAGCGCGCGCATCCGCCGGCGCGTCTCCGCGTTGCGGTGCCGCCACTCGGCGAGCACGTCCTCCACCGGCAGGCCGCGGCGGCGCCGTACGCACCAGTCGTTGAAGCCCGCCAGGCCGCCCTCGACGCCCTCGCGGGCGAGCATCGCGAAGAACCCGCCGACGTCGTCGTCCAGGCAGGCGTGGTTGTACAGCTCCTCCCCCGCCAGGTGGGCCAGGACGTCGCGCACCGACCAGCCCTCGCACCGGGAGGGGAGGTTCCACGCCTCCGCCCCGAGCCGGGAGAAGTGGCGGTCCAGCCGCTCCGCCTCGGTGTCGAGCAGATCGAATGGGTGGAAATGAGCTAATTCGTCCGGTTCTCTGGTCATATCAACGGTGATACCCCGGGACACCGCCGCGGAACGGCGCCCCGGGGCGGGGCCGGCGGCCCGGGGAAGGGCCCGGCCGCCGGAGCTTCGAGGCGGCCGCGGGGCACCTCCTCGCGGGCGGGGCGACAGATCAGGGAGCGCTCTCGCAGCAGAGGTTCCTCCCTCCGCCGCCAGGATGTCAAGCGTGCGATCGGCGGCCCCGTGGCGGCCGGCACTCCTCTCGGAGACGATCCGAACGTCTCTGGGAGCGCTCCCCCGTGACTCCGCTTCGCTCCGAAAACATCATTTGAACTGGGATTATCCGCAGAAATGAGAGGGAGCGTTTTCTCGACGAGTTCCCTGCGGAACCGTCCGGTAACGGCGATCGTTATGCGCCGGACCGTTGACATGGGGCCCGTGAGAGAACAACCTCTCCAGGGAGCGCTCTCTTCATGATCATTCATAAGGACCCTGGGAGGGTTCCATGGGCAAGCTCCGCCCCCTCGCCCCGATGCTCGCCGCGGTCGCGCTGACCGTGAGCGTGGCCGCCTGCGGCAGCGGCGGCACCGGCACCGCCTCCGCGGGCGGCTCCGGCGCGCCGGCCGAGAAGATCAAGCTGACCGTCGCGCTGTTCAGCGACTTCCACTACGCGCCGCTGTACGAGGAGTTCAAGAAGACCCACCCCAACGTGGAGATCGTGGAGCGGCGCGCGCAGTTCAACGACCACCACACCAACCTCATCACCCAGCTGGCCACCGGGGCCGGGGCCGCGGACGTCGTCGCCGTCGAGGGCGGCTACGTCGGCGCCTTCACCCCCAACCCCGGCAAGTTCCACGACCTCAAGCAGTTCGGCCTCGACAAGCGGCAGGGCGAGTACCTCGACTGGAAGTGGCAGCAGGGCGTCTCCAACGACGGCTCCTCCCTCATGGGCCTGGGCACCGACGTCGGCGGCCTGGCCATGTGCTACCGCCCCGACCTGTTCGAGAAGGCCGGCCTGCCCACCGGCCGCGACGAGGTCTCAGCGCTCTGGCCGACCTGGGAGCAGTACATCGAGGCGGGCAAGAAGTTCACCGCTGCGAACGTGCCCGGCGCCAAGTTCACCGACGGCCCCGGCGAGCACTTCCGCGCCATGGTCGACCAGGCCCCGACCGGCTACTACGACGACCAGTACAACGTCATCGCCGGGACCAACCCGGAGGTGAAGAAGGCCTTCGACCTGTCCGTCAAGATGATCGACGCGGGCCTGTCCGCCAAGCTCCCCGCCTTCACCCCGCCGTGGAACACCGGCATCGTCAAGGGCAGCTTCGCCACCATGGTCTGCCCCGCGTGGAAGACCGGCACGATCAAGGACCAGAAGCCCGGCGAGGGCGCCTGGGACATCGCCGCGGTGCCCGGCGGCGGCGGCAACCAGGGCGGCACCCACCTGATGGTGCCCAAGCAGAGCAAGCACCCCAAGGAGGCCGCCGAGCTGATCGACCTGCTGACCGGCAAGGAGAGCCAGATCAAGCTCTTCAAGGAGGCCAGCGCGCTGCCCTCGCTGCCCGAGCTGTACGACGACCCCGCCGTGGCCGAGTTCGTCAACCCGTACTTCGGCAACGCCCCCATCGGCAAGATCTTCACCGACGCGGCCAAGGCGCTCAAGCCGCAGAAGGTGGGCCCCAAGGCCGGTGACATCCTCAAGGCGTTCGGCGACGGCCTCCAGCGGATCGAGCAGGGCAAGCAGAAGCCCGACGAGGCCTGGGCGCAGGCGCTCAAGGACGTCGAGAAGATCAAGTAACCCGCACCCGAGTCTCCGAGAGGAGCCGCCATGGCCACGCGCGCACCGGACCGCCCGGCGGCCGCCCCACCGGGCAGACCGGTGCGGGCCCGCCGCGGCCTCCGCCGCCACCTGGTCCACCAGCTCGACACCAAGGCCTCGCCCTACGCCTACGTGGCCCCCTTCTTCCTGCTGTTCTCCGCCTTCGGGCTCTTCCCCCTGGCCTACACCGCCTGGGTGAGCCTGCACGAGTGGACGCTGCTGGAGGACGAGCACGCCTTCGTCGGCCTGGACAACTTCAGGACGCTGCTCGCCGACGACTACTTCTGGAACGCCGCCTTCAACACCCTGTCCATCGGGGTGCTGTCCACGGTCCCGCAGCTGCTGCTGGCCATCTGGCTGGCCCACCTGCTCAACCGGCCGCTGCGGGCGCAGACATTCCTGCGCATCACGCTGCTGCTGCCCAACGTGACCAGCGTGGTCGCGGTGGTGGTCATCTTCAGCCAGCTGTTCGGCCGGGACTTCGGCATGATCAACTGGATGCTCTCCTGGTTCGGGGTGGGGGGCGTCGCCTGGAACGAGGGCGTGGCCAGCTCGCACGCCGCCATCTCCGTCATGATCATGTGGCGGTGGACGGGGTACAACGCGCTGATCTTCCTGGCCGCGATGCAGGCCGTACCGCGCGAGCTGTACGAGGCCGCCACCCTCGACGGCGCGAGCGGGCTCACCCAGCTGCGCAGGATCACCATCCCGATGATCAAGCCGACGATCGTCTTCGTCGTCATCACCTCGACGATCGGCGCCATGCAGGTCCTGGCCGAGCCGCTGCTGTTCGGCTCCTACATGGTCACCGGCGGCGTGGACCGGCAGTACCAGACGCTCTCGCTGTTCATCTACGAGAACTTCACCCGGCTCGACTTCGGCTACGCCTCGGCCATCTCCTGGATGATGTTCCTCTTCATCATCCTGGTCGCCGGCGTCAATTACCTGCTCACCCGCCGCGCGAAGGGAGGTCTGACGTGACCGCCCAGCCGATGTCCGCCGCGTCCCCGGTGTCCCCGGTGTCCCCGGTGTCCCCGGTGTCCCCGGTGTCCCCGGCGCCGAAGGCGCCTGCGGGAACGGGCCGCCGCCGCTTCGACGGCGCCCGCCGGCTCACCTACCTCACCCTGCTCGCGGTGGCGTTCTTCTCCGCGCTCCCGCTCTACTACAGCGTCGTGGTGGCCTCCCGCGACAACGCGGCGCTGGCGGACGTGCCGCCTCCGCTGGTGCCCGGCGGGAACTTCTTCGCCAACGTCGCCCGCGTCTTCGACACCGTGCCCTTCGCCCTGGCACTGGCCAACTCCGTCATCGTGGCCGGGTCCATCGCCCTGGCGGTGATGTTCTTCTCCACGCTGGCCGGGTTCGCCTTCGCCAAACTGCGCTTCCGCGGCAGGAACGCGCTGCTGCTGCTCACCGTGGCGACCATGATGGTCCCGACCCAGCTCGGCATCATCCCGCTCTACATGCTGATGGTGAAGCTGGAGTGGACCGGCACGCTGTACGCGCTGATCGTGCCCGCGCTGGTCAACGCGTTCGGCGTCTTCTTCATGACGCAGTACCTGTCGCGGGCCCTGCCGACCGAGCTGCTGGAGGCCGGCCGGGTCGACGGCTGCACCACCTGGGGCCTGTTCTGGCACGTGGTGCTCCCCGTCGCCCGCCCCGCCGCGGCCGTCCTCGGCATGCTCACCTTCATGTCGGCCTGGAACGACTACTTCTGGCCGCTGGTCGTCCTGACCCCGGAGAACCCGACGGTCCAGGTCGCCCTGTCCACGCTGGCCGCCGGCTACGTCAACGACTACGTGCTCGGCCTGGCCGGCACCGCGCTCGGCACGCTGCCGCTGGTCATCGTCTTCGGCCTGCTCGGCAAGCAGATCATCGGAGGAATCATGCAAGGAGCCGTGAAGGGATGACCGTCGTCAACGCTCGGGGGACCGCGCCTTCGCTCCTCACCGGAGGGCGGGCGGACTTCCCCGCAGGCTTCGTCTGGGGCGCCGCGACGGCGTCCTACCAGATCGAGGGGGCGGCGGCCGAGGACGGCCGCGGCCGGTCCATCTGGGACGCCTTCTCCCACACCCCCGGCAAGGTGGCCGGCGGCGACACCGGCGACGTCGCCTGCGACCACTACCACCGCTACGCCGAGGACGTGCGGCTCATGGCCGAGCTGGGCCTGCACGCCTACCGCTTCTCGGTGGCCTGGCCCCGGATCCAGGCCGACGGCACGGGCCCGGCCAATCCGCTGGGGCTCGCCTTCTACGACCGGCTCGTCGACGAGCTGCTCGCGGCCGGGATCACTCCGTACACGACGCTCTACCACTGGGACCTGCCGCAGGCGCTCCAGGAGCGCGGCGGCTGGGCCGACCGCGACACCGCGTACCGGTTCGCGGAGTACGCCGAGCTCGTGCACGCCCGGCTGGGCGACCGCGTCGGGCACTGGACCACGCTGAACGAGCCGTGGGTCTCGGCCTTCCTCGGCTACGCCTCCGGCGTGCACGCGCCGGGCGAGCAGGACCCGGCGGCCGCCTTCCGCGCCGCCCATCACCTGCTGCTCGGCCACGGCCTGGCGGCGCGGGCGCTGCGCGCGGCCGGGGCGCGGGAGATCTCCCTGGTGGTCAACTCCGCGCCGGTCCTGACCCCCGCGCAGGTGGCCGACCCCTCGGCCCCGGTCGCGGAGGCCGACGCCGAGGCGGTGCGCCGGGTGGACGCGCTGCTCACCCGGCAGTTCCTCGACCCGGCGCTGCGCGGGGAGTACCCCGCCGAGGTGCTGGAGATCGTCGAACGGCACGGCGGGCTCGCGCACCTCGCCGACGGCGACCTGGAGGTCATCCGCCAGCCGATCGACCTGGTCGGGATCAACTACTACAACCCCTGCGTGGTGGAGTCGGGCCCCGGCGAGCCGGCGAACCCGGCCTGGCCGGGCACCGAGGACGTGCGGTTCTGCCCGGCCGAGGGTCCGCTGACCGCGATGGGCTGGCCGATCGTGCCGACCGGGCTCTCCCGGCTGCTGCTCCGGCTCGCGGCGGACTACCCCGAGGTCGGGTTGATCGTCACCGAGAACGGCGCGGCCTTCGACGACACCGTGGAGGAGGACGGCAGGGTCCGCGACACCCGCCGGACCGCCTACCTGGACGGCCATCTGCGCGCCGTGCACGCCGCGATCGAGGGCGGCGCGGACCTGCGCGGCTATATCGTGTGGTCGTTGCTGGACAACTTCGAGTGGGCCGAGGGCTACCGCCGGAGATTCGGGATCGTGCACGTCGACTTCGACACCCAGCGGCGGACCCTCAAGGACAGCGCGTTGTGGTATCGCGATGTCATCCAGCGGAACGGAGTTCTCGAAAAGGCATGAAACGACCCACCTTGGAGGCGGTCGCCGCCCGGGCCGGAGTGTCCAAGTCGAGCGTCTCCCGGGTCGTCAACGGCCAGGACACGGTCACCCCGGAGATCCGCGAGCTCGTGCTGCGGGCCGTGCAGGAGCTGGGCTACGTGCCCAACCCCGCGGCCCGCAGCCTGGTGACCCAGCGCACGGACGCGATCGCCATGATCGTCTCCGATCCGCCGGCCGGGCTCGTCTCGGACGACCCGATGTTCTCCGCGGTCGTCCGCGCCGCCAGCCGCGAGCTGGAGACGGCGGGCAAGCAGGTCGTCCTGATGATCGCGGGCTCGGCCGAGAGCCACCGGCGCGTGCAGCGGTTCGTCTCGGCCGGGCACGTGGACGGCGTCATGCTCGTGTCGATGCACGGCGCCGACCCGCTGCCCGCCGCGCTGGCCCGGCTGGGCCTGCCGATGGTCTCCCACGGCAGGCTCACCATGCCGGTGGACGTGCCCTTCGCCGACAACGACAACCTCGGCGGCGCCACCCAGGCGGTCCGGCACCTGCTCGACCGGGGGCGGCGCCGGATCGCCACGATCTCCGGCCCGCTGGACATGCCGGCCTCACAGGACAGGCTCACCGCCTACCGCGACACGCTGCGCGGCACCGGCCGCCGGTCGATCGTCGCCATCGGCGACTTCACCCGGGCCTCCGGGGCGGAGGCCATGCGCCAGCTCCTGCAGGACGACCCGGCGCTGGACGCGGTGTTCGCCGCCAACGACCTCATGGCCGTCGGAGCCCTGCGGGCGCTGCGCGAGGCGGGCCGCCGGGTCCCCGACGACGTGGCCGTCGTGGGCTACGACGACATCGAGGCCGCCCTCTACACCGATCCTCCGCTCACCACGGTGCGCAGCCCCATGGACGAGCAGGCGGCGGCCTCCGCCCGCCTGCTGCTCGGCCTGCTGGAGGGCGGTCCCGCCGACCCGGTGATCCTCCCGGCGGAGCTGGTGGTGCGCGAGTCGGCCTGAGCTCCCGCCGTACAGCCTCCATAGGGCGATGCCCTCGCCCATCCATTCCCGGAAGTAAGCAGGAACCCTCCCATCCCCGGCCCTCATCTCTCTCATTTCAGCTCGCAGCGCGGCAGTCCGGAACCCCCGTCCGACATGTATGGCACGAGAGGGGAGCGAACACACCCGTCTCTCACTACGAGCTTCCGAATCCTCCAGCAAGAGGTCTCAGACGCCGATCAGGAGCCAAGATCGCCAGAAAGCCGATCGCCAGAGACGATGCGGCAATCACCCAGCACATCCAATCGTCCATGGGTCGCCCAGTCCAGTTCCACCACCTGACGTTTCCTTCTGCGTCATGCCCGTAGTACGTCAGAGGAAAGAGTGCGAGCAAAGGGAAGATCCAGGCCAGACGCCATCCGAAGAGCCTTCCCGAGACGATGGCCGGACCTGCCCAGATGAGTGCAGACCGTGTGAAAGCAATCGCATTACCCGGATTCGATACGACGACTTCGGCGATCCAGCAGGTAATGATTGTCAAGCCGACGACGGAAATCTCATACGCCTGCTTCAGACGGAAGAACCGTCGTGCACCCAGGAGCTCCCAATCTCCCATGCGACTGTAGAGGCTCGTACACGCAATCGTGGCGACCACCATCGCAAGCACCTGGCGCAAGGGCAGGGTCACCATTCCGGCCCGTTCCGCAGAAGGCAGAAGCAGCTTGGACGATCCGAACCATCGCTCGCTGCAGACAATAAGTACAACGCCGACTACGGAGGCATAAGACTGTCTAACCCTGATGAATGCCGGAACACCATTGGGTCTATTCCGCACAGGGAGTCTCCGCGATCTGCTCGAGCCGGCCGGTCGCCCACGCGATCTGCTCCCTCTCAGACTTGCCGATGAGGTCCCCTATCGAATGTACATCGACGCCCGGCGGTGCTCCTCGGACATCGGAAGGCTGGCTGGCTCCATTGACACGGGCCTCGATCCAGGTGGACAGCTCGAAGAAGGACAGGGTCCGCCGAGAGTCGTCCTCCTGGCTCTTCGCATCGCAGAAGTCCTGGAAAGTCGACTGGATTATGGATCCCGCGATGCCCGGCGAGACCGACCACATGCTTCCTTCGATGATCTCGAAGTCCGGAGATGTCCATGACGAGGACTTTCGAAGGCCCTTTTCGAAATACTTGTCGGGCATCTTGAAGACACCCTTCGGAAGGCCACTGATCCTCTGCGCCATGGCAGAGAGCTCCGGCATGTACTTGCGGTTTTCCGGCCAAACACAAATAGACGGCGCAGTCGATGTGCAGAGAGGGTCCGACGGCGGGTTCCGAGGAGTTCGGAGAGGACCCGAGACGGAGAGAAAATATGTGCACGTCGCGAACATCGCCAGTGCGGCGACGCCGCTGACGACCCGGACCGAGGCGGGTCGCCATCCATGATTGGATTTTCTCGACGACCTCGGGACGAAGACCGCGATGGCAACGATAGCAGCGGACACAGACGATCTGCTCAGGATGGCTTCGGTGCTGATTCCGAGCCTCGGCGTCCCCGAGAGCACGAAGAATCCCAGGCCTTCAGGACCGCCAAAGGTCCCCAGGAACAGGAAAGAAAGCGCTGCACACACGACCGGCGCCATGAGCTTAGCGCCTGTCAATCGGCCGGCAAGATGACCGAAGGCTCCGCATCCGACGATAACGGAAGCACCCAGGAGAAAATAACTGGGCCAGATGAAGCCAGGGCCTGCCATCGGCGAGCTGACGATCGCTGCAGCCACAGCGCCAACGCTGTACGCGACGAGTCCGTACGTCAATGTGGCCGCCAGTAGCGTCAGCTCGATTCTCCAGGCGGCACGAGCAGCGCAGCCGAGCTGTGCGTCCATACCTCTTCTCGCGTCGCGACCAGCCGCCCATGCGGCAGCAGCAGCGAAACCAGGCCCCAAGAAGAGCGATGGCATCTGTGCGGCAGCGCTGGCCTGCGGCCACACTCCGATCCACCACCGGCTGCGGCCGAATAGAACTGAGATCTCAATCAAAAGGAGAAGGGGAAACCACCACTTCAGCGGCGATCGGCGCAACTCGATAAAATACGTGTTCACGATGCGGAAGTCCCGGCCGCCGACAGGACGGACATATATCCACGCTCCAATGGACTGTCACCGGCCGCGTCCTCAGCGGCGTGATCCGCCAAGTCCACAGGAGATCCCCTGTAGACGAATCTCCCCTTCAGCAGCACCGCGACGTCATCACAGGTGACGGCCACATCCTCCACCAGATGCGTGCTCAATATGACAGCGGTTCCGGTCAATGACCGGATAAGATTTCTGAATTCCAGGCGCTGAGCAGGGTCGAGGCCGACGGTAGGCTCATCCAGGAGCACGAGAGGGGGATTTCCCACGATAGCCGCAGCGATTCCCGCCCTTCGAATCATGCCGCCCGACAGAGATTTCATCCTTGCAGATCCGTGGTCCCCTAGGCCCACCGCCCTGACCGCATCGACCGTCGCTTCGTGCAATCTGCCGGCAGGAACCTCCCTGAGCCAGCCGCAATAACGGACGAAGTCATAGACCGAGAATCGCGGATAGTATCCGAAGTTCTGCGGAAGATAACCAATGTTTCGCCGGGCTCTACGAGCCGCACGTTCCGAACCGACGCGTTCTCCGCATATGTAGACATCACCGCGCTTCGGGGGGACCACAGTCGCCAGAGTCCGAAGCAGCGTGGTCTTCCCTGCTCCGTTGGGCCCTAGTAGCCCCAGCACTCCAGCACGAAGACCGAGATCCAGGCCGTCGATTATTGTTTTCCTTCCGTAGCCTTGCGACAGACCTGCGACCCTGACAGTGTCATGCAAATTTCCGGCCTTTCCACCATGGGGTGGATGCCGTCCCTCGACGACATCCACCCCATTCGTCAATGCAGATGCGGGCAACCGCACATCCACACCCAACGCATCTACTAAACCGTCCAGCTGGCCTTGGCCTTTGTAACCTCGATCACACACTCCGCGGATCCCCAGGTGGGGGACGTGCCCTTCCTGATCCGGTCACCGCCGGTGATGTTCCAGCCGTCAAGAGGGCCGCTGCAGTAGTAGTTGTTGTAGTAGGTCGCCGTCTTGGTCGCCGGAGAGCAGTAGCCCGAAGAAGCCGTGTTCCACCAGCGGACATAACAACCGTTGACGCTGGGGCTCTGGCCGCCAGCGAAAGCGGCGGGGGCAGCCGAGAACCCGGCCGCTCCAACCAGTACGGCAGCGAAGACAGCCTTTCCGCCGACGACGAGCGTACGCCTGAGACGCAAGTTCATGTTTCTCCCTTGCTTGCAAAGACAAATAAAATATGGACACCTTTTGTGTGGTGCCCGGTTTGCGAAGGTGAAGGTATCAAGGTGGTGATCTTGCGTCAAATCACGACTTCTTCGCGTCTCGGCCTCAACTCTCCGCGCTCTCGGCAGAACGGTGGATGAAGTCGTGACCTGGCCGCAGAGTTGCTGTTCGTAAGCTCGCCGCCACTCGCCGGTGAAAATCCGGTCCAGGTAGCTGTCAAGAGTCCCTGTGGCAGACTCGCGGCTTTTCTTGAAACCCAGTGAGGCTCTTTCATCCTCGGAGCCCTTTTCAACCTGACGGCGCTGGTCGGCGTGGGCGTAAGGGGAGATGGGTTGAGGTGAGATGAGGCCCCGGCAAGACAGCAGTCGACCAAGATCCGATGCCCCGACCGGGAGCCTCGTTACTGTCATACCGTGCCGCGATTCCGCTGTCCGACCACACTCTTGCCCGCCTGGCTGAGCTGATCCGCGCCCACCGTGTCGAACGACGCTCCCGCTGGCGCCGCCTCGGCCCCGGGCAACAAGCCCTCCTCGTTCTGGCGCATCTGCGCAACGGCGACACCTACACCCGCTGAGCAGCGGGTTCGCCATCGGCACCACCACCGCCTGGCACTACGTGCGCGAGGCGGTCGACCTGGTCGCTGCCCTGGCCGACGACGTGCACACCGCCGCGCTGAAAGCCTCCCGCCTGGCCGACGCCATCCTGGACGGCACACTCATCTCGATCGACCGGCTCGCCGACGGCAGGCTGTACTACTCCGGCAAACACCACCGGCACGGGGCCAACGTCCCGTTCCTCGCCGATCCGGCCGGCCGCCTGGTGTGGGCCTCGCCCGTGCTGTCCGGGGCAATGCACGATCTGACCGCGGCCCGGCGGGCCGGCCTGATCGACGCCCTCGCCAATGCCGGCGTCCAGGTCTTCGCTGACCGGGGGTACCAGGGCGCGGGCGGCACGATCCGGACCCCGTTCAAGCGCCATCGGCACCGGCCGCGCCTGGCGCGCCACCAGAAGTCCGTCAACCGCTCCCACGCCCGCATCCGGGCGATCGGGGAACGCGCCGCCGCGACCTTGAAGGCATGGAAGGTACTGGTCCGGCTCCGCTGCCGCCCGCGCCGCGCCACCGCGATAGTCCGGGCCATCCTCGTCCTGCAGCTCATCGAAGAGGGCCGCTACTCAGGATGAAAAAACGCTCGAGGTGTTAATGCCATGGCGATCCAGAACCGCGACTCCACAGGACTCAGGGCAGACCACTCCGAGTCCAAGGCGACAACGTGCAGTCGGCGGAGGGCCGGCGCGTCAGCCGTACCGCAGCGCGTTCACGACCACCGCGAAGAAGATCAGCACGACCACGCCGACCGCGAGCATGCCCCGGACCGCGGCCCAGGCGTCCGCCTTGGCCTTGGGCACCTTGTCCGCCGCCGCCTTCGCGTCCTTGATCGCACTCCCCCAGCCCGCCCACTTGTCCCGCGTCCGCTGGAAGCGCCTCCCGACGAAGAACGCGATCGACGCGATCACGATGATGATGAGGACCCGGCCGTCCGAAGTGCCCATGGGCGACTCCTGTGGGGAGTGAGGCGTGGTTTCGCGCACTCACCGTACGCCCGCGGTCACGTTCCGGCTACTGGAATCTCCCAACCCGCGGACGACCCGGACCGTTCAGAGGCGGCTCAGTGGACCGTTCAAGCGCGGTTCAGGGGATGGCTCAAGGGGCGGCGATGTGCACGACCTTGGTGTGGGTCATCTCGTCGAGCAGCTCGGGGCCGTACCCGAAGCCCTCCCCGCTCGCCCCGAGGGGTTGCGCCGCGCCGCCCGGCGCCCCGCCGAAGACCGCGTTGACCTTCACCGTGCCCGCGCGCAGCTCTCGCCAGGCCCGCTGCACGTGGGCGAGCGAGGGGGTGAGCACCGTGGCGGCCAGGCCGTACTCCCCCGTGTTGGCCAGGGCCAGCGCCTCGTCGAAGCTCTCGACCACGCGGACCGCCGCGACCGGGCCGAACGTCTCCTCCCGCAGCACGGCCATGTCGTCGGTGCAGTCGGCCAGCACGGTCGCCGGGTAGAAGGCGCCCGGCCCGTCGGGGATCCGGCCTCCGGTCAGCAGGCGCGCCCCCGCGGCGACCGCCGCGCGCACGTGCTCGTGCACCGCCTCGCGCTGCCGCCGGTCGACGAGCGGGCCGAGCGTGGTCGCCTCGTCCAGGCCGGGGCCCGTGCGCAGCGCCTCCGCCGCGGCGACGAGGGAGGTGGTGAACGGCTCGGCGACGGAGCGGTGGACGTAGATCCGCTCCACGGAGACGCAGATCTGGCCCGCGTTGGCGAAGCAGCCGAGGGCGGCCTGCTCGGCGGCCCATTTCGGGTCGACCCCCGCGTCCACGATCAGCGGGTCCTTGCCGCCGTTCTCCCGCAGCACCCGGCAGCGGGCGGCGGCGGCGATCTCGCGTCCGGCGGCGGTGGAGCCCACGTGGGCGAGCAGGTCCAGGCCCGGGTGGGCGGCGAGCGGCGCACCGGCGCTCCGGTCCCCCGCGACCATGGTGAGCACGCCCGGCGGCAGGTCCTCGGCGAGCAGCTCGACCAGGCGGGCCCCGGTGTGCGGGGTGCGCTCGGAGGGCTTGTGCACCACGGTGTTCCCGGTGACCAGCGCGGCGCCGATCAGGCCGCAGGCGATCGCCACCGGGTCGTTCCAGGGGGTGATGACGCCGACGACGCCGCGGGGCTCGCGGACCATCAGGTCGGTCGCGCCCCAGCCGCCCTGGAGGCTGCGCCCGCCGTGCAGGGGGCCCAGCTCGGCGTACTGCTCCAGGGTGCCGGCCCCGGCCTCCACGCCGCCCCGCGCGTCCGCCAGCGGCTTGCCCATCTCCGCCGTCACCAGCCGTGCCAGCTCGCCGGCGTGCTCCCTGACCCGGGCGGCGGCACGGCGCAGCAGCGCCCCGCGCTCGGCCGGGGCGACGCGCGCCCACCCGGGGGCGGCGGCGCGCGCCGACCGCACGGCGGTCTCGACGTCCTCGGCGCAGCCGCGCGGGCACTCGCCCACGCGCTCGCCGGTCGCCGGGTCGTCCACGGCGATCGTGCCGGCGCCCGCGCTCGCCCGCCACTCGCCGTCCGCAAAGAGCCATCGCGTTCTCATGGCGGCTCCCTACCCGGTGCGGCGGACCGGATGCCCCGCCCCCGGCCCCGTCCCCACCGGCGCCCCCACCGGCGCCCCCGAAGGCCCCTCACCCCCTGCCCTCCGGCCCCGCCGGACCCTCCCGGACCGCGCACCCCCGGCACCGTCCGCCCCTCCCGGACCGCGCTCCCCGGCGCCGCCGGATCCTCCAGGACCGCTGTGGTGATCGCCCGGCGGACCTCCGGCGATCACCCCGCCCGACCGTGATGTCACGGTGCTGTCACAAACCTTGACTAGCGGCCTGCCTGGGCATTTGATAACTGTTCACACCCCTGAAACATTCGTCGGTATGTTCGCCGCCGCTGAATGTGAACGCTAACACTGCCGATGAGCACCAAGAGACCCGGGCGACACGGCGGAGGGGCCGTGGTCGCAGCGGCCGTGAATGCGTCCGCGTCACTTGAAGGAGAGAACATGAGGCTCGCGAAGCTGGCCACCGTGCCGATCGGCCTGGCCATGGCCCTGGCGATGACCGCCTGCGGCTCGGCCACCAAGACGGTCGACCAGGAGGCGGCGCCGAGCGCGGGCTCGGCCGCGGGCGCCCTCGTCGGCGTCACCATGCCCACCAAGTCGTCCGAGCGGTGGATCCACGACGGCGACAACGTCAAGAGCTCCCTGGAGAAGCTGGGTTACAAGGTCGACCTGCAGTACGCGGAGAACGACATCCCCACCCAGGTCAACCAGATCGAGAACCAGATCACCAAGGGCGCGAAGCTGCTGATCATCGCCTCGATCGACGGCACCGCGATCACCACGCAGCTCCAGCAGGCGGCCGACGCCAAGATCCCGGTGATCGCCTACGACCGGCTCATCCGCAACACCCCGAACGTCGACTACTACGCCACCTTCGACAACCACAAGGTCGGCGTGCAGCAGGCGACCTCGCTGCTGGTGGGCCTCGGGCTGAAGAAGGCCGACGGCTCCGACGGCGACGCCAAGGGCCCGTTCAACATCGAGATCTTCGCCGGCTCGCCCGACGACAACAACGCCACCTTCTTCTACAACGGCGCCATGGAGGTGCTCAAGCCGTACATCGACAAGGGCACCCTGGTCGTCAAGAGCGGTGAGACGGACTTCAAGACCGTCGCCATCCTGCGCTGGGACCCGGCCACCGCGCAGAAGCGCATGGAGGACCTGATCACCAAGGCCTACTCCGACGCCAAGGTCCAGGGCGTGCTCTCGCCGTACGACGGCCTGTCCATCGGCATCCTGTCCGCGCTGAAGAGCAGCGGGTACGGCACCGCCGACCAGCCCTACCCGGTCGTCACCGGCCAGGACGCCGAGGTCGCCTCGGTGAAGTCGATCATCGCCGACGAGCAGTACGCGACGATCTACAAGGACACCCGCAAGCTGGCCGAGGTCACCGTCGAGATGGCCGACGCCGTGCTCAAGGGCGGCAAGCCCGAGGTGAACAACACCACCGACTACGACAACGGCGACAAGGTCGTCCCGTCCTACCTGCTCGAGCCCGTCGTGGTCTACAAGGACAACTACAAGCAGATCCTCGTCGACTCCGGTTACTACACCGAGGACCAGCTCAAGTAGCCGGCGCGGCGCCGGGCCGGTCCTTCCCGCGAAGGGCCGGCCCGGCGCCGGTCGCGAGGGGGGAGACGGACGGCATGACCGACCACATACTTCAGATGCGGGGCATCACCAAGACGTTCCCGGGCGTCAAGGCCCTCCAGGACGTCAACCTGGCGGTACGGCGCGGCGAGATCCACGCCGTCTGCGGCGAGAACGGCGCCGGCAAGTCGACGCTGATGAAGGTCCTGTCCGGGGTGTACCCGCACGGCTCCTACGACGGCGAGATCGTCTTCGACGGGGAGCCGTGCCGGTTCTCCGGCATCCGGGACAGCGAGCGGCGCGGCATCGTCATCATCCACCAGGAGCTCGCGCTCAGCCCGTACCTGTCGATCGCCGAGAACATCTTCCTCGGCAACGAGCGGACCCGGCGCGGCCTGATCGACTGGAACCGCACGAACGCCGAGGCCGCCGCGCTCCTCGAGCGGGTCGGGCTCCGGGAGAACCCGGTGACGCGGGCGATGGACATCGGGGTGGGCAAGCAGCAGCTCGTCGAGATCGCCAAGGCGCTGTCGAAGCAGGTCCGGCTGCTCATCCTGGACGAGCCGACCGCCGCGCTCAACGACGAGGACTCCGCGCACCTGCTCGACCTGCTGCGCGGGCTGCGCGACGAGGGCATCACCTCGGTGATCATCTCCCACAAGCTGAACGAGATCAAAGCCATCGCCGACTCCACGACGATCATCCGCGACGGCCGGACGATCGAGACGCTGGACATGTCGGGCGGCGAGGTCACCGAGGACCGGATCATCTCCGGCATGGTCGGCCGCGACCTGGAGCACCGGTTCCCGCCGCACGAGCCCACGATCGGCGAGGAGGTGCTGCGGATCGAGGACTGGACCGTGCACAGCCCGGCCCAGCCCGACCGCGCCGTCGTCTCCGGCGCCAACCTGACGCTGCGCCGCGGCGAGATCGTCGGCCTGGCCGGGCTCATGGGCGCCGGCCGTACCGAGCTGGCGATGAGCGTGTTCGGCCGCAGCTACGGGGTCGGCGTCTCCGGGCGCGTCTACAAGGACGGCAGGGAGATCCAGCTCCGCTCGGTCAGCGAGGCCATCTCCCACAAGATCGCCTACGCCACCGAGGACCGCAAGCGGTACGGCCTCAACCTGATCCAGGACATCCAGCGCAACGTCTCGGCCGCCGCGCTGGGCAAGCTCGCCAGGCGCGGCTGGATCGACGGCAACGAGGAGTACAGGGTCGCCGACGGCTTCCGGGCCGACATGAACATCAAGGCCCCCAGCGTGCTGGCGGTCACCGGGAAGCTCAGCGGCGGCAACCAGCAGAAGGTCGTGCTCTCGAAGTGGATCTTCACTGACCCCGACGTGCTGATCCTGGACGAGCCCACCCGCGGCATCGACGTGGGCGCCAAGTACGAGATCTACGCCATCATCAACCAGCTCGCCGACCAGGGGAGGGCCGTGCTCGTGATCTCCTCGGAGCTTCCCGAGCTGCTCGGCCTCTGCGACCGCATCTACGCGATGTCGGCCGGGCGCATCACCGGCGAGGTGCCGAGAGCCGAGGCCACCCCCGAGCGCCTCATGCAGTTCATGACCAGGGAGAAGGAGTAATGGCACAGACGAGCAGGGGCAAGGCGCTCGCGTCCGGGGCGGGCGCCGAGGTCGTGGGCAACGGCCCGCCCCCCGCGAAGGCATCGGGCGGCCGGTTCTCCTTCAACCTGCGCGAGAGCGGCATCTACGTCGCCTTCGCGCTGATCATCGTCCTGTTCTCCATCCTGACCGACGGTGGTCTGCTCAGCCCGCAGAACATCTCGAACATCATGGTGCAGAACTCCTACATCCTGATCCTCGCGATCGGCATGATCCTGATCATCATCGCCGGCCACATCGACCTGTCGGTGGGCTCGGTGGTGGCGGTCAGCGGCGCCGTCGCGGCGGTGCTGATGGTGGACATGGGCATGCCGTGGCCGCCGGCGCTCCTCATCACGCTCCTGGTCGGCGCGCTGATCGGGGCCTGGCAGGGCTACTGGATCGCCTACTTCGGCATCCCGGCGTTCATCGTCACCCTGGCCGGGATGCTGATCTTCCGGGCGCTGACCCTCACCGTGCTCGGCAACCAGGGCATCGGGCCCTTCCCCGACGAGGTCCGGACCCTGGCCAACGGCTTCCTGCCCGGCTTCCTCGGCAACGTCGGCCTCGGCCCGCTCGGCGGCGCCGACCTGTTCACCCTGATCGTCGGGCTGGCCATCGTGGGCGGGATCGTCGCCACCCAGTGGCGGGCCCGCCAGGCGCGCCTCGGCTACCGGCAGGAGGTCGACGCGCTGCCGCTGTTCGCGCTCAAGATGGCCGCCGCCGCCGCGGTGGTGATGACCGTCATCGTGCAGCTGGCCCGGTTCAAGAACCTGCCCTGGGTCCTGGTGCTGCTCGCCGTCCTCGTGCTGGGCTACACGCTGCTGACCAACCGCGCCGTCTTCGGCCGCCACGTCTACGCCATCGGCGGCAACCTGCACGCCGCGAGCCTGTCCGGCATCAAGGTCAAGTCCGTCACGTTCTGGCTCTTCGTCAACATGGGCGTGCTCTCGGCGCTGGCCGGGATCATCTTCGCCGGGCGGCTCAACCAGGCCGGTCCCACCGCGGGCAACAGCTTCGAGCTGGACGCCATCGCGGCGGCGTTCATCGGCGGCGCCGCCGTGCAGGGCGGCGTCGGCAAGGTGGTGGGCGCCATCACCGGCGGTCTCATCATGGCCGTGATCAACAACGGCATGTCCCTCATCGGCGCGCCGAGCGAGCGGGTGATGCTCTTCAAGGGCCTGGTGCTGCTCGCCGCCGTCGCCTTCGACGTCTGGGCCAAGCGCCGCGCCGGCGCGGGCGGCTGAGCGGCCGCGCCCACCGGGCCCGCCGGGCCCACCGGGCCACATGGTCCGCCGGGCCCGCCGCACCCACTGGCCCGCCGCATCCGCCGGGATCGCCTCCGGCGGATGCGGCGGGCCTTCGGCGTACCGGACACCGGGCGGCCCGGCCCTGCGGCCGCCCCTCGGCGAGCGATGAGCTGCAGAGCGGCGGGCCGTCCACGGCCTCGGCCGCTGCGGCACCCGTCGGCTCAGAGCCCGCCGTCCCGGCTCCGGCCGTCCGGTGACCGGCGGCCCGCGGTCGACGGCCGGAAGGTCAGACGGCCCGGTGGTACTGGTCGGGCCAGCGGGGCTGCGCGCCCAGCTCGCGGGCGGCCAGGTTCGGCCAGTAGGGGTTGCGCAGCAGCTCGCGGCCGAGCAGTACGGCGTCGGCCTGCCCGGAGGCGACGATCTCCTCGGCCTGGTGCGGTTCGGTGATCTCGCCGACGGCGGCGACCGGCAGGTCGGTCTCGGCGCGGACCCGGGCCGCGAACGGCACCTGGTAGCCGGGGCCGGCGGGGATCCGCGCGCCGGGGGCGTTGCCGCCGGTGGAGGTGTCGAGCAGGTCCACGCCGCGGGCGAGCAGTTCCTTGGCCAGGCGGACGGTGTCGTCGGCGGTCCAGCCCTCCCGCTCGTCCTCGGGGTTCTCGGTGAGCCAGTCGGTGGCCGAGACGCGGAAGAACACCGGCAGGTCCTCGGGCCAGACGGCCCGCACGGCGTCGACGACCTCGAGGGCGAGGCGGACGCGGCCGTCGAACGAGCCGCCGTAGCCGTCGGTGCGGTGGTTGCTGTGCGGGGAGAGGAACTCCCCGATCAGGTAGCCGTGCGCGCCGTGCACCTCCGCGACCTGGAAGCCCGCCCGCAGCGCGCGCTCCGCCGCCCGGGCGAAGTCGCCGACGACCCGCTGGATCTCGTCCGCCGTCAGCTCGTGCGGGACCGGGTGGCCGGGCGCGAACGGGAGCGGGCTCGGCGCGACCGGCCGCCAGCCGCCGTCGGCCTCGCCGACCGGTGCTCCGCCGAGCCAGGGCCGGTCGGTGGAGGCCTTGCGCCCGGCGTGCGCGAGCTGGATGCCGGGCACCGTGCCGTGCTCCTTGAGGAGCCGGGTGATCCGGGTGAACGCCTCCTCCTGCCGCCCGTTCCACAGCCCGAGGTCGGCCGGGCTGATCCGGCCCTCCGGGGAGACCGCCGTGGCCTCGGTGAGGATCAGCCCGGCGCCGCCCACCGCCCGGGCGGCGAGGTGGGAGAGGTGCCAGTCGTGCGGCACTCCGGTCTCCGGGCCGTCGGTCGCGGCGGAGTACTGGCACATCGGCGCCATCCAGATCCGGTTGGGGACCGTCAGGGACCGCAGGGTGATGGGTTCGAACAGCACGGGGGCCTCGTCTCGATCGTTCGGGGGGACAGCTCGTCCGGAGTCCGGTCTTTATACGATAATCATCGTACTACGATAAATGTCAAACTACGATGGATGTCGTACGATCGTGCCGGGACGAGGAGGAGGGGGTCACCGATGTCCGCACGGATCCTGGACCATCCGAGCACCGGGGAGATCCGGCTGGAGGCGGTGCTGCACGCCCTCGCCGACCCCATGCGCCTGGAGATCGTGCGCTTCCTCGCCGAGTCCGGGAGAGGCGTCCCCTGCTCGGAGATCGAGCTCGCCGTCAGCAAGTCCACCGGCACCCACCACTACCGCGTCCTGCGCGAGGCCGGGGTCATCCGGCAGGTCTACCACGGCACCTCGAAACTGAACTCCCTGCGCCGCGACGACCTCGACGGCCTCTTCCCCGGCCTCCTGGACAGCGTCGTCGCCGCGACCCGCAAGCGGTCCACGGTCTAGCCGGGGCCGGCCGGACCGCCCCCGTCGGCGACACGCTCGGCCACCCCTCCGGCCACCCGTCCGGCCACCCCTCCGGCCACCCCTCCGGCCGCCCCTCCGGCCCCGCGGGCGCCGCATGCCCGCCCCTCCTCCACCGGCCTGCCGCAGAAGAGGCCGCCACCGGGCGCCCGGCCGCCGGCGCGAACCCCAGCGACAGCGATCTCCCTTCGGCGCCCCCATTTCCGTACATCGTACGGTACAGTGCACGGGAAAGGTTCGACGGAGGGAGTGACGATGGAGCAGACCACAGTGCGACAGGACGACACGGGGAGCAGCGTGGAGAGCGGTGCGGGCGACGGCGCGGAGAGCGGGGCGTTCACGCCGACCGCCGGGGACCTGGCCGCCGTCGAGGCCTGGTTCGCCGAGTACGACGCGCTGGCCGAGCGGGGCGCGGTCCGGGAGATCGCCGACCTGGCGGTCTTCCCGCTCAACCTGGCCACCGACGTGCCCGGCGGCTCCGCCGCCGTCCGGCAGTGGAGCCGCGAGGAGTTCGTCGAGGTGATGACCGAGGTCATGGGCGGCGGCACGGCCGGTCTGGCGATGGAGTCCGTCCGGACCCCGCGCTTCCTCACCGCCAACCTCGTGCTCGTCGAGACGGAGGCGACGATGACCGGCGCGGAGGGGGACCGGCGGTCGACCCGCTACGCCGACCTGCTGGTGCGCACCGCCGACGGATGGGCGTTCCAGACCATGGTGCAGGGCGGCTGGGGCCACGGCTGGCCGCCCGCCACCCGCGGCTGACCCCGCCTCCCGGCTCGCCGAGAGGTCCGGCGAGCCGGGAGCGCCACTCCACCGGCGGCCCCTTCGCCGAGGGGCGGTTCCGTGAAAGCTCTCACGCGGCCCCGGCCCGCCGGGCTCCTCCGGGCCGATGTGGCGGTCATCCGGCGAGACGGCGGCCACCCGAATCCGGAAAAAACCGGCCGCGCGGTCGACACCCCGCAGAGATCATGAAATTTTGACAATGTGATCGAGATGATCGACGGCCGCCATCGACGGAATCCAGGCGCGATTCTTCCGCGATTGCGCGGATATCACATAGTTTCTTCAAGACGCGTTCCGGCGATCGCCGAATAGGCTTTCACCATGACCTCACCGTCTCCCCTCCCGCCGGACGGCAAGCCCGGGACCTCGGAAGGAATGGGCGGTCCCGCTCCCGGAGGCACCGGCGGGAGCGGGACCGGAGAGGGGGTCCGCAGCCTGCTGATAGCGATCGTCATCGAGCAGATCTTCCGATGGTTCTCCGAGGATTTCGGCTCTTTCATAACATCGATTCCAGGTGGCCGGATAACCGCCGTCCTGGTTCTCGCGCTTCCCGTCAGCCTTTTCCTCTACCACCGGAGACTCGCCGGGATCCGCGCCCGATCGGCCCGCCTCCTCGCTCCCGTCACCTCCCTTCTCCGCAACGCCTTCGGGAGGTTCTCCCGCAGGAGCAGGCGGGCGCGCCAGGCCGCCCGAGGGCTGCGGAGCGCGCGGCCGTGGGTGGCGACCGCTTACATCTTCACCGGCCTGGGAATGGCCGCCGGACTCGTCCTGTGGGGAGGGCAGCAGGGCGTTTCGTGGCTGGCCGCGAAATAGTCCCTGCGACCCGCCGCGGGAACTCCGCGTGGTCACGGCCCCGGAGAACGTGCACGCGCTGCGTGCGGCCGCCGCCGGCTTCTCCGCCGGAAGGACCGCGGACGGCTGCCGGGAGCACCGGATATCGGTGGGACCCGCCCCCTCGATCGACGAGATGATCTACGGCTTCGAGAACGGCTGGCAGCGCCAGGACGCCCGGCAGGAGGGGGAGCCGTTCGTCCGGCTCCTCGGGATACGCCCGGACGCGTGGGTCGCGACCAGCAGCGGCGAGGCGGAGTACGTGAGACAGCGGGTGAACTCCGCCCGGGTGACGTTCGCCGGCGGTTTCCCGGTGGCCCGGGACCGCATGGTGATCGCCATGCTCGGTGAGCCGTTCGACGGCATGGAGAGGGCCCTCGGCCCGGCGGAGGAGGGCGGCCACCGGCTCGGGACGCTGGTGGACACCGCCCGCGCGAAGCTGGGCATGAGGCTGATCCATCCACAGCCGGGCCTGTCGTCGGCCGGGCTGATCGCGGCCTCCGAACTCACCGGCCTGAACAGGGCCGGCGACACGACCCGCAGCGTGGCCTTCGACGAGAGCGTCAGCGCCCTGCTCTGCCGCTTCAAGGATCCGGACGGGCCGGAGCGGGAGACGGTGGCGCTGGTCGTGCCCTCGCACAGCGTGCACGACTACAACACCAGGAACCTCTCGGACGAGGGCTGCCCCGGCAACGCGCCGAGCGGGAGGGACGCCCTCAAGGCGTTCTCCTCCCCCGACCTGTCCGCGCTGGACCACCCCTTCCTCACCGTCACCTGGGCCGGCGAGAAGAGACCGGAGGCCCACCGGGCCCTCACGGACTTCGGGAGGTGGCTCGGCGCCGGAGGGCTCTTCCCCGCGGCCCCGGCCCCGGCCGGGACGCCCCGGGTGAAGGACGCCGCCGCCCTCCACGACGTACGGCGGCGCATCGACGAGGAACTCCCGGGCATCAGCCTCCACCTCGTGCTCGACGCCTCCGGATCGATGGCGCAGCCTCCCTCGTCCCTGCTGCTCAGGGCCCGTGAGGCGTTCCCCGTCGTGCGAGGGGCGCTCGCCCCCGCCGACCGCCTCTCCCTCGGCAGGTTCTACACGGCCGGTGGCGGGACCGAGGTCACCGCGCCCGCCGGGCGCGCCGGGCGCGACGACCTGGACCGGCTGACGCAGGACATCGCCGCCCCGGAACCGGTCGGCCGGGACGCGCCGGTCTCGGAGATGCTGGAGAAGGTCTCCCCGCACGTCGACCGGCTCGGCGGCACGGTCGCGGTCCTCACCGACGGCGGCGTCCTCGGCGACGAACCGGACGACCGCGCCATCGGCAGGGCCCTCGCCCGCGCCGGGAGGGTGCGCAACCTCTACGTCCTCGTCCTCGGCGACGGCCGGTGCGGCGGTGGGCTGCCGCCCGGAAGCCGGCGGGCCGGCGGCAAGCGGATCGTCTGCGCGGAGGCGGGACAGGACCTGGAGGAAGGGCTGAGCAGGATGATCTCCACGGTCCGGGGGTGGTCATGACGGCGGCCGGGCGCCCGGAGGGGCGCCTCCGCCTGCGCAGGCCCCCGCGCCCGCTCCGGCCCCGGGTCGCCCTGGCCGGCTTCTGCACGGGTTTCCTCGTCGTCGCCGTGTTCGGCTTCGCCCCGTACCGGGCCTCCACCGACGAGGCCCGGGCGTGCGCGACGGACGGCGAACTCACCATCGCGACGGGCAGCGACGTGAGCACCGGCAGCTTCCGCCGCGACCTGATCGAGGAGTGGAACCGCCGGGAGGGGGCGATGAAGGCCAAGCTGGTCGAGATATCGAGCTCCACCGACGAGGAGCGCGCCGAGATGGCGGCCGCCGCCCAGTCCCAGAGCTGCGCGTACGACATCCTCGTCCTGGACGTCGCCTGGACCGCCGAGTTCGCGCGGAACGGCCACCTCAGGCCGGTCGCCCTCGACGCCGGACGGAGCGCCGCCTTCCTGGACAAGCCCCTGGACAGCACCGAGGTGGACGGGGTGCGGTACGCCCTGCCGTTCGCCACCGACGCGCCCCTGCTGTTCCGGCAGGCGGGCCTGCCCCTGCCCACCGCCCCCGGGCAGCTCGTGCGCCTCGCCGCGGAGCACGGCTACGCCGGGCAGTTCGACGACTACGAAGGAGGGACCGTCAACCTCCTGGAGGCGGTCCTCTCCGGCGGAGCCGAGGTCATGGAGGGTGACCGCGTCGTGCTGGACGCGCCGGAGAACGCGGGGAAGGCGAAGGGGGCGCTGACGGCCTGGCACGCCATGCTGTCCCGCCAGACCTGGACGGACGGCGCCCGCAGCCTCAGGGAGGAGAGCAGCCTCCAGGGCTTCCGGAGCCGGCGGGCCGGTTACCTGCGCAACTGGCCGTTCGCCTTCCACCGGCTCGCCTCGGACCCGTCCATGCGCGACGGGAAGAACCTGCGCTTCGCCATGAGCGCCCTGCCCGGACCCGGTGTGCTGGGAGGCTTCAACCTCGCCGTCACCAGGCGGTCCCCCGACCACGAGCAGGCGGAGCGCCTCATCGCGTTCCTCACCACGGCGGAGGCCCAGAAGAAGCTGTTCGCCTGCGGCGGCTACCCACCGGTGGTCGAGAGCGTCTACGACGACTACCGCGCGGAGCCGGGGGCCGGCGCCTCCGGCGCGGGAGGCGCGGGCCCGGAGGAGACGGGGGCCACGGCCTCGGGGCCGAGGACCTGCCGAGAGCTGCTGGCGGCCGGGGGACTCCGCCCCGCGGGCCCCGATCCCGGCACCGAGATCACCTCCGGCCAGCTGGCGCTCTTCGCGGACGCGATCCGCCGCGCCGTACAGGACACGCGCCCGCGCCCGCCCGTGGCCCACTACGCCACCTTCAGCGAGGTCTTCCGGTCCTGCCTCCGGCAGGTGACGTCGGGGGCGCTGAGCCCGGACGACCTGGACTTCCCCCGCTACGCCGACGCGCTCCGCGGCGCCCTGGACGGGCGCCGCCCGGAGGGCGACCCCTGCCGCCGCTCCTCCGAGCAGTGACGGGGACCGCCTTCGCGGCCGGGGGACTCGGCTGCGGCCCGCTCTCTCCCCCGATCCGCGCGGTGGTCGCCGGTCGGTGGCGGTGTGGTGCTGCACGACCTCGCGGCGGCCACCCGCCCGCACTGAGCGGGCCCGGCCGGTGGTCACCGGCCGGGCCCGCCCGGCGTGGCGGCGCCGGGGTTCCGGGGCGCCGGGACACGTCAGCAGCGGAAGTGCGCCACCAGCTCCCGCAGTTCGCGGGCCATCGCGTTGAGCTCGCCGACGGCCTGCTGGGAGCGGGCGACGCTCTCGGTGGTCGTCCGCGACGCGTTCGCGATCTCGGCGATGTTCTCCGCGATGTCGCGGGAGCCCTCCGCCACCGCCGTGACGCTGCGGCTCATCTCGTTGGTGGTGGCCGTCTGCTCCTCGACCGCGCTGGCGATGACGCCCTGGGAGTCGTTGATCTGCCCGATCACCGAACTGATCCGGCCGATCGCGGTGACGGCCCCCGCGGTGTCGTCCTGAATGGCCTGCACCCGCCGGGAGATGTCCTCGGTGGCCCGGGCGGTCTCCTGGGCCAGTTCCTTGACCTCGCTGGCGACCACGGCGAACCCCTTGCCGCTCTCGCCCGCCCGCGCCGCCTCGATGGTGGCGTTGAGCGCGAGCAGGTTCGTCTGCTCGGCGATCGAGGTGATCAGCGCCACCACGGTGGCGATCTCCCTGGACGACTCCCCCAGCTTGCCGATCTGCGCGGTCGTCTGACCGGCGACCTCCACCGCCTGCCCGGCCACCCGGGCGGCTCCCAGGGCGCTGCCGGCGATCTCCTGGATCGAGGCACCCATCTCCTCGGAGCCGGTGGCGACCATCCCGACGTTCTGCGACACCGACGCCGCCGTGTCGGAGACGGCCTGCGCCTCGGACGCGGCGCGCCGGGCCGACTCCGCCACCGCGTCGGTGGCCGAGGCCATCTCCTGGGCCGCCGCGGCCACCGCCTGCGCCGAGGCCGACACCGAGGCCACCACGTTGCGGACGCTGGCCTGCGCCTGGTCCATGGCGCGGGCCATCTGGCCCACCTCGTCGGTGGTGGTGACGTCGCTGGTGACCGTCATGTCGCCGTCGGCCATGGCCGCCAGGGAACGGCGCACCCGCAGCAGCGGGCGGGTGATCGAGATCACCACGACGCGGGCCAGCAGGACCAGGATGACGGCGGTGACCACCACGGTGACGAGGATCAGCTGCGTCGCCCGCTCGCGGCTGTCGGCCGCGTCCGCCTTCGCCTGCTCGATGCTCTGCGCGAAGAAGGCCCGTTCGTTGCGGGTCACCGCGCTGGTGAGGTAGTTGTCGACGCCGACCTGCTGCCAGCTGCGCCGCGCCTGGGCCTGGTCGGCTGCGGCGTTGTCGACGAAGTGCCCGATGACGTCGATGTACTCGGTGAACACCGTCGTGATGCGGTTCACCGAGGCGCGCTGCCCGGCCGGGACGTCGACGGCCTTCAACCGCTCCAGCATCTCCCGGGTGCTCTCGATCTGGGCGTCGAGCGTCTCCCGCTGCCGGGCGGGATCGTCGCGGGTCACCGACTCCAGGCCCTCGACCTTCAGGTCGGCGGCCATCCGGTCCAGCTGCAGGACGATGGCGTTGGCCTCGTTGAGCCGGCCGAGGCGCTCGTTCGCCGCGTCGACCGCGCGGTTGTTGACGACGGTGACGGCGAAGCAGGCCGTCAGGGCCAGCAGGCTGGCGCCGACCAGCGTCATGAGTTTGACGGCGACGGGCCGGTTGAGGAAACCGGTCGCCAGCCTCCCTCTGCGCTTGGGGGCGTGGCCGGGCGGGATGTTCACGGGAAGGGCTCCTTACGCGCCGGTGGCGCTGTCACGATCGGGGTGGCCACACAGGGAAGACGACCGGGGGCGGGCCGGGCCCCGGTCCGCGGGGCGGTCAGCCGCTGATCTGCTCGGCGGTGTAGTAGCCGCTGTCGACGAGGATGCGCTCGTAGTTCGACTTGTCGACGTCCACCGGCTGCAGCAGGAAGGTCGACATGGTCTTCGCGCCGTTGTGGTACTGCTCGGTGTCGTTGACCTCGGGCGTCTCACCGCGCAGCAGCATGTCGGTCATCCGCACCGCGACCTTGGCCAGCTCGCGGGTGTCCTTGAACACCGTCGCGCTCTGCTTGCCCGCGGCGATCAGCTTCACCGAGTCCACCTCCACGTCCTGCCCGGTCACGACCGGCATGGGCTTGGCGGCGGTGCCGTACCCGTCCGCCTGGAGGGCCGCGACGATCCCCAGGGACATCCGGTCCAGCGGCGACAGCACCGCGTGGACGGACGCCGAGCGGTAGTGCTTCGCCAGCAGCCCGGTCATGCGGGTCTGGGCCAGTTTCGTCTCGTAGCCGACGGTGCTGATGTCGGCGAACTCGCGCTTGCCGCTCCTGAGCACCAGCTTCCCGGAGGAGATGTGGGGCTGCAGCACGCTCATCGCGCCGTTGAAGAAGAACGTGGCGTTGTTGTCGGTGGGCGACCCGCCGAACAGCTCGAGGTTGAAGGGGCCCTTGGCCGTGGCCAGCTTGAGCCCGTCGACGATGGCCCTGCCCTGCAGCACGCCGACCCGGAAGTTGTCGAAGGTGGCGTAGTAGTCGACGTTCGGCGTGCCCCGCAGCAGCCGGTCGTAGGAGATCACCGGGATGTCGTCCGCGGCCGCCCGCTCCAGCACGTCCTTCAGGACAGGACCGTCGACGGCGCCGATGACCAGGGCCTTGACCCCGTTGTCCACCATCTCCTCGACCTGGTCGGCCTGGGTGGCGGCGTCGTCCTCGGCGTACCGCAGGTCGGCCTTGTAGCCGAGCAGCTCCAGCTGCTTCTTCATGCTGCCGCCGTCCTTGATCCAGCGCGGCCGGGCCGTCGTCGGCAGCGTGATCCCGACGGTGCCGCGGTCGGCCGGCCCGGAGGCGGAGGCCCCGTCGACGGCGCAGCCCGCCGCCGTCAGCACCAGCGCGCCCATCGCGACGGCGATCTTGGGAATCATGCTACGCACTCTCGTCCTCCAACAGGTCGTTCGGGGAGTCCACCTGCCGGAGGCTCCCTCCGGCGGCAGGGAACGGCGGCCGCCGCCCTGTCAAGCAGATCGGCGCCCCGGACCGCGATCTGAACGAAATCCGGCCGCGGACCACGGCCGCGGACCTGGACGGGCGTGCACCGCGCCGTCCCCGCCGGCGCGGGAGGGGCACGCCGTACGGGCCGGGGGCTCGCGGCGCGGGCGCCCGCGCGGTGACAATGAGGCGACCCGCTCCCCAGCGATCATCGGAACCCGGCAGCCGCCCTCCCCGCGGAACTCCGCGCTCCCGGTGACCGCGACCACCCCCCAGGAGAGATGACCGTGCGAACCCGGGTGATCCCCGCCCTCGTGCTCTCGCTGCTCACCGCCGCCTCCACCGCGCTCCCCGCCTCGGCGCAGGCGGAACCGGCCGCGCCGCCCGCCACAGCGGCGGCGGCGGCCGAGGACACCCTGCTGACCAGGCTCAGGGCCGTCCCCGGCCTGACCGTGGTCTCCGAGACCCGGCCGACCGGCTACCGCTTCTTCGTCCTGTCCTTCACCCAGCCGGTGGACCACCGCGACCCCCGCAGGGGCACCTTCCAGCAGCGGCTCACCCTGCTGCACCGCGCGGAGGACGCGCCGATGGTGCTCTTCACCGGCGGGTACGGCCTGCCGGTGAACCCGTCCCCCTCCCGGACCGAGCCGACGCGGCTGCTCGACGGCAACCAGCTCTCCGTCGAGCACCGGTTCTTCCGCTCCTCCCGGCCCGACCCGGCCGACTGGCGCAGGCTCGACATCCGGCAGGAGGCCGACGACGAGCACCGCATCGTCCAGGCGCTCAAGGCCGTCTACTCCGGCAGGTGGATCCAGACCGGCGCCAGCAAGGGCGGCATGACCTCGGTCTACCACCGGCGCTTCCACCCCGGTGACGTGGACGGCGTGGTGGCCTACGTCGCGCCGAACGACCGGGTCAACCCCCTCGACCGGGCCTACGACCGGTTCTTCGCCGGTGTGGGCGACGCCGCCTGCCGCGCCGCGCTGGACGGCGTGCAGCAGGAGGCGCTCAGGCGCCGCGAGCGGCTGGTGCCCCGGCTGGAGGCGTACGCCGCGGACAACGGCTACACCTTCGCCCGGACGCTCGGCACCGCCGACCGGTCGTTCGAGATGACGGTGCTCGACACGGTGTGGGCGTTCTGGCAGTACTCCACCACGGCCGACTGCGCGAAGGTGCCGCCCGCCACCGCCTCCGACGACGAGATCTACGACTGGATCGACTCCGTCGCGGGTTTCTCGTTCTACACCGACCAGGGCGTCGAGTACTACACGCCGTACTACTACCAGGCGTCCACCCAGCTCGGCTGGCCCGAGCTGAGGTTCCGGCACCTGCGCGGCCTGACCCGCTACCACAACCTCTACCGGCCCGACTCGGTCCTGCCCGCCGAGCTGCGCCCCGCGGCGCACGACCCGCGGCCGATGCTGGACGTGGACCACTGGGTGCGCACCCGGTCGAGCCGGATGATGTTCGTCTACGGCGAGAACGACCCGTGGGGCGCGGAGCGGTTCACCCCCAGCCGGAACGACTCCCACCTGTACGTCGCGCCGGGCGCCAACCACGGCGCGAACATCGCCGGCCTGGCCGAGGCCGACCGCGAGGCCGCGACGGCGACCCTGCGCCGCTGGGCCGGGGTGGCCGGCGCCCCGCCGGCCGCGCGGAGGGCCCCGTCGTCCGTCCCCGACGACGACATGCTCCCCCGCCGGCGCTTCTGAGCCCAGGGCGCGCGGTACGCGATCCGCTGGCAGACTCGTCCCCATGCGGATCGCCCTGGTCCAGGAGGACGTCACCGGACAGGACGCCGACGTCGTCGTCAACGCCGCCAACTCCTTCTTGCTGGGAGGCGGCGGGGTTGACGGGGCGATCCACCGGCGCGGGGGCCCGCGATCCTCGCGGAGTGCCGGAAACCGCGCGCCTCGCACTACGGCGAAGGGCTGCCGACCGGCCTGGCCGCGGCGACCACGGCCGGGGACCTCCCCGCCCGCTGGATCGACCACCCCGCCCTGGCGGGCACCGGACCCGCGGGCGTCTCCTGACCTCTCCCGGCCGGCCCTGTTCCGGGAGCCCGGCCCCGGAACGGGGCCGGGCTCCGCGGCTTCCGCGGAGTGCTACGGCAGCGAGTCCGCGCCGGCGACACCCGCGCCCGCGGCGGGCGGGGTGGCGGAGGCGGTCCCGGCCGAGTAGGCGTACGGCGGCGCCGCGACGCCGCCGTCGGCGCGCAGCCAGTCGTCGATGGTCTTGCCGCTGTCCTGCGCCCGGCCGATCGTGGCCGGGTCGTAGAAGTTGCTGCCCGTCCAGGTCAGCTTCGTGTCGCCGAAGTCCTGCGTGATCGTCTTGGCGCTCTTCACGTGGTTGCTCTCGGCGTAGATCCTGCCGCCGACGCCCAGGCCGAGGAAGTAGTCGTCGACCTCCACGTAGTTGGCGAACACGTGGGCGTAGCCGAACCGCACCCGCGGGTGGCGGGTGTTCGACCCGTCGAACCAGTTGTGGTGGTAGGTGACGTTCAGGTATCCCGTGTCCTGCGCGCCGTTCTTGTCGCTGTGGCCCAGCAGCATCGACTTGTCCGTGCCGATGAACCGGTTGTAGGAGACCGTCACCAGGTCGGAGCCGCGCTTGACGTCCACCGAGCCGTCGGCGGAGGAGTGGAAGGTGTTGTGGTCGACCCAGACGTGGTGCGAGTAGCACTGCACGTTGACCGAGTCGTCGGTGGAGTTCCGGAAGGTCAGGTTCCGGATGATCACGTTCTGGACGCGCGTGAACCGGTCCTTCTCGGCGGGGTCGCAGAGGTCGCCGCCCCAGGCGACCTCCTCCGGGCCCCAGCCGTTGACGTCGAGGCCGAAGCCGTTGATCGTGGCGTTCGACCCGACGCCGATGATGGTCTTGTTCGACCCGACGTCCAGCATCTTGGCGCCGGTGCCGGTGATCGTGCCCGACACCCGGACGATCCGGGGCGTGTCGTCGGCGACGGCCGCCGCCAGCTGGGCGTAGGTGGTCACGGTCACCGTCTGGCCGCCCGCACCGCCGTTCGTGCCGGTCCGGCCGTACTTGCTCAGGGTGGCGAAGCCGACCAGGCCGCCCGCGTTGCCTCCGGGGCTGGTCGGTGTGGCCGTCGGGGTCACTGTCGGTGTGGCCGTCGGTGTGGCCGTGGGCGTGGCCGTCGGTGTGGCCGTCGGGGTGGCGGTGGGGGTGGCCGTGGGATCGCCGCCCGCCGGGACGAGACGCCACCGCTTGGTGGCGGCCGAGTCGCAGGAGTTCTGCTGGACGAGGGCGCCGGAGGCGGTGGAGTTGTCCTTGGTGTTGAGGCACTTGGCGCTGCCCGCGCTGACCACCCGGTAGGCGGCGCCGGCGGCGACCAGGTTCCAGGTCTGCGAGGCGGCGCCGGTGCAGGCTTCCTGCTGGACGGCCTTGCCGGCGGAGGTGGAGGCGTCCTTGACGCCGGCGCACTTGGCGCTGTGGGCGGCCCTGAGCTGGAAGCCGCCGCCGGCGGCGGTCAGCTGCCAGGTCTGGCCGGCGGCGCCGCAGCCGGCCTGGGTGAGCTGGAGGCCGTCGGAGCCACCGGCTCCGGGGACGGCCAGGCACAGGCCGCTCGCGTCGTTGACGATGGTGTAGGCACCGGGTGCCGGGGCGGCCGCAGCGGCGGCGGTGCCGACCGCCCATCCGGACGCGGCGAGCGCGCCGACGACGGCGACGGCCGCAGCCTTTCTGTCGAATCTGCTTGGCACAGCCGAGCTCCTTGCTGGTCCGGCAGGTCCGGGGACCTGCGTGACGGATTCCCCCCAGCGAGTACGCGCCGCTCACGTGAGTGCACGTGTCCGTGTGAAGGACAGGGCCCACCGTAGGAAAGCGTTTTCCCAACGTCAATGGCCCATGAAACTTTCATGAACGGAACCGGCCGCCCTCTCGTCGCCCGCCGGGTCCCGGACGACCACGGCGCCCGGCCCTGCGGGTCCCGGACGACCACGGCGCCCGGCCCTGCGGGTCCCGGACGACCACGGCGCCCGGCCCGCCGATCATGGCGGGATCCTGCAATGACCTGTCATTGCGGCCAGCAGCCGGTCCCCCCGATAGTTGACGGCATGAGCACCTCTCCCGCCGTCCCCCACCTGGTCGTGGTCGCGATGTTCCCCGGAGTCGACACGCTGGACGTGACCGGCCCGGCCGAGGTCTTCGCGATGGCCGGGCGGTTCCTGGGCGGGCGCGCCGGTTACGAGGTACGGCTGGCCGGCGAGCGGCGCGGCCCGGTGCCGACCTTCTCCGGTGTCCGGCTGTGCGTGGAGGAGGTGTTCTCCGAGCAGCGCGGGACGATCGACACGCTGCTGGTGCCGGGCCGGATGCTGATCGGCCCGGAGGGGCCGGTCCCCCAGGTCGACGCGGGCGTGGTGGCGTGGCTGCGGGAGGCCGGTCCGCGGGCGGGGCGGGTGGCGTCGGTGTGCGCCGGCGCGCACGTCACCGCGGCCGCCGGCCTGCTGGACGGGCACCGCGCCACCACCCACTGGGCGACGGTCGGCCGGCTCGCCGCCGACCACCCCGAGATCGAGGTCGAACCCGATCCGATCTTCGTCCGCTCGGGGCGGATGTGGACCAGCGCGGGCGTCACCTCCTCGATGGACCTCGCCCTGGCGCTGGTCGCCGAGGACCACGGTGACGAGCTCGCGCTCGACGTGGCCCGCGCCATGGTCATGTACCTGCAGCGGCCGGGCGGCCAGAGCCAGTTCAGCGTGCCCCTGGCGCAGCGCCCCGGCGACCGGCAGGACATCCGCGGCCTGCGGCTGTGGATCGGCGAGCACCTGGACGCCGACCTGTCGGTGCCCGCACTGGCCGCACGGATGGCGATGAGCGAGCGGAACTTCGCCCGGGTCTTCCGCGCCGAGACCGGGAGCACGCCGGGCGCGTTCGTCGAGGGCATGCGGCTGGAGGCCGCCCGCCGGCTGCTGGAGCGCACGTCCCGCCTGCCGTCCGACATCGCCAGGGCCTGCGGGTTCCGCTCGGTGGAGACCCTGCACCGGGTCTTCCGCGACCGGCTGGGCACCACCCCGGGCGAGTACCGGAGCAGGTTCCGCACCACCGCCCCCGCCTGACCCCGGGCCGCCCGCGACCACGCCTTCCCGCAGCCGGAGCCGCACCCGTGGCACCGGCCGATCCCGCACGCCCCCACGGGGCGCGCCCACCGAGGAGAGAACCCGGAATGAAGATCACCGCCACGCACATCGGCACCGCCACCGTCCTGCTGGAGATCGGCGGGCTGCGCCTGCTCACCGACCCGGTCTTCGACCCCGCCCCGGCCGAGTTCGACTACGGTCCCGTCGTCCTGCGCAGCACCCGGGGCCCGGCGATCGCGGCCGGTGACCTGCCGCCGGTGGACGCCGTCCTGCTCAGCCACGACGAGCACTACGACAACCTGGACACCACGGGCCGCACGCTGCTCGACGGCCGCCCGGTGCTGACCACCGTCAGCGGTGCCGGCCGCCTCGGCGGCGGGGCCGTCGGCCTGGCCCCCTGGGAGACCCGCGAGCTGACCGTCGGCGGCAGGACCCTGCGGATCACCAGCACCCCCGGCGTGCACGGCCCCTTCGGCGACGTCACCGGTTTCGTCGTCGAGGAGCCGGGCGAGGACGAGGCCCTCTACGTCTCCGGCGACACCGTCTACGTCGAGGAGCTCGACGAGATCGGCCGCCGGTTCACCGTCGGCACCGCGCTGCTGCACCTGGGGGCCCCGCGCATCCAGGGCTTCGGCGGCGGCGAGCTGATCTGCATGGACGGCGCGCAGGGCGCGGCGCTCACCCGCTCGCTGGGGGCCCGCCGGGTCTGCCCGATCCACTACGCCTCCTGGGAGCACTTCACCGAGGACCCCTCCCAGGTGACCGCGGCCTTCGCAGCCGAGGGACTCGCCGGCCGCCTGCACTGGCTCACCCCCGGCGTCCCCGAGGTCCTCGCCTGAGATGGGCGGGCGGAGCGGACCGCCGTCCCGCTCCGCCCGGCATGCCAGACAGATCGAGCAGATCGACCAGACCGAGATGTCACTTGATTTGCGACTTTAATCTTGTATGCCGGTTTCAGTGGTGAAACGCTCGCAGTATGACGACGTTCGCCGGGGGCGGCATCGAAGCCTTCGTCGGCCCCGTCGAGCTGGGCGCGGCCGACGACCTCGAACGCGTGATCGTCGATTTCATCGGCGGCGCGCGGCGCTCCCTGGACATCGCCGTGCAGGAGCTCGACTCCGAGCCCATCGCCCAGGCCGTCCTGGACGCCCGCTTCCGCGGGGTGGACGTCCGCATGGTGCTGGAGCAGGACTACCTGGTCTCCGCGAGGCCGCCGGCCGTCACCGTGCGGCCCGGCGAGGACGAGGCCGCGGCCCGCCGCCGGGTCCAGTGGGGCGGGGAGGACGGGGCGCGGAGCCTGGAGCCGAACCGGAGGATCCTGGCCGCGCTGCTGCGCTGCAACGTCGACGTGAAGGCGGACTACAACCCGGCGATCTTCCACCAGAAGTTCGTCATCCGCGACCACCGCGAACGCGCCCTGCCCACGTCGGCGATCCTGTCGGGCTCGGCGAATTTCACCGGCACCGACTGCCACCGCAACCTCAACCACGTCGTGGTCTTCCACGACCCGCGGATCTGCCGGGTGTACACCGCCGAGTTCGACCAGCTGCGCGAGGGGCGATTCGGCCGGGGCGCCCACGGCAAGGTCCCCGCCGCCTACAGCCTCGGCGGGGTACCGGTGAAGGTGCTGTTCGCCCCCGACCACGCGCCCGAGCTGGAGATCATGAAGCAGATGCTCAAGGCCGCCGCGCGCGTCGACTTCGCCATCTTCACCTTCTCCGGCTCGTCCGGCATCGACGACGCCATGATCGCCCTGGCCGCGGCCGGCCGTACCGTCACCGGCGTGATGGACCCCGGCCAGGGCGCGCAGGCCTGGGCGGCCACCCACGACCTGGACCGCGCCGGCATCGAGCTGTACTTCCCGAGGCGCGAGCCCGCCTTCGGCAAGCTCCACCACAAGCTCATGGTGATCGACGAGGCGGTCGTCGTCGCCGGGTCCTTCAACTACACCGCGCCCGCCAACAACTACAACGACGAGAACATCTTCGTCCTCGGCAGCCCCTACCCGGACCTGCCCGCCCGCGAGGGAGGCCCGGTCGACCCCGCCGCCTGCGCCGAGCTGGCCCGCTTCTTCCGCGCCGAGATCCGGCGCATCGAGGCGGCGGGCGAGCGCTTCATGGGCAGGCCGTCCCCGCCGTAGCGAGCCGGGCGGCCCCGCGGCCCGGTGGCCCGGTGGCCCGGTGGCCGCCATCAGATCGCCCAGGCATGATCGAAATAGTTGAAAGTTGACATTTATCTAGGTAAGCCTAACCTAATCTCCGTGACCGAGAAGATCTCGCTGCGTGGAGCCGACCTGCGTCTGGGCTACCACGGCGCCACCGTCGTCGAGAACGGCCGCATCACCCTGCGGCGGGGACTCGTGACGGCCCTGGTGGGCCCGAACGGCAGCGGCAAGTCCACCCTGCTGCGGGCGCTGGCCCGGCTGCACCGGCCGGAGGCGGGCACGGTGACGCTGGCCGACGACGTGTCCGCCCTGGACATGTCCGCCCGCGACTTCGCCAAGCGGGTCACGCTGCTGGCGCAGAGCCGCCCCACACCCTCCGGCGTGCGGGTGCGGGACGTCATCGGGTACGGCAGGCACCCCTACCGGGGCCGGTGGCGGGCGGGCGACCCCGGAGGGGACGCCGCGGTCGCCAGGGCGATGGAGCTCACCGGCGTCACCGCGATGGCCGACCGCGCGGCGGACGAGCTGTCCGGCGGCGAGCTGCAGCGCGTGTGGCTGGCCACCTGCCTGGCGCAGGACACCGGCGTCCTGCTCCTGGACGAGCCCACCACCTTCCTGGACCTGCGCTACCAGATCGAGCTGCTCGATCTGGTGCGCGACCTGGCCGACGACCACGACGTGGCCGTCGGCGTCGTCCTGCACGACCTGAACCAGGCCGCCGAGCTGGCCGACCACGTCGTCCTGCTACACGGAGGCCGCGTCCGGGCCGACGGGCCGCCCGCCGAGGTCCTCACCGAGGAGCTGCTCACCGAGGTGTACGGCATCCGCATCGAGGTCACGCACGACCCGAGGACGGGAACGGTGTCCACCCGGCCGATCGGCCGGCACACCAGAAGCGTCCCCGCCACAACCTGACAGGAACACCATGAACCCCCTGCGCACCGCCCTCGTGGCCGTGGCCGCCGCCGCCGTGCTCGCCGCCTGCGGCACCACCGAGACCGCCGCTCCCGAACCGGCCGCCTCCGGCGGCACGGCCCCCGCCTCCGCCTCCCCCATCACCGTGACCGACAGCCGCGGCAAGCAGGTCACCCTCGACCGTCCCGCCACCAAGGTGGTCGCCCTGGAATGGGGCGAGGCCGAGATGGCGGTCGGCCTCGGCGTCATGCCGATCGGGGTGGCCGACACCAAGGGCTACGGCACCTGGGTGACCGCGGCCAAGCTCGACCCCTCGGTCAAGGACGTCGGCACCCGCCAGGAGCCGAGCGTCGACTCCATCGCCGCCCTCCAGCCCGATCTGGTCGTCATGGAGGCCGAGCGCGACTCCGCGCTGGTGCCGCAGCTGGAGAAGTTCGTCCCCGTCATCACCTTCAAGGGCAGCGACGCGAAGGACAACCTGGGCCGGATGCGGAGCGACCTCAAGCTGATCGCCACCGCGCTGGGCAAGACCGCCGAGGCGGACAAGCTCCTCGCCGACTTCGACGCCGCACTGGCCGACGGCAAGAGCAAGCTCGCCGCCGCGGGCGCCGCCGGCAAGCCGTTCGCCATGGCCGACGGCTGGAAGGACGGCAGCAAGATCTCCATCCGCATGTTCGGCAAGGGCGCGCTGGTCTCCGACATCGCCACCGAGCTCGGCCTGGTCAACGCCTGGACGGGCGAGGTGGACCCGGTGTGGGGCCTGGGCGCCACCGACGTCGAGGGCCTGACCGCGCTGAAGGACCCCGACACCCGCTTCTTCTACAACGCCTCCGACGGCACCGACGTCTTCGCCGACGGGCTGGCCTCGAACGCCATCTGGAAGAAGCTGCCGTTCGTCGAGAAGAAGCAGGTCACCAAGCTGCCCGACGGCATCTGGACCTTCGGCGGGCCGCTGTCGTCCAAGCAGTACGCCGAAGCCCTCGTGAAGGCCTACACCGGTTGAGCACCACTCTCCAGGCCCCGCCGGCGCCCCCCGCCCCGCTGCGGCGGCTGGGGAGCGCCGGCGCGCTCCTCCTGACGCTGGCGGCGGTCGTCGTGGCCGCCGCGGTCCACGTGACGCAGGGCACGTCGTCGATCGGCGCCCTCGACCTGCTCCGGCTGCCGTTCGGCGACACCGACGGCGAGGCCGCCCGGATCCTGCTGGCCTCCCGGCTGCCCCGGCTGCTGGCCGGGGTCACCGTCGGCGTCGCCCTGGGCGTGGCGGGCGCGCTGCTGCAGGCCGTCTCCCGCAACCCCATGGCCTCGCCCGACACGCTGGCGGTCAGCGCCGGCGCCTACTTCGCGGTCGCCGCGGCGGCGGCCTTCGGCCTGACGCTGCCGCTGTTCCTGTCGGGCCTGCTCGCCCTGCTGGGCGGCCTGGCGACGGCCGCCCTGGTGATGGCGCTCGCCGCGGGCGGCCGGACCGGCACGACCAGGTTGATCCTGGCGGGCTCGGCGACCGCGCTGGCGCTGCACTCGCTCACCAACCTGCTGCTGATCCTCTTCGAGGAGGAGACCACCGGGCTGTTCGCCTGGGGCAGCGGCTCGCTCGTGCAGAGCGACCTCGAGGCCGTCACGCAGCTGGGCCCGCTGATCCTGCTGGCCGTGGCCGCCGCCGTGCTGGCCGGGCCGAGGCTCGACATCCTCTCCCTGGGCGACGACACCGCCACGGTGCTCGGCGTCAACGTCGGGCGGCTGCGCCTGGGACTGACGCTCCTGGCCGTCCTGCTGGCCGCCGCCGCGGTGACCGTCGCGGGCCCCATCGGGTTCGTGGGCCTGTGCGCGCCGGTGATCGTCAGGCTGCTCCCGGGCGTGCACCGCCACCGGACGACGCTGCCGATGGCGGGCCTCGTCGGCGTACTCGTCGTCCTCGGCTCCGACATCGGGCTGCGCGCCGTCTTCGGCGGGCAGGCGGGCGTGGACGTGCCGCCCGGCGTGGTGACCTCGCTGTTCGGCGCCGCGGTGATGGTGTGGCTGGCCCGCCGCTACCGGGACGCCGGGCCGACCCGCCAGCCGCCGATCGTGCGGGTCGCGGCCCGCTCGCGCGCCGCCTTCCTGACCGTGGTGACCACCTGCGCGGTCCTGCTCGCCGGAGCGGTCTTCCTCGGCATGCTCGGCGGCGACACCTGGATCCTGGGCGGCGACCTGGTCAACTGGCTGAACGGCCGGACCGGCCGCGGCCTCACCTTCGTGCTCGACCAGCGCTATCCCCGGGTCCTCGCCGCGGTGCTCGCCGGCGCCGCGCTGGCCGCCGCGGGCACGGCCGTCCAGGCGGTGTGCCGCAACCCGCTGGCCGAGCCCGGCATGCTCGGCGTCACCGCCGGTGCGGGCGTGGGCGCGATCTCTCTGCTGGCCCTCGCGCCGCTCGCCGGGATCTGGCCCATGTCCGCGGCGGCCATGGCCGGGGCGCTGGCCGCCTCCGCCGCGGTGTACCTGCTGTCGTGGCGCGGCGGGCTGAACTCCGACCGCCTGGTGCTGATCGGCGTCGGCGTGCAGGCGGCCTGCACCGCCGTCACCGTGCTGATCATCGTCAAGGCGGACCCGTGGAACACCGCCATGGCGCTGACCTGGCTGTCCGGCTCCACCTACGGCCGCGTCCCGGCCCAGCTCATCCCGGTCGCGCTGGCCCTGGCCCTGGTGCTCCCGCTGATCGTCTGGCTCCGCCGCGACCTGGACCTGCTCTCCCTGGACGAGGACAGCCCCCGCGTCCTCGGCGTCCCCCTGGAACCGGTACGGCTGGCCGCCCTGGGCGGCTCGGTGCTGCTGACCGCCACCGCGGTCTCCGCCGTGGGCGTGGTCGGCTTCGTCGGCCTGATCGCCCCGCACGCCGCCCGCGCCCTGGTCGGCGCGAGTCACGCCCGCGTCCTGCCGGTGGCGGTGCTCCTCGGCGCCCTGCTGGTGAGCCTGGCCGACACGCTCGGGCGCACCGTCATCGCCCCGGCCCAGGTGCCCGCCGGGCTCGTCACCGCGCTGCTCGGCACGCCGTACTTCGTCTGGCTGCTGTGGCGCTCGCGGGCACAGGCGGACGGCTGACCGGGGCCCCGGCCTCCGGGTACGGCCCGGCCGCCGGACGGAGCGCTCGATCCGCTCCGTCCGGGGGCTTGCCGCGGCACGAGCGGTCATGATCGACTAAGGCGGTCGTGTTCGGCGCGAACCCCCGCATGAATGGACCTGACCCATGGACACCCCCCGCGAATCCGGCGCTCCGCGTGATCTCGGCCTCGACCGGCCGCACTCGGCCCGCATCTGGAACTACTGGCTGGGCGGCAAGGACCACCACCCGGCCGACCGCGAGGCCGGGGAGATGGTCAAGCAGCTCATCCCGGGCATCGTCGAAGCGGCCCGCGCCGACCGGGCGTTCCTGGGCCGGGCCGTACGGCACCTGGCGGGCGAGGCGGGCATCCGCCAGTTCCTCGACATCGGCACGGGCCTGCCCACCGCCGACAACACCCACGAGGTCGCGCAGCGGATCGCCCCGGAGTCCCGGGTCGTCTACGTCGACAACGACCCGATCGTCCTGGCGCACGCCCGTGCCCTGCTCGCCGGCACGCCCGAGGGCCGCACCCAGTACATCGAGGCCGACCTGCGCGACCCGCAGCACATCCTGCGGGTCGCCGCGCAGACGCTCGACTTCACCGAACCCGTCGCGCTGATGCTGCTGGGCATCCTGCACCACATCGTCGACGACGCCGAGGCGGGGAAGATCGTACGGGAGCTGGTCGACGCCCTGCCCTCCGGCAGCTACCTGGCGATCGCGCACGCCACGGCCGAGGTCCACGGGGAGGCCATGCACGAGGCGATGCGGCGGTTCATGGAGCGGGGCGGCACCCCGATCGTGGCCCGCGACCGCCGCCACCTGGCGACGTTCTTCGACGGGCTGGAGCTCCTGGAGCCCGGCGTGGTGTCCTGCTCGCGCTGGCGCGCCGAAGCCGAGCCCTGGGGTGAGCCCGACGAGGTGTCCCAGTTCTGCGGGGTCGCCCGCAAACCGTGAAGCCCCGTCCGGGGTGTCCGCCGAGGCGGCACAGAGCACCAGGAGAAAATCAATAATCACCTCACGTATCCGCCTATAAGGTGCATCCGTGGACGCTCTGGAAAACCTCCCGCCGGAAAACCCCGCGCCGGAAAGCCTCGCGCTGGAGAGCCTCGTCATCACCAGGCGGCTGCGGGTCCCCCTCGGCGCTCCCGCGGACGCCGTGCCGGGCTGGGGCGAGACGGCCGCCCGGCAGCTCGACGCCGCGCTGCTGAGCGTGGGGTTCACGTGCTCGCCGGCCCTGCTCGCCCGTCTGGCGGGGCTGCCCGGCGAGACGGTGGTCGACCTCGGCGTGCGCGTCCTGGCCGCGGTCCGCCGGCTGGTCGGCGACCACGTGCGGCACAACGCCTACTTCATCGACTTCCCCGCCAACGTGCCCGACACCGTGGAGTTCTGGGCCGGCCTGCTGCGCGAGGCGCTGCTCGACCCGGTCACCGCGCTCGACCCGGCCGCCGCGCGGGTCCGGCCGTCCACGCTCGACCTGCTGAGCCTGCCGGGATACGGCCGCTACCGGCACACCTACGCCGAGCTGCTGGCCGCGCACGCGGAGCTGGTCCCGCTGGCCGGTGACCGGGTGACCGTACTGGAAGCGGGCGGGAACCTGGAGTCCGAGGCGCGCGACCTCTACTTCTCCCTGGCGGGCTCGCAGGCGCCGCTCGCCGCCGAGGACCTGGCGGCCCTGCGCTCGCTGGCCTCGTTCTGCGCCGAGCAGCCCGAGGACGTTCCCGTGCGCGAGAACCGCGCCGTCGTCAACGAGGTACGGCTGGCCGCCGGCCTCCCCCTGCTCGTCGACACGGTGACCGACGTGCTCCGGCTGGCCTGCGGCGCCTCCGGCGGCGATGTCACGCTGGCCGCGCCCACCCGGTTCCGCTCGTTCCGCCGCCCCGAGCGCCGCGCCCTCCTGGCCGCGCTGGACGGCCTGCCCCCGGCCTCGCACGGCGACGTCACCCGCCACCGGGAGCAGTGGAAGCGGCTCGGCGAGCGGCTCCACCCGCACGAGTTCCCGCGGTTCCCGCGGGCCGCCCAGGTCTTCGAGGCGGCCCGGGGCGCCCGCAGGGTCGCCGGCCTCGACAGCCGGGTCGAGGCCGCCCTGTCGGCCGGCCGTACCGCCGACGCCGTCCGGCTGCTGGAGCACGCCCCCGGCGCGCTGCTGCGCCGCCTCGACCACCTGCTGCGGACCGGCTCGTCCCCGTCGGCCGTACTGGACGCCGCCGAGAGATCCGCCGGACGGGCGTCCGGCCGCGTGCTGCTCTCCCTCCGCGAGCACCTGCAGAACCGGATCGCGCCCGCCGCCGGCCGCGTCTTCGTCAACCGGTACGGCAGGGCGTGGACGACCCCGGACGGCCGCGCGCCGCTCGGCGAGGAGACGCTGGGGCGGCTGCTCGCCATCCTGGACGAGGAGATCACCCGCCGGCTCCCGGATCCCGGCGAGCTCGTCGTCGACCCCGACGTCCTCGACGTGGCCCTGCCCCTGTCGGGCAAGGCGGTCGTCCCCGGGCTCGGCATGCTCCCCCGCGGGTCGCTGTCCCGGGTGGACGGGGAACTGCTCAGGTTCTTCGTCCACTGGCGCCAGGCCGGGCAGCGCACCGACTACGACCTGTCGGCGCTCATGCTCGACGCCTCCTACGGCGACCCGGAGCAGGTCTCCTGGACGAACTACTCGGGCGACTTCGCGCAGTACTCGGGCGACCTCACCGACGCCGCCGACGGCGCCTCGGAGTTCATCGACGTCCGCCTCGCCGAGGCGACCCGGCCGATCATCATCCCGCTGGTCAACGTCTACTCCGGAGAGCCGTTCGACGAGGCGGCGGAGGCGTTCTTCGGTTTCATGACCAGGGACGCCGAGCAGGAGGGCCGCCCCTTCGAGCCGCGTACCGTGCGCATGAAGTCGGACCTGCGCGGCTCCGGCCGGATCGCCCTGCCGCTGGTCTTCCTCCGCGGCGGCGACGGGGCCTGGCGGGTGAAGTGGCTGCACCTCTACCTGAAGGGTCATCCCCGGTTCAACCAGGTCGAGGGCAACCGGGTGACCACGTCGCTGCTGGTGCGCTCGATCGTGGAACGCGACCACCTCCGGGTCCGCTACCTCGCCGACCTGCTGCGTGCGAAGGCCACCGCTCCTGTCACCGCCGCCACCGCCACCGCCGCCACCGCCACCGCGACCGGGCGGGCCACCTACATCGGGCTGGAGGCCCCGGCCGATCTCCCGCCGGGCGCGCGGGTGTACACCGCCGCGACGCTGCACGAGCTGATCCCGGCCTGATACCGTGGGGGCCGCGAGGCCATGGGAGGGCTTCCTTCTCAATCTTCCAAATTGAAACTCCAGCTCTCCCGCTCTCCTCGCATCCGGTGGCGGGGCCATTCGGGGGCTTCCTTCTCACCTGGTTCGATTCCAGGTAGGCCCCTGGGCCTACTGGCGCTCACAGCTCCCGAGCCTCCCTCGCCGCCGGCCGGCACGGCGGCGGAAACCCCTCCCCGCGGGAAGCGGCCACGGGGAGAGGTCAGGGCCCGAGCGCCCGCCGCACCGCCGAGAAGCGCACCCGCTCCTGCTCCAGGCGTACGGCCGGGCCGTACACGTCGCTGATCAGATCCCGGTAGAGCGCGGACTCCTCGGCGGTGAGCGCGCCGAGGGGCTGCCGGGTGGGCTTGGGCTCGGTCATCCAGTGCACGCGATGGGCCAGCAGGGTGTCCTGGTCCATCAACACGGATCGGACGTGCGGGAAACGGCGGCGGAACCGGTCGAGGATGGCGAAGCCGTGGGTGTCGATATCGCCCCAGTAGACCAGCTCGACCTCGGCCGGCCAGTCCATCCGCTCCAGCACGCCGACGCCGTAACCACCGCCGAGGATCGCCGCGGCCCCCGGCGTCTCGGGGAGGGCCAGGTAGGTCACCTCGTTCTCCAGGACGAAGATCCGCCGCGCGGGAGGAGCCAGGAACTCCTCCGCACGGACGGTCAGTTCACCGAAGCCGCCGATCCGTGATCCGTCGAGCATCCGGAACCGCACGTAGTCCGGTTTCCTCCGGAAGCGGAAGCGGCCGGCGAAATCGGTGCGCGGCACGCCGTCGACCGGATCCACCCGCAGTTCCAGCAGTTCGGTCAGGATCCCGCGATGGCGCTCGACGAACTTGGTGTCCACGCCGGGCACGTCCACCTGGCGCAGGTAGAGGCCCGGCGGGCAGGTCTCGATCCAGCGGACGACGGCCAGGAGGCGTTCCCAGTCGTCGGCGGCCTCCAGCGTCTTCATGGGGTGGGCCGTCACCCACCCGGTCAGCGCCGGGAACCGCCGGCCGGTCAGCTCCAGCAGGTGTTCGAACCGGCGGGCGGCCGGACCCACCCGGAGCAGCGCGCAGAGCCCTTCGAAGGTGTCGATCCAGACGCGGCGCGGGATCTCGTTGGTCCCGATCACCCGTCCGCCCGTCCTGACCCGCTCCAGCCGTACCAGATCGACCTGCTCCCACCGGCGCACCCAGTCCTGGGCCTCGCCGAACCGGTCGGCGAGCTCTCCCGGGCGCGGGCCGCGCAGCGGCACCGCCACCGGCTCCCACGGCCTGCCGAGATAGGCTCCGGCGTCCCACCGCTTGCGCAGCAGGGCGACCACGTCGGACGGCGTCGTCCAGCTCATGCCGGCGGCGCCGACAGATGGGCGAGCCTTCCGGCCCGGTACTCCTCGATCGTGAGCGTCTGCAGCCTGGAGTGGCGGTGAGTGGGGTTGTCGACGTAGCCCACCGCCGCCACATGGGGCTCGATGACGTGGATCTTCTGCAGCGGGGTGACGATGAGCAGTTGCAGCCCCAGCCGCCGGAAGAGCTGAAGGGCGTACCGGGTCGACTCGTCCGACCCCCGGCCGAAGGCCTCGTCGATCACCACGAAGCGGAAGGTCCGGGATCGCGCCGCACCCCATTCGAGCTTGAACTGGTAGGCCAGCGACGCGGCCAGGATCGTGTACGCGAGCTTCTCCTTCTGCCCGCCGGACTTTCCCCCGGAGTCGGTGTAGGCCTCGTACTCCGAGTCGTCCTCCCGCCACCGCTCGGAGGCGGAGAAGACGAACCAGTTGCGCACGTCGGTGACCTTGCGGGTCCACACCCGGTCGGCCTCGGCCTGTCCCTCGCGGCCGCGGAACCGCTCGATGATCTGCTTGACCTGGAGGAACTTCTGCTCGGAGTAGTGGTCGGAGGCGTCACCGGACAGGGAGTTGTCGGTGCAGGAGCGCAGATCGGCGATGAACTGCCGGATCTCGGTGTTGAGGGTGCGGCGGGCCTCCAGCGTGATGTAGCGGCCGGGGTTGTACTCGATTCCGGCGAGCGACCGGTTGATGACGCCCACCCGCTCCCTGATGAGATCGGCCTGCTTGGCCAGCTGGGCGTGGAACCCGGCGATCTCGCGGATGGTGTTGGTGTTCAGGTAGGTCTTGAAGGTCTCCTGGAAGCGGGGCAGGTCGTCCTCGACCAGGCGGCGGTGGAGTTCGCGGTAGCCGGGGGCGGCCTGCACCGAGTTGTCGAAGTCCGCGGTCTCCAGCGGGTACCTGGCCTTGAACGCGGCCATTCCGGAGACGATGCGGTGGCTCACCGAGGTCTGCCGCCCGGTCCGGTGCTCGATGAGCGAGGTGAGCGAGCGCTGCGCGCCGTTCTCGTCGGCACCCGCGGCGGCCCGCTCGGCCAGGGCGGGGAAGTGGGCGCGGGCCTGCTCGCAGCCCGGCTCGGCCAGCGACTCCCGCACGCCGTCCAGCTCCGTCCGGGCGGTGCCCAGCCGTTCCTCCAGCTTGCCGAGCGCACCGGTGAGCCGCTCCCGGGCCTGCTCGGCCGTCCCGATCTCCGCCCGGGTCTCCTCCAGTTCCCTGCCGACCCGTTCCAGCTCGCGGGAGGCCCGTTCCAGCTCCTCCTTCTCCCGGACCAGTTCCCCGAGGTCGCTGACGGCGGAGCGCCAGTCGATCTCCGCGTGGTCGGTCGTCGCCGACAGTGCGGCCAGTACCCGCCCGCGCGCGATGACCTGCTCCAGGCCCGTTTGCAGGCCCCGCTGCTCCGCTTTGAGGAGGCTCTGCCGTTCGTGCATCGAGCGCGCCTGGTTGATCAGCGCTTCGATCTTCTGCTCGTTGCTCCAGCCGAGCACGTACGAGCCGCGGTCGCCGATGCGGGTCCGGTCGTCCTTCTCGTGCCGCCCGCCGGCCTCCTTGATCTGCCCGTGCCGGCTGATCGCCCGGGGCGCCCGCCGGAACTCGGCCGTCGTCTCCGCGCAGACGAGACCGGCCCGCCGGGTCAGCTCCCGCTCCAGCCAGGGATGGAAGGCGGTGTCCTTGATCTCCAGCTTGCCGTACAGCGTGCCGTCCCCCGGCCCTGCGGCCGGTGAGACCGCGGCGGGCACCCGGTAGTAGACCACCCGCACGCCGAGGTGGTGCTCATCGATCCACTCGGAGACGGCCGCATAGTGCTCCTCCGGCACCAGCAGCGACAGCGCGAAGCCCCGCAGCAACCGCTCGGCGGCGCCCTCCCACTGCTCCTGGCCGGGCCGTACCCGGATCAGCTCACCGGCGAAGGGCAGCTCCCGTTCGTCCAGTTCCAGCTCGGAGCAGAGCCAGTGCCGCAGGTCGAGGCTGCGCTTGGGGATGTTGTTCGGCCGGGACCGGAGGCTGGTCAGCTCGGCGTTGAGCTCGGCCGCCTCCTGCTCCGCCGTCCTGACCCGCACGGCGGTCCCGGTCAGCCGGTCCTGCAGATCGGAGTGCTCCCGCTCGACCGCCGACCCGGCCTCGGAGATCTCCCGCCGCCGCGTCGCGAACTCCTCGGCGCTGCCCACCTCGGCCAGCCCGGCCTCGGACAGCAGCCGGTCGTACTGCCCGGCCTTGACCCTGCGCGTGTCCCGCAGCCGCTCCGCCTCCCTGATCCGCTCTTCGAGCTGTCCGAGGCGGTCCCCGCCGAGCCCGGCCCGCTCCAGCTCCAGCTGCTTCTCCCGGCCCCGCAGCCTCTCCAGCCCGCTCTTGGTCCCGGCCAGCTCCCGCTCCTGCTCCTCCCAGCCGATCTCCAGCTCTGCGATCCGCCGTTCGAGCCGTTCGGCACGCCGCTCGGCGAAGAAGTACGGCACCGCCTCCCGCTGTTCGGCGAGCACGGCGATCTCCGAGGTGATCCCGTCGTGCTCGGCGCAGAGCGCCAGCAGCGGTGTCAGCTCTTCGAGCTGGGCCTGGGCCCTGCGGACCGCGTCGTACGTCCGGGTGAGGTCGTCGAAGTGCTCCACCATGTTCCCGGTCCAGGCGGCGGCGTCGAACGCCTCCAGCATGTGGGTGCGGACGAAGTCGTCGAGGTTGCCCACCGACTTCATCGACACGGTCTGGTGGAACAGCTCCATGGCCTGCTCGGACTCGATGCCCATCATGCGGCGGAACTGCCTGCCGTACTCGGGGAAGCCGTCGTGGACCCGGACGCCGCGCTCTCGCAGCCGCTTGCGCAGCGCCTTGATGTCCGTGCCGAAATCGGACAGGTCTCCCACGATGGACAGCGCGCGGTCGGCGGTGACGAAGAAGCGCTCGGGCTGGCCGGAGTCGCCGTCGCGCATCCAGAAGACCTGGGCGAGCGTGACGGCCGACTCGAAGCCGCGATTGACGAAGACGCCGAGGATCACCGAGTAGGAGCGGGCGTCGCGCAGCGCCACCGGCCGGGAGGCGCCGGTGGTCTCGTTCCGCTCGGACTTGTAGTGGCCCAGCACGTAGGAGCGGAGGCTGCGCTCGCGGGTCTCGGCCCCGGCCGCCTTGTTGTAGGAGATGCGGTGGGCCGGGAGCAGCAGTGTGGTGACCGCGTCGACCAGTGTGGACTTGCCGGAGCCGATGTCGCCGGTGAGCAGCCCGTTTCGGCCGGACGGCGTGAACGTCCAGACCTTCCGGTCGAAGGTTCCCCAGTTGTAGATCTCCAGCCGCTCCAGGCGGTGGCCCGGCAGATGCTCCTCGGCCAGGTCGTTGAGTTCGGCCGCGCTGAACAGGCCCTCCGTCACCGTGACAGCTCCCCGGCGTAGTCGGCGAGTCGCGCGTCGAACTCGGCCAGCCACTGGCCGTCCACGAACGCCTTCAGGATCCGGCGGACCTCGAAGAGACCGTCCTGGGACTTGACCCGGCGCAGGAAGCCCAGCTCGACCGCCTTCCCTATGTGGCCGTCGATCTGGTCCACCAGCCGGGTCTCGTTGCTGGTCTCCGGCAGGAACAACCGCACCGTCTCCACGATCTGCTCGCGGGTCAGCATCAACCGGCTGTCGGCGTTGTGGGCGTCGAACTCGGCCAGCTTCTTGCGGAGCAGGGCCAGCAGCAGGCTGACGTGGAAGGAGAGCGCGCGCCGGGGGATCAGCCGCGGCGTCTCGCCCTCCCCGTCGTCGGGTTTGGAACGCAGGAAGGCGTATCCCTCGGCCTCGTCGACCACCACGGTCAGTCCCATGACCGCCACGTAGTCGCGCACCCGCGCCTGCAGCGTCAGCAGGTCGCGCCAGGCCCGCTCGTGGGTGTCCCGGTAGACGACACCCTTCATGAGCTGCACCACCGGGACGGACAGATCCGGATCCATCATTCACCTCACGTATGTGACGACAGGGAGGACGGCGACACGCTCGACTCCCTCGGCGTCGCGCCAGCCGATCCGCTCGGTGCGGGCCTCGTCGAAGACGATCTCGAAGCCCTCACCGGTCAGGGACAGATAGGTGACCAACTCCGCCAGGCCGTGTTCCAGCGGCTGCGCGCCGACGAGCCGGGCCAGGCCGATCTGCTCGCGTTGCTGCAACGCCCGTCGCACGTTGGCCGCCAGTGGCGCCGGATCCACGTGGGCCTGCTCGAACAGCAGCGTCGCGTCCACCTCCTCATCCCCCGCCCGGACCGACTCGCTGTCGATCGGGGCTCTGGCCTGGGGCGTGTAGAGCGGGCGCTCCATCGGCAGGACGAGCGCCGGGGCGGTGCCCTCGATCTCCACCGTCAGCTGGACGTCCCGCCGGTCGCGTAGCTTGAGGGCGCCGGCCTCGATGCTGCGGAGGATGTCCATCACCCGGCGGTTCTCCAGCCAGACCTGGTCGTCGAGGAAGCGGCGGAGCTGCTCCGACAGCTGGCGGACGGTGGCCTGCGTCCGCTCCCCCGCGTCCAGCCAGTCGTGGTGGATGCGGCGCAGCCGCGGGTCCGGAGCGCCGATCTCATCCAGCGACTGCACCCGCTCCAGCAGGGCGGAGAGCTCCTCCTGCTTGGCGTGGGAGAGCAGGAAGTCGTAGAACGCCTGGAAACTGCGGCCCTGGTCGGAGTCGGCGATGCTCTCCCTGTCCCCCAGCACCTCGTCGAGCAGCTCGCCCCTGGAACCGCTCCAGGTGGAGATCCTCTCGCGCAGCTGCCGGTCCAGCGCCCGGAAGTTGGCCTCGACCTCGCGGAAGTCCGCCAGCAGCTCTCTGGCCAGGGAGGACAGCTGCTGGTAGCGGTCGCGCTGGCCGGCCGGGTCGAGCAGGTCGATGTCGCCCCGTTCGGCCCTGGCGATCTCCCGGTCGATCTCCGCCCTGCGGGCGTGCAGCTCCGCCAGCCGTACCTCCGGATCGGACTCCGCGCCGAGGACCATCTGCCGGAGCAGGTCCATGATGGTGTTGAGCCTGGACTCGGTGCCGACGAAGGACCGCGCCTCGAGTGAGGCGACCCACGAGACGGCCTTCTCCACCGCCGGGGTGGCGTCGTAGTGCGGCTCGTCGGAGCCCTGCGGGTAGTACTTCCTGAGCCAGCCCGCTTCCGGGGCGGCCCAGTCGTCGAGATAGGCGGCTGCGCTCTTGGGGAAGGCGCCCTCGCCCAGCCGCTCGTTCAGCGCGTACAGCTGGTCGTCCAGCCGGGCGGAGAGCTCCGCCGCCGTGATCGATCTGACGTTCTCCCCGACGAACACCTGTCCCAGGAAGCTCAGCACGAGCGGCGCGTTGTCGGCGCGCAGGAGCTTCCATGCGGCGTGGTGCCTGCGCAACGCGCCGATCTCGTCGAAGTCCACCGGCTCATCGTAGGAGCGTGCCACGGCATATGTCCTCCGTCCGGTGTCTTCCGTCCGGCGACGGATTCAGCCGAGCCCTGCCGGACGGTGCCGTGACCCGGCGGGGCGCCCGGTGTCAGGCGAGCCTGAGGCCGGTCGGCAACAGGGCTCGGACCGTGGCGCGGACGGCCTCGAGGTCGACCGCCTCGGGAGCGACCCGCCACTGGGCGTGAACTCCGATGACGGCCCCCACCAGCAGGACCGTGAGCGCTTCTGAGGTGGTTCCCGGCGGGAGCGCCTCCGCCGGTATCCGGGCCCGCACCGCTTGCCGGAGCGCGGCGTGCAGCCGCGCGTAGTGCTCGCGGATCGGCGAGCCGGCCTCCACGGCCTCGGCGAGCAGGGTGATGAACAAGCGCGTGGCGGGCAGGCGGATGAAGTCCATGACCTGGTCCAGCGGGTCGCCGGGGAGCTCTCCCGGGATCAGCTCCCCCGGGATCAGCTCCCCCGGGATCGGGGGGAGGGCGGTCAGTACGGCCTGGAGCCGGTCGTCGACCACCGCTTCCAGCAGGCCCAGCTTGTTGCCGAAGTGCCAGGGGATGGAGCCGCGGCTGATGCCGGCCCTCTCCGCGATGTCGATGAAGCTCGTCTGCCGGTACCCCTTCTCCGCGAAGAGCTCGGCAGCGGCCGTCACCAGCAGCCGGCGGCTCTCCTGAGTCCTCTCGATACGTCGCGTGGCGGCCATGCGGCCATCTAACCAGGTATGCCGGATGGCAAATCGAATGTCGATCGATATAGCCTATGCTAGCCAACACAGAAATCGGGGAGGCTCTCCGTGCGATGGGCGGGCTATGTGATGGGCGGGCTACGTGATGGGCGGCGGAGACCGCGTCGGCGTGATCGGCGAGGAGCGGATCCATCCCGTCGCGCCGGATGCCGGCCCGATCAGGCCCATCGGCCGGGCGCCGGATCGGCGATGGGAACGAGCCCGGCGAGCCCGACGCGGCTGTCACCCCGCACAAGCCGACCACGAGGAAGGGACCTCACATGGACTCCGGAAAACGACTGCTCCGCTGGGCGAGCGGGATCATGCTCGTGCTGGGGGCGGGACACCTGTCCCTGCTGACGTTCGCCTTCCGGGAGGACGTCACCGGCTGGGTGGACCGGGGGATGTGGGCGGCGGTCCCGCTCGCATTCCCACCCGGGGACGCCGTCCGGACGGTGGAATACCTGCAGAACCAGGCCGTCTTCTGGGGCGGCCCGGGAAGCTTCGCCGTGCCCCTGATCCTCCTGGGCTGCCTGATCTGGCATCTCGCCGGGCGCGGGGTGGCCGTGCCCGCCGGAATCGGCTGGGGCCTCGCGGCGTGGTGCCTGGTGGGCGGCGTCCTCCTCGTGCCGTCCCCGTTCTTCGCCGGGACCGTCTCCGGGGCGCTCATCATCCTGGCGGCATGGAAGGGACGGAAGGGAGAGCCGTCGGGATGATGTGGTGGATCATCACCGGCCGGGACACGTCACGATGATCCCGCCATTGCCGGGCAAGGCGTCACCCGCGGGAAAGGCCACCACCGGCACCGGCGTCGCCGCTCCCCGTCCCGGGTGAGCCGGCCGGCCTCGGATCGCGTCAGGACCGGCTCACCGGACGGGGGTCAGGACCGGCTCACCGGACGGGGATCCGTGCGGTGAAGGGCCGTCCGTCGAAGCTGCCGGAGACGGGGACGGGGTCCAGCGGACGGAACGCGGGCCAGGACAGGACGACCTCGGCGCCGCCGACGGTCAGCCGGGCGGTGGCCGTACGATCCGGGTTCAGGACGACCTGGCCGCTCACCGCCAGATCGCTCACGAAACGCACGTCCTCGAGGCGGATGGTCGCCGCCTTGTCGTCGAAGACCAGTCGTCCGCCGCGCAGACCGGGCTCCTCCGTCAACCGACGGTAGGAGGCCGAGCCCGGGTCACGCCGGACCAGTGCGTCGGAGGCGGCGGCGAATCCGGCGACGACGCGCCGGTCGAGGCCACCGGCGTCCGGCAGGTCTCCCGCCGTCCGGGGGAAGGCCACGAGCGCGCGGTGGCTCGACACGTCGCAGGAGCGGGGGAGTCCGCCGGCCCGGGCGAGGAACGATCGCAGCGCCTGGCGGGCGCAGTCCACGCCGAGCGTCGTGCTATGCCCGCCGCCGATGACGCGGAGCAGCTCGCCGTGCGGGAAGTACCGGGCGACCTCGGCGGGGGTGTGGGTGTCGTAGTCCCCGGCGACGGTGGCGGTCGGCACGTCGGGGTGGCCGGCGCGGCGCGGGACCGGCGGGTTGTCGCGGGGCGTGGGCCAGTGGAGGCACCAGTCGGCCCACCCGGTCGTCCCGCCCAGCTCGGCGACGGTGAACGGCCTCATCGGCCGCTTCTTGTCGTAGAAGCGGTTCAGCCGGCGCTCACGCTCGGCGGTCGTGGTCTTCCGGCCGAACGGGAACGCCGCGTCGCCGCACTTGTAGGAGAGCATTCCGGCGAAGCCGGGTCCGCGCAGCGGCGGGACCGGGGCAGCGGCGGCGGCCTTGGCCAGGCGGCGCAGCGGCAGCGGGTCGCCTCGCAGGTAGGCCGTGGCGGCCGCGTTGAGTTCACGGCCGAACACCGGCTCGTGGAGGCGGGGCAGCAGGCTCTGCAGCGTCAGCATGGAGATCGCCGGGTCCTGCCGGTCACGCAGCCGCCGGACGAGCGCCGACCAGGTCGCCGCGCAGTCCCGGGACGATCGGCAGGTCAGCTCCAGCAGGTCGGTCCTGGCCCGGATGGGCTCGATCGCGTAGCCGTTCCTCCCGACCGGGACGAGGCTGTCGAGGAACACCCCGGCGGTGCTGTCCGGGAAGCGGGCGGCGTAGGCCTGGGCGAACAGGGTTCCGTAGGAGATGCCGTAGAACGTCACTTTCGGCAGGCCCAGGGCCTTTCTGACCGCGTCCATGTCGGCGACGGCCTGGTCGGTGGTGAAGAACCGGCTCCGCGGGCCCAGGTGCGCGGCGCACGCGGCGATGCTCTCCGGGCGGTTCAGATCCAGTCCGGGGCAGTCGAGCGGGCTGGACGCGCCCAGTCCGCGCGGTTCGACGACCAGGAGGTTCTGCCGGTCGACCGTCCGTTCCAGCACGGGGAGCAGCGGCAGCGCCGGCAGCGGTCCTCCGGGGTTGGCGAGGACGGTGGACGTGGCGCCCTTCCTGGGGACCCAGGCGAACGCCACCTCGATCCGTTCCGATGCGGGGTCGCCCCAGTCGAGCGGGACCCGGATCCGGCCCTCGCACCGCTGCGTGGCCGCGGCGCACGGATGGGCGGGCGGGCCCGTGGGAGTGACCGTCGAGGCGGGCGGGGCCGACGAGGCCGGCGAGGCCGGCGAGGCGGTAGGTACGGCAAGCAGCCCGGTGAGCAGAGCTACGGCCGTGGCAGTGATCCGTAACATCCGTGGCGCCTGCCCTGGCGCGCAGAGGTAAAACCAGGGCAAACCAATATCTTCCACTGGCTTTCGATGTCTTCGGAGCAGCCCGGTGATCCGCCATTGGAACGGCCCGGTGATCCGGCGGTTCCGGTTCCGCCTCCTCGGCCGCCTCCCGTGACGGCCCATACGTGGGCACGGACGCACGTCCGTGCCCATCGGGTACCGCATCACGCGCCGTCGTCCGCCATTCAACCGAAAACGTACGCGCCGACCCTGACTCGCCGCCTACCAGAGGTCCAGCAGGAGGTGCGCCGCGGGATCGGCCAGTCTGGCGTTGGTCCACTCCAGGTCGAATCCGGCGGGGTCGTAGTCGAGCGGCGCCCGTTCCACCGCCCAGTCGTGCTCCGGATGGCCGGGGTCGGCGAGCGCTTCCAGGAACGCGTGGAAGCCGTAGATCCCACCGCAGTCCTCCGGCGGGCAGGCGCGGCGTCCGGCCAGGCAGCGCGGGTAGGCCACGTCCTTCTCGGCCGGGAGGACCTTCTCCACGGTGAGCCGGTGCTCCCAGCCGTCACCGAAGTCGTAGTCGTAGAACAGGTCCGCGCCCGCCCTGCGCACGGCTCCCGCCAGGGTGAGCCGCCCGGCGTCCTTCATACCGAGCTCGGGGTCGGGGTCGCCGTACTGCTCACCCCCCACCCGGAAGGCGTACATGTGCCCGCCGTACCAGCCCATCACGGCCAGCAGCATCGGATGCAGGCCGGCCAGGGTGACCGTGCCGGGCACCTGGATCCGCCGCCAGATCGGCGGCTTGCTCCCCTTCAGCTGGATCTTGAGCTGGTGGATCTGAGCGGCGCTCATCGCGGGTTGTCCTCCGGATGCCGGGCGGGGTCACGGTGAGAGGCGGAGGGCTCCGAGCCCTTCCTCGGTACCGGTATCCAACACCACGGCGGATCAGCCGAGGACGGGGTCGCGTCAGGGCTTCGGTGTCCGCGCCGCGGGAGCCGTACGTCTCGAAGATGTCCGACTCGGTTGGATGGTGGCTGGGGCGGCCTGCGAAACGAGAACACCGATTGCTAGAAAGGGTAGAATCACAGGGTAGTAAAGGTAGAAAGGAGCGGCCGTGAGCTTGAACATCAAGAACCCCGAGGCCTATCGCCTGGCGGCCGAAGTCAGCGCGCTCACCGGGGAGAGCAAGACCGCGGCGGTCATCTCCGCCCTCAAGGAGCGGCGCGAGCGGCTGCTCGCCCACCGCCAGGCGACCCAGGATGCCGCGATGGCCGACGACCTCCTCGCCCTCGCCGCGAAGATCCGCTCCCGGATCGGTCCGGCGGATCCGTCCACCGACTCCCTCTACGACCCGGAGACCGGGCTCCCCGCATGATCATCGACACCAGCGCGATCGTCGCGATCCTGAACGGCGAGCCGGACGCCATCGACTTCGCCCGGGCCATCCAGGATGCTCCGACACGCCGAATGTCGGCTGCGACCTACGTGGAGCTGGCCGCCGTAGTGGAACGAACCCGCGATCCAGCCGCCTCCCGGCTCCTGGACGACTTTCTGGCCCGAATGCGGATCGAGATCCTGCCCGTCACACCGGAGCAGGCACAGATCGCCCGCCGCGCCTACGGGGACTACGGCAAGGGCAGCGGGCACAAGGCAGGGCTGAACTTCGGCGACTGCTTCTCCTACGCGCTGGCGCGGGACAGACACGAACCGCTGCTATTCAAAGGTGACGACTTCACCCACACCGATGCGACCCCCGCGCTATGACGTCATCGCCGTTCCCGCAGACGAGCATGTGACAGGCCGAACCACTCCGATGCTTCCGTGAACGTGCCCCGCATCCTGGAGACTCTCGGCACACCGCACCTCCGGCTCTTGCTCGACAGGCTTCTCGATGACCTGGGCGGCCGTACGCAGCCTGACGGCCGATGAAGTCGAGCGGCTCGCCCGCGCGCATGCCGTTACCCGAGCGCGCCGTCCTGACGGCCCTGGAGGCTTCCGCTACCGCCGATCCGGCTGCACGGCGCGGCCTCGCTCAAATAAACGGCATCGCCGCAGTTCGTGAGGGGTAGGGCGGGCGGGACTCGAACCCGCGACCCAGGGATTATGAGTCCCCTGCTCTAACCGGCTGAGCTACCGCCCCTCGCGCAAGCCGTACCGACGCATTCAACCAAAGGTCCGCCCCGTTCGCACATCCACCGGGCGGACGGGTCCAAGATGTGACCTTGATCCGGTGGGAGCACCGGTGAGGGTCGCTAGGGTACGGTGAGGCCGTGTTGAGGAGTGTTCGATCATGAGGGTTGTTGAGGCTTTCCAGGAGTCCTTCGGTGCCGAGCCGCACGGGGTGTGGCACGCGCCGGGACGGGTCAACCTGATCGGCGAGCACACCGACTACAACGGCGGGTTCGTGCTGCCGTTCGCCGTGCCGTGGGGGGTCACCGCCGCGGTCTCGCCCCGCCGGGACGGCCTCGTCCGCCTCCGCTCCCTCCAGGCGGCCGGGCCCGCGGTCACCGTCGAGGACCTGCAGCAGGCCGAGGGCTGGACCCGATACGTCGTCGGAGTGGTCTGGACCCTGCGGGAGGCCGGGCACCCGGTGCGGGGCGCGGACATCGTGATCGACGGGGACGTGCCCCGGGGCGCGGGGCTGTCGTCGAGCGCCGCACTGGAGGTGGCGGTCGGCCTCGCCCTCGACGAGCTGTACGGCCTCGGCCTGTCCCGGATGGAGGTCGCGCTGGCCGCGCAGAAGGCCGAGAACGACTTCGTCGGCATGCCCTGCGGGATCATGGACCAGGCGGCGTCGGCCCTCGGCGAGGAGGGCAAGGCCCTCTTCCTGGACTGCCGGACGCTGGGCACCCGGACCATCCCGTTCGACCTCGCCGCACACGGCCTCCGGCTGCTGATCATCAACACCGGGGTCCACCACGAGCTCGCCGACGGCCAGTACGCCCGGAGGCGGCAGGACTGCGAGAGCGCCGCCGCCCGGCTGGGCGTGGACGCGCTGCGCGACGTCACCGACCTGGCCGGGGCGCTGGCGCTGCTGTCCGGGGACGAGCGCAGGCGCGTGCAGCACGTGGTGACCGAGAACCACCGGGTGGAGGCGGTCGTCGGGCTGCTGCGCGCCGGAGCCGTGGGCGAGATCGGGGCGCTGCTGAACGCCTCGCACCTGTCGCTGCGCGACCAGTTCGAGGTCTCGTGCCCGGAACTGGACGTGGCCGTGGAGGCCGCGGTCCGCGGCAGGGCCCGGGGGGCGCGGATGACCGGCGGCGGGTTCGGCGGGTCGGCGATCGCGCTGGTCGCCGACGACCGGGTGGAGGCGGTACGGGACTCGGTGCTGCTGGCCTACGCCGAGCGCGGCTGGGCCCCGCCGGAGGTCTACCCCGCGACCCCGGCCGCCGGCGCCCGCCGCCTGACCTGACCCGAAGCCCGCCGTCCGACCTCGCCCGGCCGGAGGCCCGCCGCCCGGCCCGTCCTGACCGGGGACCCGCCCGCCGCACGCCCCGGAGGCCCGCCGCGTGACCTGGCCGGGAACCCACCGGCCGCACGCCCGGGACCCCGAAAGCCGCCCCGGCGCCTACGGCCCGCTGGTCCCGCTGGTCCCGCTGGTCCCGGTGGTCCGTGCCGCCTCGCGCAGCAGCGCCAGCGTGTGGTCCAGCTCGCCCTGGAGCGTACGGCAGGCCGCCTCGGCGTCGCCCCGTGCGACGGCCCCGACCAGGGCGGCATGCGTGTCGTCGCCGGGGTTGCCGTCCCCGTGCCGGAGGCCGAGGAGGTCCACCAGATCGATCAGCCCCCGCCGGAGCGCGGGGACGAACTCGGCGAACAGGTCGGTGAGCACGGGGTTGTGCGCGGCCGCCACCACCGCGGCGTGCAGGGCGATGTCGGCGTCCACGAAGGCGGCGTCGTCGCCCGCGGCGGCGGCGCGCCGGGCGGCCAGCGCCTCGTGGAGGGCCGCGACGTCGGCGTCGGTCCTCCGCTCGGCGGCCAGCCGGGCGGCCTGCACCTCGACGAGCGTGCGCACCTCGTAGACGTGGACGACGGCGGCGCGGCGGAGCCGGGCGGGCCAGTCCTCGGCGGGTTCGGTGGCGACGACGAAGACCCCGGCGCCCTGCCGCGCCCGCACCAGCCCGGCTCCGGCCAGGGCGCGGACGGCCTCGCGCACGGTGGAGCGGCCCACCCCGAGGTCCTTCGCCAGGGTGGTCTCGCCGGGCAGCCGGGTGCCGACCGGCCACTCCCCCGAGGTGATCTGGTCGCGCAGGCGGCGGGTGGCCTGGTCGACCAGGGAACTGGGGCGGAGGGCGCCGAGGGACATTTCTACCTCTCAGGTTGTCTGAGGAGCTGAGGTGTGCTTAGCATATCGGCATGTCGCTGCGCTGTCTCCTTCTCGGCCGCCGCGGCGGGGTCTGATCCGACCGGCGCCCCGCCGCGGGGTGCCGTGCCGCCGGTCGGCTCCCGAACGACCGAGAACCGAGCGACCGGAGGACGGCCGAGATGAACCCGCGACTGAACCCGCAGCGCCCCAGCGGCATGCCGTACCAGAAGTATCTGCCCGCCCACGAGCGGGTCGAGATCGCCCTGACCGACCGCACCTGGCCCGCCCGCAGGATCACCCAGGCCCCGCTCTGGGTCTCCGAGGACCTGCGCGACGGCAACCAGGCGCTGGCCGAGCCGATGGACACCCCCCGCAAGCGCCGCATGTTCGACCTGCTGGTCGGGATGGGGTTCAAGGAGATCGTGGTCGGCTTCCCCGCGGCCAGCCGGACCGACTTCGGCTTCGTCCGGCACCTGGTGCGCACCGGAGCCGTGCCCGAGGACGTGACGGTCTCGGTCCTCACGGCCGCCCGCGCGGACCTGATCGAGCAGACGTTCACCGCCGTCGAAGGACTGCCCAGGGCCATCGTCCACCTCTACACCCCGACCGCCCCCGTCTGGCGCGAGGTGGTGCTCGGCCGCGGGCGGGCCGAGGTGCACGCCATGATCAGGGACGCCGCGGCGCGCATGGCCCGGCTGGCGGGCGAGGGCGTCCGGTTCGAGTTCTCGCCGGAGGTGTTCAACCTGACCGAACCGGACTTCGTGCTGGAGGTCTGCAACGGCCTCACCGAGCTCTGGGACGCCTCCCCCGACCGGCCGGTCGTCCACAACCTGCCGGCCACCATGGAGATCGCCTCCCCGAACGTCTACGCCGACCAGATCGAGTACATGCACCGCAACCTGGAGCGCCGGGAGTCGGTCGTGCTCTCGGTCCACCCGCACAACGACCGGGGCACCGGGGCGGCCTGCGCCGAGCTGGCCATGCTCGCGGGCGCGCAGCGGGTGGAGGGGTGCCTGTTCGGCAACGGCGAGCGCACCGGCAACGTCGACCTGGTCACCCTCGCCCTCAACCTGTACTCCCAGGGCGTGGACCCGATGCTGGACTTCTCCGACATCGACCGCGTCCGCCGCACCGTGGAGGACTGCATCCGGATCCCGGTCCACCCCCGTCACCCGTACGGCGGCGACCTCGTCTACACCGCCTTCTCCGGCACCCATCAGGACGCCATCGGCAAGGGCCTGGCCCGCGCCGGCCGGGACGCCCACTGGTCCGTGCCGTACCTGCCGATCGACCCCTCCGACGTGGGGCGCAGCTACGAGGCGGTGATCCGGGTCAACAGCCAGTCGGGCCGGGGCGGCGTCGCCTACCTGCTCCGCGAGCACTACGGGCTGGAGCTGCCGGAGGAGCGGCGGGCCGGCTTCGCCCGCGTCGTCCAGGCCGCCGCCGACGACAGCGGCCGGGAGCTGACGCCGGAGGACCTGCGGAAGCTCTACGCCACCACCTACGGGGACTGACGCACACGGCGGCGGCGAGCGGCGTCCGGGACGGGTCGCGCCTCTCCGGGCGAGGCGTGATCCGCCGGATCTTGGAGCGCCCGGAGGGCTAGGGTCGGGACATGTCCTTCGAAACCGTGAATGTCACATACCGGAAATACGACGGTTCCCTGCACTGGCATCACACCGCCCTGCTCCTTGGGGAGGACGAGCACGGGGTCTGGACCGGCTGCGTCGCGGGCACCCTCGGCCGCAAGGGATCCGAGCCCCCGATCACGTGGAAGCACCCGTTCGTGCTCCTCTTCCCCCGCGACGCCTGGTGGACCGCCCTGTTCAACGCCGAGCCGGACAGCACCGAGATCTACTGCGACATCACCACGGTGCCCGAGTGGCGCGACGGCGAGGTCACCATGGTCGACCTGGACCTCGACGTGATCCGCAAGCGCGACGGCCGGATCTTCCTCGACGACGAGGACGAGTTCGCCGAGCACCAGGTCCGCTACGCCTATCCCCCGGACGTCATCGCCGGCGCCCGCGCCGCGGCCGACCACCTGATGGAGGCCGTCGCCGCCTTCACCGCCCCCTTCGCGGCCCCGCCCCACTGGCTGTCCCACGTCGTCTGATCCCTGCCGCACGCCTGGTCACCGTCCCACCCCACACGGACGTGTCCACCGGTTCAGCGTGCGGCCGGCCAGTCGGGCATGAGCGGCGGGCCGTCCGCCTCGATCCCGGCCACCAGTTTCCTGAGCAGGACCGCCAGCGCCTCCTGCTCGCCGTCGTCGAGTACGGCCAGCATCCGGTCCTCCTTCTCGCCCCTCCGGCCCATCACCGCCTCCCATCGCTCCCGCCCGAGACCGGTGAGGGTGACGAGCAGGCGGCGCCGGTCGCCCGGATCGTGCTCCCGGGCGATGTAGCCCGCCTGCTCCAGCCGGTCGAGGCGGCTGGTCATCGTGGCGGGGTGGGTGTCCAGCCACTCGGCCAGCGCCGTCGGCGCCACCCGGTACGGAGCGCCCGCCGCGACCAGCCGGTGGAGCACCTCGAACTCCCAGTACTTGAGCCCCGTCCCGAGCAGACCTGACTCCTTGTCCCGCTTCATCCGCCGCACGAGCATCTGCAGGCGCGTGATGATCCCCTCGGTCCGGGGGTCGAGGTCGGGCAGCTCCCGCGACCAGTGCGCGATGTGCCGATCGATGGAGTCGGGTTCCGCCATACGCCCCAGCCTAGTGACCGAGCCGATTAATACGGATAGATATATTTTGATTTCGTAGTAATGTTCTCACCGTGACTCCCCTCCGCGACCCCCGCTTCCGCCTGCTCTGGACCGGGCAGGCCCTGTCCCACCTCGGCGACGCGGTCACCCCCGTGGCCCTCGCCCTGGCGATCGTCACCGCGACCGGCTCCGCCACCGACCTCGGTCTGGTGCTCGCCGCCCAGTCGGTGGCCGCGGTGGCGCTGATGCTGCCCGGCGGCGTCTGGGCCGATCGCCTCCCCCGCCAGCGGGTGATGCTGGCCGCGGACCTCGTCCGCGCGCTGACCCACGCCCTCATGGGCGCCGAGCTGATCACCGGCACCGTCGACATCGCCCACCTCGCGGCACTGGCCGCCGTCTCCGGGGCGGCCTCCGCCTTCTTCCTGCCCGCCACCACCGGCCTGGTGCCCGCGACCGTCGCCCCCGAGCACCTGCCCCGCGCCAACGCGCTGATGTCGATCGCCGCCCGCGGTTCCATGCTGCTCGGTCCCGGGATCGCGACCGCGCTGGCGCTGACCGCGGGACCGGGCTGGGCGCTCCTCCTGGACGCCGCGACGTTCGCGGTCAGCGCGGTCCTGCTGGCCCGCCTGCGGCCCGCTCCGCTCCCGCCCGCACCCCGGGAGCGCTTCGGCAGGCAGCTCGCCGACGGCTGGGCGGAACTGCGCCGGCACCGCTGGTACTGGACGAACCTGGCCGGCCACTCCCTGTGGAACCTCGGCCGCTGCGCACTGATCACCATCGGCCCGGCGATCGCCGTCACCCGCCTGGGCGGCGAGCTGGCCTGGGGGATGATCGCGCAGGGCGGCACGGTCGGCGCGCTCTGCGGCGCCCTGCTGGCGCTCCGGATCAGGCCGCGCAGACCGCTGGTGGCCGCCAACCTGGCCCTCGCGCTCGCTGCGCCGCCGTTCGCGCTGCTCGCCGCCGGAGCGCCCGCGCCGGTCGTCGCGGCGGCCTACGGGCTGATGGTCGGCGGGCTGGCGTTCATGGCGCCCCTGTGGGAGACGGCCGTGCAGGAGCACATCCCGGCCGAGGCGCTCTCCCGGGTGTCCGCCTACGACTGGCTGCTCTCCCTGGGGCTGACCCCGCTCGGCATGGCCCTGGCCGGGCCGCTGGCCGCCGCGGTGGGCACGGCCCCCACCCTGTACGGCGCCGCGGCCCTGATCGCGGTCTCCTGCCTGGGCGTGCTGCTCCTGCCCGACGTCCGGAACCTCGGCCGCACGACGCAGAACGGCCGCACGACACAGGACACCCGACCGACGCAGGACGTGACGACGCAGGTCCCCGCGGCGGAAGGCCCCGCGGCGGCGTAGAAGCCCGCGGCGGTGCGGCGGCCCGGCCCGGTCCGATGGAGGCGCTCTCCATCGGACCGGGCCGATGGAGAGCGCTCACTCCGCGAACTTGATATCAACCTTAGTTGAGGTTTTAGGGTCGACTCATGGCTCCAGGAGAGCCCACGGCTTCTACAGACGAGGGACTGTCATGAGGGAACACGGCGCGATCCCGCGTCACGAATCCGGTTCCGGGCCCATCGGCCCCGCGGCTGTCCCGGCGACCGCACCCGCACCCGCACCCATACCCGCACCCGCACCCGCACCCGCACCCGCACCCGCACCCGCACCCGCGAGTATGAGAACGGGCACGAGCACGAGCGGCGGTGGCCCCCGATGAGCATGGAGATGACCGCCTGGAACGCGCTGTACCGGACGATGAACGCCCAGGAGGAGCGGCGCCCGTTCTCGGTGGCCACGCTGCGCCGGATCGGCGCCTTCGCCCGGCCGCACCGGCGCCGCCTGGCCGTCTTCCTGCTGCTCAGCGTGGTGACGGCCGTCCTGACGGTGGCCACGCCGGTGCTCGCGGGCGACGCCGTCGGCGCGATCGTCGCGGGCGAGCCGCTGGACGTCGTCGTCGGGCTCGCCGCGCTCATCGCCGCCATCGCGGTGGCGGAGGCCGGGCTCGGGCTGCTGACCCGGTGGCTGTCGGCGGGCATCGGCGAAGGCCTGATCCTCGATCTGCGCACCGCCGTCTTCGACCACGTGCAGCGCATGCCGATCGCCTTCTTCACCAGGACCCGGACCGGCGCGCTGGTCAGCCGGTTGAACAACGACGTCATCGGCGCGCAGCGGGCCTTCACCGACACCCTGTCCACGGTGGCGGGCAACCTGGTGACGCTCGTGCTCACGCTGGCCGTGATGGTCCGGCTCTCCTGGCAGATCACCCTGCTCGCGCTGGTGCTGCTCCCGGTGTTCGTGCTGCCCGCGCGGCGGATGGGCGCCCGGCTGGCCCGGCTCCGGCTGGAGGCGGCCGGGCACAACGCGGCGATGGGCACGCAGATGGTGGAGCGGTTCTCCGCGCCCGGCGCGACGCTCGTCAAGCTCTTCGGCCGCCCGGCGCGGGAGTCGGCCGAGTTCGCCGCACGGGCCCGGCGGGTACGCGACATCGGGGTGCGCACGGCGATGGTGCAGTCGGCGTTCGTCACCGCGCTGACGCTGGTCTCGGCTCTGGCGCTGGCGCTCGTCTACGGCCTCGGCGGCTTCTACGCGCTGCGCGGGCGGCTGGACGCGGGCTCGGTCGTCGCGCTCGCGCTGCTGATCACCCGCCTGTACGCGCCGCTGACCGCGCTGGCCGGGGCCCGGGTGGACGTGATGAGCGCGCTGGTGAGCTTCGAGCGGGTCTTCGAGGTGCTGGACCTCGAACCTCTGATCGCCGACCGGCCGGACGCCCGGCGGGTACCCGACGGGCCCGTCTCGGTGGAGTTCGACGAGGTGCGCTTCGGCTACCCGTCGGCGGACAGGGTCTCGCTCGCCTCCCTGGAGGAGGTGGCGGTCCTCGACGGCCGCGACGCCGCCGAGGTGCTGCACGGGATCTCCTTCCGCGCCGAGCCCGGGCAGCTCGTCGCCCTGGTGGGCTCGTCCGGCGCGGGCAAGTCGACCATCGCGCAGCTGCTGCCGCGCCTGTACGACGCCGACGGTGGCGCCGTACGGCTGGCGGGGGTGGACGTGCGGGAGCTGTCGGCCGACTCGATCCGCGAGACGGTCGGGATGGTGACCCAGGACGGGCACCTGTTCCACGAGTCGATCCGGGAGAACCTGCTGCTGGCGCGGCCGGAGGCGGGCGAGGAGGAGCTCTGGGAGGCGCTGCGCCGCGCCCGGCTCGGAGAGCTCGTCGCCGCGCTCCCCGAGGGGCTGGACACGGTGGTGGGCGAGCGCGGCTACCGGCTCTCCGGCGGCGAGCGCCAGCGGCTGACGATCGCACGGCTGCTGCTGGCCCGCCCCCGGGTGGTGATCCTCGACGAGGCCACCGCGCACCTGGACGCCACCTCGGAGGCGGCGGTGCAGGCGGCGCTGGGCGAGGCGCTGGACGGGCGGACGGCGCTGGTGATCGCGCACCGGCTCTCCACGATCATGTCCGCCGACCTCATCCTGGTGGTCGAGGACGGGCGGATCGTGGAGCGCGGCACGCACGCCGAACTGCTCGCCGCCGGGGGCCGCTACGAGGAGCTGTACCGGACCCAGTTCGACGAGCCGTCCGCGGTCGGGGCCGCCTGAGCGCGCCGCCCCGCCGCCCCACCGCCCCACCGTCCCGCCGCCCCGAGCCGCACGGCTCGGCTCCGCATGCCGTACCGCTGCGGGACCCGCGGCGCCGCACGGCACCGCGGGGACCCGTGCGGTACGGCGGTGCGGCCCCGCTACAGCGGCGGGAAGCGGGGCTCGCGGCGCTCCAGGAAGCTGGCGACGCCCTCGGCGAAGTCCGGGCGGCCGAAGGAGTCGGCCATCAGCCGCCGCGCCGCGGTCTCCGCCGCCTCCAGGGTGGTGTTCCAGTCGCCCCAGATCTGGCGCTTCATCACCGACATCGAGGCCGGCGAGCTGTGCACCGCCAGCTCGCGGGCGTACGCGGCGACCTCCGCCAGGAGGTTCTCCCCGGGCACCGACCGGGCCGCCAGGCCGAGCTCGGCGGCCTCGGCCCCGGTGAAGGTCCGGCCCGACAGCAGCAGGTCCATGGCCCTGCCCTGGCCGATCAGCCGGGGCAGGATCCAGGACAGCCCGTACTCCGCGATCAGCCCGCGCCGGGCGAAGGCGGTGGTCCACTTGGCCTCCGCGGCGGTGAAGACCAGGTCGCAGGCCAGGGCGTGGACCATCCCGAGCCCCGCGCAGGCGCCGTTGACCGCGGCGATGACGGGCTTGCCGACGGTGGTCGGGAAGGTGTGGGGGCGCGGGTCCGGCTCCTCGGCGTAGGAGCCGTCCTGGATGGCGCTGAGCGTCTGGAAGTCGGCCCCGGCGCAGAACCCCCTCCCGGCCCCGGTGACCACGATCACCCGGACCTCGGGGTCCTTCTCGGCCTCGGCCAGGAGGTCGAAGTAGCGCCGTCCCATCGCGTCGGTCCAGGCGTTGAGCCGGTCCGGCCGGTTGAAGGTCAGGGTCAGCACACCCCGGTCGATCGACGACAGCACCAGATCCAGCATTTCCGCCCCTTCCTCCGAACTACCGAATAACGTTCTACACCGTTTCCCCCTCCGGGGACAGCGGCGGCCCCCCTCCCGCGGGATCCGCGCCGGTCGCCGCCCCGGAACGACGCCGGTCACCAGCCCGGTACGGCGCCGCGGCCCAGCCCCCGTTCCAGTGAGTCGGAGTGGTGCACGAACGCCGGGGACAGCTGCAGATCGGTGTAGTAGCGGTGGAAGACCGGGGTGGCCGAGCCCGAGATCGGCGGAACGATCCAGCTCCAGTCCGCCGGGCAGGCCCGGCCCGCCTTCTCCTCCCGCTCCAGGTGGATCAGGAAGCGCCGCGCCTCGGTGTGGTGGTCGGTCATGGTCACCCCCGCCCGCTCGAAGGAGTGCAGGACCGCGACGTTCAGCTCCACCAGGGCGTGGTCGCGCCAGAGCGAGCGGTCGTTGCCGGTGTCCAGGCCCATCCGCCGGGCGACGGCCGGCAGCATGCCGTAGCGGTCCTCGTCGGCCAGGTTCCGCGCACCGATCTCGGTTCCCATGTACCACCCGTTGAACGGCGCCGCCCGGTAGCAGATCCCGCCGATCTCCAGGCACATGTTCGAGATCGCCGGTACGGCGTGCCAGCGCAGCCCGAACTCCTCGAACCACGGGTAGGACGGATGGGACAGGGGCACCTCCAGCACCGCGTCGCCGGGGATCTCCGACAGCAGCGGCGGCCCTCCCCCCGCCGAGACCGCCAGCGGGAGCACGTCGAACGGCGTGCCCGGACCGCCCTGCCAGCCGAGCTTGCGGAGCATCGTGGTGAAGGCGGCGTACCGGGGGTCGCCGACGACCGAGCCGTCGTCCCGTTCGTACCCGGCGTACCGGATCAGCTGCTCGTTCCAGATCCTCGGCCCCGGCGCGCCGGGGCGGTCCGGGGCGAAGACCGTGATCGTCGGGCGGATCCGGCGGCCGGGCGCCGCGTCCCGCAGGTGCTCGACGCACTCCACCGCCACGCCCTCCGGGCTGCTCACGTGCCTGCGGTCGCGGACGCGCAACGACCTCCAGTAGAGACGCCCGATGCACCTGCCGCTGTTGCGCCAGGCCACCCTGGCCCCGAAGACCAGCTCGCCGGGCGTGTGCGTGTAGGTCCCCGTTCTCGCTATCTCGGCCCGCACCTCGCGCAGCCGCGGCTCCACCGGCCCCGCGGCGGGGTTCTCCGCGTGGAACAGCCTCAGGTACTCCTCCGCGGCCGCCGTGTCGGCGTGCGGCACCGCACGCTCCGGCGCGGGCTCGTGGGGAACTCGGACGTCGTGCACCGGCTCCGGCGCACGCCGCCGGGACCTCCGCCAGGTCAGCACTGAACCAACCACCCATGTGTGACTCACGGGCACGGCGGCCGTTTCCGGGCGGCCCTGTGCCCTGCGCGCAGTGGCCCTTCCCCACTGCGACCACTGTGGTCCGCGGCGACCGCGCCCCGCGCCGTCGCGGGGCCCGCCTCGCTGGACGCGGGCCCCGGCGTGATCGCCGAACGCGGTCGGCGGCCGTGTCCACCGACGTGACCAGACCACTGATCACTCGCGTGGTCACGGTGACGCGTTCACGGCGACGCAGAGTGCGGCATCCATCATTTTCTGTGATTCACCGTGATTTGTCCCCCGAACGGGAACAGCGGGAGCGGGAAAAACAGCAGGAGGCCCCGGGAGCGGTGCTCCCGGGGCCTCCTGAGGTGGCTCCCGCGATAGGACTCGAACCTATAACCTGCCGGTTAACAGCCGGCTGCTCTGCCGATTGAGCTACACGGGATCGCGCTCTGCGCCTTGTGAGCCGGGGTTTTCCCCCTGCTCCCTGCGGCGCATGAATAGATTAGCGCACTCCGGGAGTGCGTGTCGCATCGACGGCTCGGGGTAGGTGCGGGAGGAATCGCGATCCGTGGGTAGGGTCCGGCTGAGCACGCCTGTGGAGGTGGAGATGCGTTATCGGATGATGTTCTGCGCGGGTCTGGCGGTGGGCTACGTCCTTGGTAGCCGGGCCGGCCGGGAGCGTTACGAGCAGATCAAGCGGATGGCCCAGCGGGTGACCGACAACCCGTCCGTGCAGGAGGCCGCCGGCCTGGTCGGCGCCCAGGTCTCCAAGGTGACCACCATGGCCAAGGAGCAGGTGGCCGGCCGGCTGCCCCACTCCGGTGGGGACGAGGCGCACGACGGGAGCGGGACCGGCTGGCCGGAGGAGGCCAGGACCGGCTCGCCCTACTGACCGCACCGCCGGCCGCGCCCCGTGGACGGCGCGCGGCCGGCGCGGTCGCCCCCGGAGAGCGCCGGACCCGGTCAGATCCCGAAGACGTCCTCCGGCGCCGAGCGTCAGGCCGGTGACGTCTGAGACGCCCCGGGGAGCGCCGCCCCGGTCAGATCCCGAAGCTCCGGCGGGCCCCCTCCAGCGCCTGCTCCGCCAGGGCCCGCAGGCCCGGATCGCTCCCGTCGAGGCCCGCGTCGAACCCGAGGTCCCAGACCGCCTCTCCGTCCTCCCCGCGCCGGGCCACGAGCCTCACTCCCCCGCGTGCGTCCAACGGCACGTACTGGCTGACCAGGATCGAGGAGACCACCCGCTCCCGCACCGCCTCCGGGACCCGTCCCGGCTCCGGCAGCGGCACCCGGTGCTCCCGCCCGTCCGTGGTGACGACCGTCAGCCCCTCCTCGCCCCAGAGCCCGCGGTCGATCCCGGACCACGGCAGCCGCGTCTCCCCCAGGTAGAGCGCCCGGTCCGTGGCGATCACGTAGCCGTCCGGCCCCTGGGCGTAGGCCAGGACCCGGTCGGGCGGAACGACGGCGGCGCGGACCTCTGCGGGCGTGCGGTGAAAGAGCCTCATGCCTCCACGCTATCCGCGAGCAGGTCGAGGGTGAGCGCGGCCGACCAGGAGAAGTCCCGGCCGCCCCGGCCGCTGCCGTCGAAGGGGTCGAAGCACTCGCGGAAGCCCGACTGCCGTACCAGGCGGAGGGTCGCCGCGCCCAGCCGGCGGGCCAGGTCGTCCCGGCCGTGCAGCGCCGCCGCCCGCCGCAGCAGCCAGTTGGTGTTCACCCAGGACGGTCCCCGCCAGTAGCGGGAGCGGTCGAACCGGGAGGCGCGGATCTCGCAGCTCGGCACCGGGTATCCGGCGGCGCCCATGAAGCGCGCCGACTCCAGCACGCCCACCAGCTCCGCCACCCGGTCCGCGGGCATCCCGGGGTCGAGCATCGGGCCGAAGCCGCCGACCGTGCAGACGGGGATCAGCCGCCCGGCGCACAGGTCGCGCGCCTGGAACACTCCTCCGCTCCACAGCCGCTCCAGCAGCGCCGCCCGGATCCGCTCGGCGGCCTCGCCGTACGGCCTCGGGTCCGCCCCGGCCACCGGGGCCAGCTCGGCGAGCGCGTGGCAGGAGGCCAGCCAGATCCCGTTGAACATCGGGTCCTCGACCGCGAAGGGGTGGTCCTGGCGCAGGTAGGCCGCGTCGTATCCGGAGTCGCGGTAGCGCAGGGCCAGCCAGACGTAGCGGTCGTGGTGGTCGCCGGGGCGCCGGTCGGAGGGCTCCCCCGGCAGGCGGGCGTCGCGGACTCCCGCGAGCGCCTCCAGCGGGTCGTCCCAGGCCGGGCTGTCGTCCATCCCCGACTCCCAGGGGTGGACGATCGCGGCCAGCCCTCCCCCGCCCAGGTCCCTGCAGGCGGCCAGGTAGTCGTGCTGGGCCGCCAGCATCGGGTGGAGGCGCCGGACGAACGCGTCGCCTTCTTCCCGGTCCGCCGTGTCGCGGGTGTGGCGCCACACCCGCCACGCGGCGAGCGCCTGCATCGGCGGCTGGGTCAGCCCCGAGGTGGGCACCCCCCTCGGGGCCGCCGGGTGGCCGGCGGAGCGCCAGACGGACGGACCGGGGAAGTAGGACTCGGCCAGGGCCGGATGGAAGACGATGTGCGGCACCATGCCGGTGCCCCACTGGCCGGTCAGCAGGCTGAGCAGTTCCTCCCCGGCCCGGCGGGGGGCCCGCCGGGCCAGCCCGAGCGCGACGAAGGTGGAGTCCCAGTTCCACTGGTGCGGGTACAGGCCGGGCGCGGGCACGGTGGCCGTGCCCGTCCGGTTCGCCTCGAGCACGGACCACGCCTCGCGCTCGAGCGCGGCGTCGTCTATGGCCGGCCGCGCTTCCATCTGCCCAGTTTGCGCCCGTATCTCCTAAGAAAAAAGTGCCTCGCCCCAGAATGACCCGGGCCTCACCCCGCCGGGACAGGCCCAGACGCCCGATCCGACGTGCTGGATGAACGCGTTGAGGGTGTCCCGGGCCGACAGCGACCGCTGGAGCTTGACGAACCCCTCCTCCGGGTCGCGCTGGTAGGCGATGAAGAACAGGCCCGCGTCCAGCCGTCCCTGGCCGTCGGTGCCGTCGGTGTAGGAGTAGCCCCGGCGCAGGATCCTGGATCCGCCGTTCGAGTCGGGGTGGGCCAGCCGCACGTGGGAGGCGGGCGGGAGCGCGTGGATCCGCACCGGGTCGAACTCGCGGGTGCCGCCGTAGGGGGCGCCCGTCCGCTTGTACCGGCCGATGACGTCCTCCTGCTGCTTCAGCGGGGTCCGGTCCCAGATGTCGAGGTGCATCCGGATCCGCCGGGTGACGAGGTAGGACCCGCCCTCCATCCAGCCGGGCCCCTCCTCCCCCACCCAGACGTGCCGGTTCAGTTTGGACCGGTCGTCCATGGAGATGTTGTTGGTGCCGTCCTTGAACCCCATCAGGTTGCGCGGGGTCTTCTCCTCCGGCGTGGTCGAGGCGGTCCTGCCGAACCCGATCTGCGACCACCGCAGCGACGCCTTGCCGGCCGCGATCCGCGTCAGGTTCCGTACGGCGTGCACCGCCACCTGCGGGTCGTCCGCGCACGCCTGCACGCAGACGTCGCCGCCGCTGCGGGCCGGGTCGAGCCGGTCGCCCCGGAAGGCCGGGAGCTCCTTCAGCCGGTCCGGCGCCGGCAGGTTCAGCCTGGTGAAGAAGGAGGGGCCGAAGCCGACCGTCAGCGTGAGCCGCGAGGCGTGCATCTCCAGGGTCTCCCCGGTGTCGTCCGGCGGGGCCAGCGCCCTGCCGGTCGCCCCGCGGCCGATCTCCTCCGCCGCGGTCATCCGGACCGCCGCCGCCGTCCAGGACTTCATCAGCTCCGCCGCCTCCGCCGGCGACCGGGTGCCGAGGTCGAAGGAGGCGAAGTGCAGGCGCTCCTGGATGGGCGTGGCGATCCCCGCCTGGTGGACTCCGTGGAAGGGGATCGAACCACCGGATGCGGCGGCCGAGGCAGACTCCGGCTTCCCGAGCTGTACCAGCCCGGCGCCGGCCGCGGCACCGGCGCCCATCGCCAGTCCCGTGCCGGTCAGAAGCCTGCGACGGCTGAGGTCGGTCATATGTTCCTCCACTCCTTCTCGATGAGAAGGTCGGCTGTTCTGGGTGCGGAGATCAGCCTGCTGCACCCGCGGCCGGGTCGGAGAGAGGCGCGGCGAGCGCGTTAACCGCGTCAGCGGGTTCCTTGACCTGCTCCATGGACAACTCCCCGCGAGAGTCGGACCCGGGGCGGCGGCGCACCGGGGCGATGGGGCGATGGGGCGATGACAGGGCGGCACACCCCGGCGGCGGCGCGGCGGTGGGCCCCTCCCACGCCGAGGACCCCGGAGCACGCTCCGGGGTCCTCGGTCCGATCTCCTCGACCGGGACGATGTCAGTCGAGGTAGTCGCGCAGGATCTGCGCCCGCGTCGGGTGACGCAGTTTCGCCAGGGTCTTGGACTCGATCTGGCGGATGCGCTCGCGGGTCACCCCGAACTCCCTGCCGACCTCCTCCAGCGTCCGGGGGTGCCCGTCGGCGAGTCCGAAGCGCAACTGGATGATGCGCTGCTCGCGCTCCGACAGCGTCGCGAGGATCTCCTCGAGCTGGTCCTGCAGCATGATGAAGGCCGCGGCCTCCATCGGCACCACCGCGTCGGCGTCCTCGATGAAGTCGCCGAGGTCGGAGTCCTCCTCGCCGATCGGCGACTGGAGCGAGACCGGCTCCTGGGCGATGCGCTGGATCTCGATCACCCGCTCGATCGGGAGATCCATCTCCAGCGCGATCTCCTCCGGCGCGGGCTCGCGGCCGAGGTCCTGGTGGAGCTGGCGCTGGACCCGGACCAGCTTGTTGATCGTCTCGACCATGTGCACCGGGATGCGAATCGTGCGCGCCTGGTCGGCGATGGCCCTGGTGATCGCCTGCCGAATCCACCACGTGGCATATGTGGAGAACTTGTAGCCTTTGGTGTAGTCGAATTTCTCGACCGCCCGGATGAGGCCGAGGTTGCCTTCCTGGATCAGATCCAGGAACAGCATTCCGCGCCCCACATAACGCTTGGCGATCGACACGACCAGCCGCAGGTTGGCCTCGATCAGCCGCTGCTTGGCCCGCGTGCCCTCCCAGACGAGGTCTCCCAGCTCGGGGAAGGCCAGCCGGGAGGCGATGCCGCCCAGCTTCTCCTCGGCGAACAGCCCCGCCTCGATGGACTTGGCGAGCTCCACCTCCTCCTCCGCCGTGAGCAGCGGCACCCGCCCGATCTCCCGCAGGTAGATGCGGACCAGGTCACTGGTCGGCGCTCGTTTCCCGACATCCTCCTCATCGGGCTTGGGGGTCTCCTCCTCGCTCTGCGGCTCGAGGACCTCCACTCCGTTCTCGGCGAGCATCCGCACGACGCGCTCCAGCGCGTCGGACGGCAGCTCGGATCTGTCGAGGGCTGCGGCGACGTCATCGACCGTGACGCTTCCGCGCTCTCTTCCCTTCGCGACGAGGTCGGCCACCTGGTCTACCGAAGGCGGCCCGCTTGGCAGTACCGATGCACCCACGGGAGACAGTCTGCTGTATTAGTCACCTGAAACGGCAGGCCTATTTTTGTCACCGGAGGTAAGGTCGCAATCATTATCGGATCGAGACCTTATTCGGGTTTGGCCGAATGAGCGTCAGGAAATTAAAGCTGATTACGTGATCAGCTTCCGGCGGCCTGCTCCCGCAGCACGCGCCGCCGGCGCTCCAGCTCGTTCAGCTCCGCGAACAGCCGGCGGTACTCCTCCGGCCCGCCGGCCGGGTCGGCCCGCTCCAGTCGCGACTTCACCTGCTCGATCGCCCGCGACACCGTGATGCCCTCCAGCGCGGCGATCAGGTCCGAGGCGTACCGCTGCTCGTTCGAGAGGTCCGCGCGGAGCTCCTCCACCGCCAGCCGGGTGACCGTCCCGCGCAGGTCCTCGCCCGCGAGGGCGAGCAGGCGGTCCACCCACTCGCGTCCGCCCGCGCCCCCGGCCGCGGTGCCCCCGGCCTCCATGACCAGCCTGTGCAGCGCGACGTGCTCGGGCCGGGTGAAGGCCTCCGCGCCGATCGCGTCGAACCGGTCGCCGAGCAGCGACGGGCGCTGCACGGCCAGCTTCAGGACCTCGGCCTCGATCCGCACCCCGGGGTCGGTCAGGTCGGCGACCCTCCTCGGCCCCTGACCGCCCGGCCCGCCCTCGCGCGGCCGCCCCGAGGCGGCGCCCCTGGAGTCCCTGGAGTCCTTGGTGGCCCTGGCCACCTCGGCGATCCGGTCCATCACGAACCGCTCGTTGTTGAAGCCGAGCCAGCGGTCCAGGTCCACCCCGTAGAGCTGGCGCAGCGCCCGGTCCCTGATGCCCGCCACGATCGGCGCGGCGGCGTCCAGCGCGGCCAGCCGCCCCTCGTTGGTGCTCATGTCGTGGCGGGAGATCACGCTGCGGATGGCGAACGCGAACAGCGGCTGCCGGCTCGCCACCAGGTCGCGGACCGCCGCGTCGCCCTTGGTGACCCGCAGGTCGCACGGGTCGAGCCCGTCGGGCTGCACGGCCACGTAGGTCTGGGTGGCGAACTTCTGCTCGTCGGCGAAGGCGCGCAGCGCCGCCTTCTGCCCGGCAGAGTCGCCGTCGAAGGTGAAGACCACCTCGCCCTGCGACCCGGTGTGGTCCAGCAGCAGCCGCCGCAGCACCTTGATGTGCTCGGCGCCGAACGCGGTGCCGCAGGTGGCCACGGCCGTCGTCACGCCCGCCAGGTGGCAGGCCATCACGTCGGTGTAGCCCTCGACGATCACCGCCCGGGACTGCTTGGAGATCTCCCGCTTGGCCAGGTCGACGCCGTAGAGGACCTCGCTCTTGCGGTAGAGCGGGCTCTCCGGCGTGTTGAGGTATTTGGGGCCGTCCTCGGCGTCGTTCAGCTTGCGCGCGCCGAACCCGATCACGTCGCCGGTGATGTCGCGGATCGGCCAGACCAGCCGCCCCCGGAAGCGGTCGATCGGCCCTCGGCGCCCCTCCTTGGCCAGTCCGCCCTTGACCAGCTCGGCGGCGGTGAACCCGCGGGCCAGGAGGTGCCGCGTCAGCGCCTCCCATCCGGCGGGCGCGTATCCGACCCCGAAGCGCTCGGCGTCGACCCGCTCGAAGCCGCGCTCCGACAGGAACCTCCGGCCCGGCGCGGCCTCCGGGTCGGCCAGCTTGGCCGCGTAGAACTCCGCGGCCGCCCGGTGCGCCTCGATCAACCTGCTGCGCTCGCCCTGCTCCCGCCCGGGGACGTAGCCGCCCTGCTCGTAGCGGAGCTGGATGCCGACCCGCTGCGCCAGCCGCTCCACGGCCTCGCCGAACGACAGGTGCTCCATCCGGCGCACGAAGGTGATGACGTCGCCGCCCTCGGAGCAGCCGAAGCAGTAGTAGTAGCCGCGGGCGGGGGTGACGTTGAAGGAGGGGCTCTTCTCCTCGTGGAAGGGGCAGAGCCCCTTCAGGTTGCCGCCGCCGGCGTTGCGGAGCTGGATGTGCTCGCCCACGACGTCGGCGATCGGTGAGCGCTCCCGCACGAGCGCGATGTCCTCATCACTGATCCGGCCTGCCACGCCGCGAGTCTAGTCCGGCGCTCCGACAGCTCCGGTGGCGCCGGACCGGCCTCCGGACCGGGCTCGGACCGGTTCCGGACCGGTTCCGGACCGGGCTCGGTGCCGGTCTCAGTGCCGGGACGATGCCGCGACGATGCCGGAGATCGGCGGGAAGCGACCTCAAAGCGACTTTCCCGAACCGGTCGTGGTCGATGATGAGGTCCGTTACAAAGGTAACGGCCGATTCTGGATAACTTATGCGGGTGGACATCATGAGATCGGTGCACATAACACGACTGGCCGCCGTGGCGGGCGTCGTCCTCGTCACCGGAGCGTGCGCCTCTCCGGCCGGGGTGGCGGGTGTCAGCACGGTGCCTCCGGCCTCCGCCGAACTGGTCGCGGCCCCGGACTCGGTGACCGCGACGATCCCGCCGCCTACGGCCGACGCCGACACCGGCGCCGCGACGCCCTCGCCGTCCCCGATGGCCGTGCAGCCGCCCCCGGGCGACGAGCCCGTCCCGGTGCCCCCGCCGAAGGTCTCGGAGTTCACCTACGCCTTCCCCGTGCAGGGCTGCGAGGCCACCTACCAGCGCAAGCTGCTGGTGCTGCCCAAGACCACGATCTGGGCGGGCAAGGGCTGCTCGTTCGTCTCCCCGGTGGACGGCGTGGTCCACGAGGTCAACATCAAGAACCGGTGGAAGCCCTCCACCGACCGGGGGCAGGACCGCGAGGGCCGGTTCGTCACGGTCGCCGGGGAGGACGGCGTGCTCTACCTGGGCGGCCACCTCGACTCGGTCGAGCCGGGGATCGCACCCGGCACCCGGGTCAAGGCCGGGCAGGTGCTCGGGCGGATCGGCAACTCCGGCAACGCCCGCGACACCGCCAGCAACCTCTACTTCGCCATCTCCTGGAAGACCGAGCCCTCCGCGTGGTGGGTGCGGCGGGGCATGGTCAAGCCCTGGAACTACCTGGACGCCTGGCGGGAGGGGAACCGCACCCTGTCCCCCGCGGACGAGGCGCGGGCCCTCATGAAGCGGACCGGCCGGACTCCCGCGTGCGCGATCCTGTGCACGTCCAGGCCGGAGCCCACCCCCACGCCCACCAGGAAGCCGCGCAAGAAGCCGGTGGAGGAGAGCAGGCAGGTCACCACCCTGAACGGGTGACGCTCCCGCCGAGCCCTCCGACCGGTTCTCCGCCCGGGGCCCCGCCGGGAACGCCCTCAGCGCCTCTCAGCGCCTCTCAGCGTCCGTCAGCGCCCGCTCAGGCGGCGGTGCCAGGTGACCGCCGAGGTGTCGGTCAGCGACGCGATCTGGTCGACGACCACGCGCAGCCGGGCGGCGTCGTCGCCCGCCCTGGCGAAGGCCGGCCGGAGCGCGGGCTCCAGGGAGTCCGGGGCGTCCCGTGCGATCAGGCGGGCCAGGTCGTGGATCAGCTCCCGCTGCCGGGCCCGGTTGGCGCTGTGGTCCTCCCGGGTGATCACGTAGTGGACGGTGACCCCCTTGAGCACCGCGCACTCCAGGCGGCTGGCCCTCGGCACGACCAGTTCGGCGCCGTAGCGGCCGGGGGCCGGGCCGTACGCCTCCCGGGTGGCCACCTCGGCGGACCTGCAGAAGCGGCCGATGAGCGCGCTGGTGAGGCCTTTGAGCGTGGCGAGGCCGGACATGGAGCCGTCGACCTCGCGCGGCCAGAGCGGCGAGGCGACCAGCCGGGCGAAGACGTCCTCCAGCTCGGCGGGGTCGGCCTCCGGGGCGTACCAGGCGCGGGTGGTGGCGCACACGTCGCGGCGCTCGGCCCCGTCGCGCAGCATCCCCAGGGTGACCTCCCCCGCGTGCAGGGCGTCCTCCAGGTCGTGCACCGAGTAGGCGACGTCGTCGGCCCAGTCCATGATCTGCGCCTCGAAGCTCACCCGACCGGCCGGGGCGCCCCGCCGGATCCACTCGAAGACCGGCAGGTCGTCGTCGTAGGCGCCGTACGGCCGGCGGCCGGTGACCCCCTCGACCGGCTCCGGGCGGCGCCAGGGGTACTTGCAGGCCGCGTCGAGGGTGGCCCGGGTCAGGTTCAGCCCGGCGCTGCGGCCGTCCTCGGTGAGGACCTTGGCCTCCAGCCGGGTCAGCAGGCGCAGGTTCTGCGCGTTGCCCTCGAAGCCGCCGCACGAGGCGGCGACCTCGTTGAGCGCGGTCTCGCCGTTGTGCCCGAAGGGCGGATGCCCGAGATCGTGGGCCAGGCAGGCGGTCTCCACCAGGTCGGGGTCGCGGCCGAGCGCCTCGCCCATCTCGCGGCCGATCTGCGCGCACTCCAGGGAGTGGGTCAGCCGGGTGCGGGGGATGTGCTGCCCGCTGGCCAGGGTCTCCCCCGGCCCGACCACCTGCGTCTTGGCCGCCAGCCGCCGCAGCCCGGCGCTGTGCAGCACGCGCGCGCGGTCCCGGGCGAACGGGCCTCGCTCGGGGTTGCCGGGGGGTTCCGGCACCCATCGGGCCTGATCGGACTCGTCATAGCGATGCATAAGTGCAGTGATTTTATCCCCGATAGGACCGTTCCATGCCTGACCGTCAGTAAACACTCGCGGACGCTACGGGATCCGGAGGACTTCCCGTCGCCTCCGGGACCCGCGGGGTCCGTGCCCGTCCCCCGGCGGGCGCGGACCCCGGTACGGATTCCGTCGCGGATCCCCGGTCAGCGGGTGTCGGAGCCGGCGCAGGCCAGGGCCGCGCGGCCGGCCTCCAGCCGGGCGACCGGCACGCGGAACGGCGAGCAGGACACGTAGTCCAGGCCGGCCTCGTGGCAGAAGTGGATCGAGTCGGGGTCGCCGCCGTGCTCGCCGCAGATGCCGAGCTTGAGGCCGGGCCGGGCCCTGCGGCCCTCCTCGGCGGCGATCCGCACGAGCCGGCCGACGCCGCCGCGGTCCAGGGTCTCGAACGGGGAGACGCCGAAGACGCCCAGGTCCAGGTAGCGGGAGAAGAACGCGGCCTCGACGTCGTCGCGGGAGAAGCCCCAGGTCATCTGGGTGAGGTCGTTGGTGCCGAAGGAGAAGAACTCGGCGGCCTCGGCGATCTGGCCCGCGGTGAGCGCGGCGCGCGGCACCTCGATCATCGTGCCGACCGCCGCCTCGACCCCCGCCTCCGCCAGGATCCCGGCCGCCTCCTCCCTGACGCACTCCAGCTCCTGGACGGCGCCGACGAGCGGGATCATGATCTCCGCGCGGGCACCGGGCACCGCCCTGGCCGCTTCGGCGATCGCCCGGACCTGCATGGCGAACAGGCCGGGGACGACCAGGCCGAGCCGTACGCCGCGCAGGCCCAGCATGGGGTTCTGCTCGTGCAGGCGCTTGACCGCGGCGAGCAGCCTGCGGTCCTTGCCGGAGGCCCGGTCCCCGGCGAGGGCGACCTTGACCGAGAGCTCGGTGTAGTCGGGCAGGAACTCGTGGAGCGGCGGGTCGAGCAGGCGGACGGTGACGGGCAGTCCGTCCATCGCCCGGAAGATCTCGGCGAAGTCCGCCCGCTGCAGCGGCTCCAGGGCGGCCAGCGCCCGCTCGCGCTCGCCGTCGCCGTCGGCCAGGACGAGGTCCTCGACCAGCTGCCGGCGGTCGCCGAGGAACATGTGCTCGGTACGGCACAGCCCGATGCCCTGGGCGCCGAACCTCCGGGCGCGGGCGGCGTCCTCGGCGTTGTCGGCGTTGGCCCGCACGGCCAGGCGGCGGGCGGAGTCGGCGTGGGACATGATCCGGTGCACGGCGGCGACCAGCTCGTCGTCACCGACGGGGGCGCCTTCGAAGTACTCCACGACCGGGGAGGCGACCACGGGCACCTCGCCCAGGAACACCTCGCCGCTGGAGCCGTCGATGGAGATGACGTCGCCCTCGGCGACCACGACGCCGCCGGGGGCGGTGAAGCGGCGCTCGGCGGCGGAGACCTCCAGCTCCTCGGCTCCGCAGACGCAGGTCTTGCCCATGCCGCGGGCGACCACGGCGGCGTGGGAGGTCTTGCCGCCGCGCGAGGTGAGCACGCCCTGGGCGGCGATCATCCCGGAGAGGTCGTCGGGGTTGGTCTCCCGGCGGACCAGGATCACGGCCTCGCCCGCCGCGGCGAGTTCGACGGCCCGCTCGGAGGAGAAGACCGCCTTGCCGACCGCCGCGCCCGGGGAGGCGTTCATCCCCCTGGCGATCCGCTTCCTGTCCGCGCCGCCGTCGAAGCGGGGGAACATGAGCTGGGCCAGCTGGTCGCCGGTGACGCGGGTGACCGCCTCGTCGAGGTCGATCAGGCCCTGGTCCACCAGCTGCACGGCGATGCGGAACGCGGCCGCGGCCGTCCGCTTGCCCACCCGGGTCTGGAGCATCCACAGCTTCCCGCGCTCGACCGTGAACTCGATGTCGCACAGGTCGCGGTAGTGGTTCTCCAGCTTCTCCATGATCCGCATGAGCTCGTCGTAGGAGTCCCTGTCGATGGCCTCCAGCTCCTGCAGGGGCATGGTGTTGCGGATGCCGGCCACCACGTCCTCGCCCTGGGCGTTCTGCAGGTAGTCGCCGTAGACGCCCTGCTGGCCGCTGCCGGGGTCGCGGGTGAAGGCCACGCCGGTGCCCGAGTCCATGCCGCAGTTGCCGAAGACCATCGAGCAGACGTTGACGGCGGTGCCCAGGTCGGCCGGGATGCGCTCCTGGCGGCGGTAGAGCACCGCGCGCGGGGCGTTCCACGACGCGAAGACGGCCTCGACGGCCATCCGCATCTGCCGGTAGGGGTCGGCGGGGAAGTCCTCGCCGGTCTCGGCGCGGACGATCTCCTTGTAGGTCTCGACCAGGCGCTGGAAGTCCTCGGCCTGCAGGTCCAGGTCGCTGCGGCCGGCCTTGAGCCGCTCCAGGGCCCCGTCGAACAGCTCGCCGTCGATGCCCTGGACGGTCCTGCCGAACATCTGGATCAGGCGGCGGTAGGAGTCCCAGGCGAAGCGCTCGTTCCCGCCGGCCTGCTTGGCCAGGCCGCGCACGGACTCGTCGTTCAGTCCGATGTTGAGGACGGTCTCCATCATGCCGGGCATGGAGAACTTGGCGCCGGAGCGCACGCTCACCAGGAGGGGGTCGTCGGCCTGGCCCAGCCGGCGGCCCATCCGCTTCTCCAGCGCGGTCAGGTGGAGGGCGATCTCCTCCTCCAGGCCGTCGGGGAGCGCGCCTCCGGCGAGGAAGCTGCGGCACGCCTCAGTGGTGATCGTGAAGCCGGGGGGGACCGGCAGACCGAGATTGGTCATCTCGGCCAGATTGGCCCCCTTACCGCCGAGCAGATCCTTGAGATCCTTGTTGCCCTCGGTGAAGTCGTATACGTACTTGGGCACGGCTGCTCCTTCTACGGCTTCAAATGACGCGCTCTTCGCCTTAGTCGGGACTCTACCGATGAAGAGGCAAATGAAACGCCACCCTTACCCGCGAAGCATGTCCATGCAGGTCAAAGCCCACTCAGCGGTCTAATCCAATTAAAATCGGCAACATTTTCCACGTGATATCGGTCACCCCTAGAATTGGTATAAACCAATTGGTGTAAACCAATTCCGGATCGTTCTCCGCGGTTCGCCCGCGTTCCACGCGCCCCCGCCGGCCGGGCGGGAGCGCACCACGAATACGGGGTACGGCGCGCACGCCGTACCCCGCACTTCCCCACTCGCGCCCGGACCGGCCGGGCGTCAGGCGCCGAGGGCCGCCCGCAGGAACGCGGCCTGCTCCATGGCGTGGGCGGACTCGCCGCCCTCGTGGCCGTTGTACGGGTAGACCCGCATCTCCTTCGGCCCCGCGTAGTGGTTGTGGGCGGCGAAGACCGTGGAGGGCGGGGTGACGCCGTCGCGCAGGCCCACCGAGAACAGCGCCGGGGTGGCGGAGCGGGCCGCGAAGTTGAGCCCGTCGAAGTACGACAGGGTCGTGAAGACCTCCTCCACCCGGTCCTTGAAGACCCGGCAGTAGACGGCGAGCTCGGCGTAGGGGTTCTCGTCCGTGATCTGCACGGCGTGCCGGATGTGGCACATGAACGGCACGCTGATCAGCGCGCAGGCGAGGTCCGGCACGAGTGCGGAGACCGCCAGCGCCATGGCGCCGCCCTGGCTGCCGCCCGACACCGCGATCCTGCCGGGGTCCACCGCCGGATGGGTCCTGGCCGCCTCCACCGCCCGGACGGCGTCGGTGTAGAGCCGCCGGTAGTAGTAGTCGTCCGGGTCGTGGACGCCCTTGGTCATCACACCCGGGGTCTGCGGGCCCGTGCCCGGCTCCGGGTCGGCGGTGTCACCGCGCCGCCAGCCGCCCGCCCCCTGGCCCCGGGAGTCCATCACGAACACCGCCCAGCCGAACGACGGCCACAGCAGCCAGTCGATCGGCAGGCCCCGGCCGCCCCCGTAGCCGATGTACTCCACCACGCACGGCACCGGGCCCTCCGCCCCGCGCGGCACGAGCAGCCAGCCCTTGATCGCATGCCCGCCGTACCCGGCGTAGGTCACGTCGTAGACGTCGGCCACCGTCAGCGCGCTCGGGTGCGGGGTGAAGACCGCGCCGAGGTCGTGCTTGCGGGCCCCGGTCAGCGTACGGTCCCAGAAGGCGTCGAAGTCGGCGGGCTCCGGCCGCTCGGGCAGGTAGCCGCGCAACTGGTCCAGCGGCATGTCGACGAACATCGTCAGCTCCTTGTCAGGTGAGGGAGGCGGACAGGATCCCGCCCCGGCGCGGACGCGGTCAACCGGGCGGCCGCGGGCCTTTCCGCTCACCCCGCGGACGGCGCGGTGCCTCCCGGACCCGGCGTCCCCGGTGGTCGGGTGCCGCGGGCTTCCCCGCTCACCCCGCGGGCGGCGCGGTGCTCCCCCGGACCACCAGCCGGGGCGTTGCGTCCCGGCACGAGCCGACCTCGGCTCCCGCCACCAGGTCGAGCAGGCTCTGCGCGGCCCGCGCGCCGAAGGCGGCGATGTCCCGGCTCACCGCGGTGAGGTGCGGGCGGGTCAGCCGGCACAGCGCGGAGTCGTCCCAGGCCACCACCGACAACCGCTCCGGCACGGCGATCCCGGCGTCCTGGGCGGCCGCCGTGCCCGCCACCGCCATGACGTCGTTGTCGTAGACGACCGCCGTGGGACGGTACCGGGAACGCAGCAGCCGCAGGGTCGCGTCCGCTCCCGCGTCGGCGCCGTAGTCGGTGTGCACGGTGACGCTCTCCATGCCGCGCGCGGCGGCCGCCCCCTCCATCGCGCGGGTCCTGACGACCGTGTGCCGCAGCGCCTCCGGGCCGGCCACCCGGGCGATCCTGCGGTGCCCCAGCGCTCCCAGGTGCTCCACCACTGACTCGATCGCCTCGGCGTCGTCGCTCCAGACGGCCGGCAGCCGGCCGGCCCCCTCGGGTCCGCCGACGACGACGGCGGGCATCCCCGACTCCTCCAGGACCGCGACGCGCAGGTCGTCCACCCGCAGGTCCACCAGGATCACCCCGGCCACCCGGCGCTGCGCCCACCAGCGGCGGTAGACCGCGATCTCCGTCTCCGGGTCCTCGGTCATCTGCAGCAGCAGGCCCACCGAGGCCGCCGAGAGCGCCCCCTCGATCCCGGAGACCAGCTGCATGAAGAACGGCTCCAGACCCAGCGTGCGGGCCGGGCGGGCCACGACGAGGCCCAGCACGTCGGCCCTGCCCTCCGAGAGCGCGCGGGCGACGCTGCTCGGCTGCCAGCCGAGCTCGGTGGCGATCGCCAGGATCCGGTGCCGGGTCTCCGCCGACACGCCGGGCCGGCCGTTCAGCGCGAACGAGACGGCCCCCTTCGAGACCCCCGCGCGGCGGGCGATGTCATCGATCGTGGGTCGCTTCACCGCATCACCTGCCGGGTTCACCGGTTCGTCTTGCGCGGGGGCCGCCGACCGCTCCCCGGGGCGGGTACGGCTCCCGTCCGGAGGGGGCGGGAGCCGTACGTCACGGGCGGCGGGTCAGTCGTTGAGGTGCTGCCGGAGGTAGGAGTCGACCTGGTCGAGGGCGACCCGCTCCTGGGCCATGGAGTCCCGCTCGCGGATGGTCACCGCGTGGTCGTCCAGGGTGTCGAAGTCGACGGTGACGCAGAACGGCGTGCCGATCTCGTCCTGGCGGCGGTAGCGGCGGCCGATGGCGCCCGCGTCGTCGAACTCGACGTTCCAGCGCCTGCGGAGCTGGGCGGCCAGGTCCTTGGCCTTCGGCGACAGGTCGGCGTTGCGCGACAGCGGGAGGACCGCGACCTTGACCGGTGCGAGCCGGTGGTCGAGGCGCATGACCGTGCGCTTCTCCATGACGCCCTTGGCGTTGGGCGCCTCGTCCTCGGTGTAGGCGTCGATCAGGAAGGTGAGCGTCGCGCGGTCGACGCCGGCGGCGGGCTCGATCACGTACGGCACGTAGCGCTCGCCCGTGTCCTGCTCGAAGAAGCTCAGGTCGGTGCCGGAGGCCTTGCCGTGCGCGGTCAGGTCGAAGTCCGTGCGGTTGGCGATGCCCTCCAGCTCGCCCCACTCGCTTCCGGTGAAGTTGAAGCGGTACTCCACGTCCACGGTGCGCTTGGAGTAGTGGGACAGCTTCTCCTGCGGGTGCTCGTAGAGCCGCAGGTTGTCCTTGCTGATGCCCAGGTCGACGTACCAGCGGAAGCGCTCGTCGATCCAGTACTGGTGCCACTCCTCGTCGGTGCCGGGCTTGACGAAGAACTCCATCTCCATCTGCTCGAACTCGCGCGTGCGGAAGATGAAGTTGCCGGGGGTGATCTCGTTCCGGAACGACTTGCCGATCTGGCCGATGCCGAACGGGATCTTCCGGCGCGCCGACTGCTGCACGTTGAGGTAGTTGATGAAGATGCCCTGCGCGGTCTCCGGGCGCAGGTAGGCCAGGCCCGACTCGTCCTCGACCGCGCCGAGGTAGGTCTTCAGCAGGCCGCTGAACTGCTTGGGCGCGGTGAAGGCGCCCTTGTTGCCGCAGTTGGGGCAGGTGATGTCGGCCAGGCCGCCGGCCGCCGGCTTGCCGTGTTTCTCGGCGTACGCCTCTTCGAGGTGGTCGGCGCGGTAGCGCTTGTGGCAGGACTGGCACTCGGTCAGCGGGTCGGTGAAGGTCTCCACGTGGCCGCTGGCCTGCCACACCTCGCGGGCGAGGATGACGCACGAGTCGAGGCCGACGACGTCCTCCCGGCCCTGGACCATGGACTTCCACCACTGCCGCTTGACGTTGTTCTTGAGCTCCACGCCCAGCGGGCCGTAGTCCCACGACGCGCGCAGGCCTCCGTAGATCTCGCTGGAGGGGTAGACGAGCCCACGTCGCTTCGAGAGGCTGACGATGGTGTCCATGATGTCCGTACGGCGTGACATAAGGGAAAATCTCCATCCGGCTGGAGGTCGGCGAGGAATCGATCGGGCTCCCAGCTTAGGGGAGCCCGGGACGGCGGGGCGCGCACATCGCGTCCGCGCGCGCTGCGCCCGTGCCCGCCGCGGCCCATGTCCGCCGCGCCCCGTGTCCGTGCCCGCCGCGCCCCGCGCCGGCTCCGGTGCGTCCCCCTCCGGCCGGGCGGTGCGGTCACCCGCGCTCGACGTCCTCGAAGGCGCTCGGCTCGTTGATCATCAGCGTCATCAGCGGGTACATCGCCATCCGCGCCGCGCCGAGGGCCCGGCGGTAGAACCCCGCCCCCTCCCACTCGCTGACCAGCGCCCACAGGTCCGGCTCGTCCACCGACCTCGACACGCGGCCGCGCACGTAGCCCGGCTGCGCGGCCAGCGTGTCGATGATGTCGTACGCCTGGGTCAGGAACTCCCCGGCCCGCGCGGGCGGCACCGAGTAGCGGATGAGAGCGAGCATCCGCCCAGCATGCCAGAGGGCCCCGTCATCCGCGTCCCCGCTCCCGCACCAGGTCCCGCAGGGCCGCGACCGCCTCGCTCTCCGCCCGGTGGATCTCGGCCAGACGCGTGCTCAGGTCGGCGAAGAGGGCCTCGTGGTCCCCGACCGGCGAGGCCCGGTCCACCGCCTCCCGCAGTTCCCGGAGTTCCGCGGCTCCGTCCGCCGCGTCCTGCGGCATCACCGCTCCCGCTCCCCCCGCGGTCGCCCGCGGGTCCTCCCCCGCGGCCGTCCCGCCGGCTCCGGCCGCAGCCGTCCCCGCGTCCGCTCCCGCGCCGCCGCCCGCCGTACCCTCCGCCAGCAGCGACTCGCGGATGCGGGCGGTGAGCGCGCGCATCCGGGCGAACTCCGGGACGTCGAGCGGGAAGGCCGCCTCGGCCAGGCCGTGCCAGAGCCCGTGGATCCGGCGGAACTCCTCCGCCAGGCCGGCGAGCGGGAGATCCAGCAGCGCGCCGGCCTCCTCCAGCCCGTCGGCGAACAGGTCGCGGAGGTTGCCGCCGTCCGCGCCGACGGGCTCCACGCCCTCCCACATCGACAGCAGGGCGCCCGCCAGCCCGCGCCCGTCGGCGAACACCTTCGGCCAGCCCTTGGCGTTGCGGCGGTCGACCGTCATCCGCGACCACTTGCGCCAGGCCGGGAGCGAGAACGACCCGGAGGCCGCGCTCAGGTGCTCGGCGGCGTCGCGCAGCCCCTCCAGCGCGGCCGAGGCGAGCCGTCCGGCGTCGATCGGGGCGGGGTCCAGGACGTGCAGGACGTTCTTGTAGGACGGCACGCGGGCCCGTGCGGCGTCCATCCGCGTCCGGGGCACCCTGATCGGGGCCGTCCCGCGGTCGTCGACGAGCACGTCCCCGCCGTCGCTCCGGTAGACGACCACCGGGTGCCCGCCGTGCCCGTCCAGGCTCTCCGGGAGGCCCCAGTAGCCGACGCGGTAGCGGTCGGGCAGCACGATGCAGGGCCGTCCCGCGTCCAGTTCCGCGGCGAGGGCGGCGGACGCGCCCTTGGCCCCCGAGGTGGTGTGCGCGGTGAAGCCGACGCCGAGCCGGTCCAGGGCCTTGGCCGTCCAGCGGTCGTGGTACTGCCACTGGTTGCGGAAGCCGAGCGTGAGGTGGCGGCTGCCGTCGTGCTTGAACTCCCACAGGATGTATCCGGCGCCGATGCCGCCTCCGGCGAGGAAGACCATCGGCTCGCCGACGGGGACGCCCCCGTTGGCGAGGACTCCGGCGATGGCCGCGCTGCCCGGGTGGCGCCCGCCGTGGAAGGTCCAGGCTCCGTCGGTCGCGGGCTCGGGCCGGTCGACGACATGGCGGCGGGCGGCGGTGTAGCTCTCGCCGGTCTTCGCCATCCGCGCCCGGATCCGGAGCTTGAGCTGCTTCTTGCTGGTCATGCTGACTCCGCTCGCGGCGTACGGCCACCCGCAGCCCACGCCTGCCGGTCGGCCCGCCGCGACGTCGGTCGGCGCACGGGACCCGCAGCCTCCCGAGGCACGTGAATCCCCTTTGCCTCCGTGGAACACGGGCGGCGTGGGTGCCCGATCGAGGAGGTTCGGCGTGGGAGTCCGCCGCCGCCGAGTCTACGTACGGCCCGCCCCGGCCACAAGCGGGCCGACCCGGCGTTAGGCTCTGGCCGTGGCCGACAAGAGCAGCTCCGAGCGTCCCGGCTCCGGGCGTCCCGCGCACCCTCTCGCCCGGCGTGCCGCCTCCGGCCGCACGACCGGATCCGGACCCGGCCGCACGGCTCCCCGGCGCCCGCTCCCGCCCGGCGAGCAGTTCTTCACCCCCGATGCGACCGGGCTCCGGCAGAAGGTCGAGCGGTTCAGCGCCGCGCCTCTGGTGTTCCTGTTCCAGCTGCCCCGCTGGATCCCTCCGGTGCTCCTCGTCGTCCTCCTCCTGGCCGGGTTCGCGGTGCCGTCCTTCTGGGGCGGTCTCGCCGTGCTCCCGGTGGTCGCGTTCGTCGGCTGGCTGGCCTACATGTCCTGGCCGTCCCTGGGCGCCAGGGGCCGCATCCTCCGGGTCGCCCTGCTGACCTTCCTCCTGCTGCTGGCCGCCGACCGGTTCGGAGCCTTCTGACAGCGCCGGCCCGACCGGCGGCGACCCCGTCTCGATTTTGACAACCGTTTTCATTTACGCGCATACTGTTGGACATGATGTCCGACTCCTCCCGACGTATCCGCATGCGCGCAGCCGGCCTGCTCACCGGGACCGCCCTCCTCGCCGCCACCGCCGCCTGCGGCTCCGGTGCCGCCGAATCGGCCGGCGGCACCGGCGGCGCAGGGGGAGGCCGCCCCGAGGTCACCGCGGCCCTGTACCCCCTGCAGTGGCTGGCCGAGCGGGTGGGGGGAAGCGACGTCACCGTCATCGGCCTGGCCGAGCCCGGCGTCGAACCGCACGACCTGGAGCTGACGCCCGCCCAGGTGGCGGGGCTGGAGAAGACCTCCCTGGTGGCCTACGTCAAGGGCGTGCAGCCCGCCGTGGACGAGGCGGTCGAGCAGCACGCCGCCGACCGGGGCTTCGACGCCGCCACCCTGGTCGAGACCCTCGCCGCCGGGGAGCACGCGGAGGAGGGCCATGGGGAGGAGGAGCACGCCGAGGAGGAGCACGGGCACGAGGTCTCCTACGACCCGCACCTCTGGCTCGACCCGAGCCGGTTCGCCACCGTCGCGACCCGGCTGGGCGAGAAGCTGGCCGCCGCCGACCCGGCCCACGCCGCGGGCCACCGGGAGCGCGCCGCGAAGGCCGCCGCCGACCTCACCGCCCTCGACGGCGAACTGGCCCAGGGCCTGGCGGACTGCGCCTCGCGCTCCATCGTCACCGGCCACGAGGCCTTCGGCTACCTCGCCGACCGCTACAAGCTCCGGCAGGTCGGGATCAGCGTCGACCCGGACGCCGAGCCCTCCCCCGCACGCCTGGCCGAGGTGGCCGAAGTCGCCAAACGGGAAAAAGTGACTACCATTTTCACCGAGACCCTCGTCAGCCCCAAGGTCGCCGAGGTTCTCGCCCAGGAGGTCGGCGCCACCACCGCGGTCCTCGACCCGATCGAGAGCCGGCCGGCGGACGGTGACTACCTGTCCGCCATGCGGCAGAACCTCACCACCCTCAAGAAGGCGCTCAGCTGCTCGTAAGGCACCACGTGACAGATAGAGAAGAAGCGTTCACCATGCGCGGCGGCCAGGTCAGCCTGGACCGCCGCCCGGTGCTGCGCGGGATCGACCTGACCGTGCACTCCGGCGAGGTGGTGGCCGTCCTCGGCGCGAACGGGTCGGGCAAGTCCACCCTCGTCCGCGCCCTGCTCGGCCTGACCCCCCTGTCCGGGGGCTCCACCCTCCTGTACGGCGCGCCGCCCGCCCGGTTCCGCGACTGGTGGCGGATCGGCTACGTGCCCCAGCGGCTCTCGGTGGGCGGCGGCGTGCCGTCCACGATCCGCGAGGTCGTCGCCTCCGGGCGGATCGCACGGCAGCGCCGGCTGCGCCCGACGAGCGCGGCCGACACCGCCGCGACCACGCGGGCCCTGGAGGCCGTCGGCCTGGCCGACCGGGCGGGAGACCCGGTGCAGGCGCTGTCCGGCGGGCAGCAGCAGCGGGTGCTGATCGCCCGCGCCCTGGCCGGGGAGCCCGACACCTTCGTCATGGACGAGCCCACGGCCGGCGTGGACGCGGCCAGCCAGCAGCTGCTGGCCGACACCCTCGCCGGGCTCGTGGCCCAGGGAAAGACGGTCGTGCTGGTCGCCCACGAGCTGGGCCCGCTGGAGCCCCTGGTCACCCGCGCGGTGGTCCTGCGCGACGGCTGCGTCTGCCACGACGGCCCGCCGCCGCACGCGGTCGGCGCGCACGCGCTGCCCGGCCACGACCACGTGCACCCGCACGCCGAGGAGCCCCCGGCGAGCCCCCTGGAGTGGAGGCCCACCTCGTGATCGACCGCATCGCGGGCCTGCCCGCCCCCGCTCCGGCCCGCCGGGGGGCGGAGTCGTGATCGACCTGCTCCAGTACGACTTCATGCAGCGGGCCATGATCGCGGCGCTCCTCATCGGCCTGACCGCCCCCGCCGTCGGCACCTTCATCGTGCAGCGCCGCCTGGCCCTGCTGGGCGACGGCATCGGGCACGTCGCGCTGACCGGCGTCGCGCTCGGCTTCCTCACCGGCACCGCCCCCGTGCTGACCGCCGTGCTCGTCTCGGTGCTGGGCGCCGTCGCCATCGAGCTGGTCCGCGCCCGCGGCAGGACCAGCGGCGACGTGGCGCTGGCCCTGCTGTTCTACGGCGGGATCGCCGGAGGCGTGCTGCTCATCTCGCTCGCCCCCGGCGGGAGCAACTCCACCCTCATGTCCTACCTGTTCGGTTCGATCAGCACCGTCACCCTCCAGGACGTGTGGGTGATCGGCGCCCTCGCGGTCGCGGTGCTCGGCGTGGTGGCGGTCTTCGGCCGGGAGCTGTTCGTCCTCTGCCAGGACGAGGAGGTCGCCAAGGCCGCCGGCCTGCCGGTCCGCCTCCTCAGCCTGCTGATCGCCGTCACCGCGGCGCTGACCGTGGTCATCGCCATGCGGGTGGTCGGGCTGCTGCTGGTGAGCGCCCTGATGGTGGTCCCGGTGGCGACCGGCCAGCAGCTCACCCGGGGGTTCCGCAGCACCATGCTGCTGGCCATGGCCTTCGGGGTGGTCGCCACGGTCGGCGGCCTCACCACCTCCTTCTACGTCGAGGCGCCGCCGGGAGCGCTGATCGTGCTCGTCGCGCTGGGAGGGTTCGTCCTGGCCCTCGGGCTCGGTAGATTCGTACGCCGAAGCCGACCTCAGGAGTCCCGCCCATGAGCAACAGACGTGACGCCGTACACGAGATCCTCCGCCAGAGCGAGGGCTTCCGCAGCGCGCAGGACGTCTACGCCGAGATGCGCGCGGAAGGCGCCAAGATCGGGTTGACCACCGTCTACCGGGCGCTGCAGGCGCTGGCCGACAAGGGCCACGTGGACGTCCTGCGCACCGACGACGGCGAGTCGGTCTACCGGGCGTGCGCCAGCGGCGACCACCACCACCACCTGGTCTGCCGCCGCTGCGGGCGGACGGTCGAGGTGGCCGGGCCCGCCGTGGAGCGCTGGGCCGAGGCGGTCGGCAGCGAGCACGGTTTCACCGAGATCACGCACACGGTCGAGGTCTTCGGCACCTGCTCGTCCTGCTCCGCCGCCGCGCGGTCCTGAGCGGCCCGTCCGCGGGGCGGCGGCCGGACGGCCCCGGAGACCGCGCGGAGCCGGAGGTGAAGACGGCGGTCGGTTCCCCCGCGACCGGTTCCCGACTTGTCCGGCGATCCGGTTCCCCCGCGAGCGGGTCCGCCGTGCCGGCCTCCCGCCCTGAAACCGACGCGGTGATGTGCGGTGACGGAAGGCCGCGGGGCCGTCCCGGAGGGATACGCTTCCGGGACGGCGGGCCGCCGTACGTGCGACCACGCCGAACCCCGCACCGAACAGGAGTCGACATGCCATTCGGACATGACATGGTGCACTCGCTCGCCACCGCCGTCGACCTGGTCAACACCTCCCCCTCGACCGGGGGCGAGGACCGGCTGGACAGCCTGGACAGGCTCGGCGAATTCGTGGACCGCTGGCAGATCAGCGGCGTCGGCGAGCTCGGCGCGGCCGACCTGGGCCAGGTCCGGGCCCTCCGCGAGGCCTTCCACAAGGTCTTCACCGCGCCCGACCAGGCCACCGCCGTCATCCGGCTGAACACCCTGCTGAGCGAGACCCGCATCACGCCGCGCCTGACCGAGCACGACGGCCACTCCCTGCACGTCCACTACTTCGCCCCGGGCGCATCCCTCGGCGAGCACCTGGCGGCCGACCTCGGCGTGGCGCTGGCCCACCTGCTGGTCGAGGGCGAGTGGGAGCGCCTGCGCACCTGCTCGGCCCCCGACTGCGAGCGCGTCTTCGTCGACGAGTCCCGCAACCGCTCCAGGGTCTACTGCGACAGCCGTACCTGCGGCAACCGCATGCACGTGGCCGCCTACCGGGCCCGCCGCCGCGCCTGAGCCGCCCCGGCGCGGCACGGTCGCGCGCGGTCCCGGTGCGCGCAGGTCCCGCCCGACCGGGCACGGGGCGCGGGTCCCGCCCGGTCAGACGGGAGGCGCGGGTCCCGCCCCTTCGGGGGCGAGGTCAGCGCACCTCGTTGGGGACGGCCCCGCCGTACCTGCGGTCGCGCTTGGCGTAGGTCTCGCACGCCTCCCACAGGTCGCGGCGGTCGAAGTCCGGCCAGAGCCGGTTGAGGAAGACCATCTCGGCGTAGGCCGACTGCCAGATCAGGAAGTTGGAGGTGCGCTGCTCGCCGGAGGAGCGCACGAACAGGTCCACGTCGGGGATCTGCGGCTCGTCCAGGTAGCGGGCGAAGGTCTCCTCCTTCACCCGTCCCGGCTTGACCCGCCCGGTGGCGATGTCCTCGGCCAGTCTGAGCGCGGCGTCCACGATCTCGGCCCGGCCGCCGTAGTTGACGCAGAACTGCAGGGTCAGCGTGGAGTTGCGCTCGGTCATCTCCTCGGCGTCCTGCAGCTCCGAGATGACGCTCTTCCACAGCCGCCCGGGGCGGCCGGCCCAGCGGACCCGCACGCCCATGGCGTGCAGCTGGTCGCGGCGGCGGCGGATGACGTCGCGGTTGAACCCCATCAGGAAACGCACCTCGTCGGGCGAGCGCTTCCAGTTCTCGGTGGAGAAGGCGTAGGCCGACAGGTAGGGGATGCCCAGCTCGATCGCGCCCTCGATCACGTCGAAGAGCGACGCCTCGCCCGCCTTGTGCCCCTCGGTGCGCGGCAGGCCGCGCTGCTTGGCCCACCGGCCGTTGCCGTCCATCACGATCGCGACGTGCCGGGGGACGAGGTCGCGCGGGATCGGCGGCGGGACGGCGCCGGAGGGGTGGGGTGCGGGGGGACGGACGTTCACGTTGCGGGCTCCCTTTCTACGTGTCGCAGAGAGCGTATGCCGTGTTCGAGGTGCCACTGGAGGTAGGCGGCGACCAGGCCGCTGCACTCGGCCCGGTGCCGGGCCGCGGAGGCGTCCGCGGCGGGCCAGTCGCCCTTGAGGAGGGCGTTCATCAGGGCGAGGGTCTCCCCCGCGGGCACCGCGGCGCCGGCCGGGCGGCAGTTCCCGCACACCGCGCCGCCCGCCACGATGGCGAACGCCCGCACGGCGGTGCCCTCGCAGCGGGCGCACTCCACCAGCGCGGGGGCGTATCCGGCCACGGCCAGCGAGCGCAGGAAGTAGGCGTCCAGCACCAGCCTGGCCTCGTGCTCCCCCGCCGACAGCGCCCGCAGGCCCCCGACGAGCAGCAGGAACTGGCGGAGGGCGGGTTCCTTCTCCCCCATGATCAGCCGGTCGGCCGTCTCCAGCATCGCGCTGCCGGCCGTGTAGCGCGGGTAGTCGGCGATGAGCGCCTCGCCGTACGGCCTGATGGTCTCGACCTGGGTGACCACGTCCAGCGTGCGGCCGGTGTGCAGCTGGAGGTCGACGTGGGTGAAGGGCTCCAGCCTGGCGCCGAAGCGGGAGGTGGTGCGCCGGACGCCCTTGGCCACGCCCCGGATCTTGCCCGTCCGCTTGGTGAGGACCGTGATGATGCGGTCGGCCTCGCCCAGCTTGTGGGTGCGCAGCACGACGCCCTCGTCACGGTACAGGCTCACCCGCCCAGTCTAGGGGGAGACCCGGCCCGGCAGGCCTTCGGCAATGATCATGGAGTACGGATGGGTCACGGGTGCGTGTTGTTCACTCGGGACTCACTAAACTTTGGCCTCTGGCGAACTTTCCCGCCATGTTCGACCCGGTTCCACCTCACCCCCGCACGAAAGGGTGCCATGCCCCGCGTGGTCCTGCTGGGCTCATCGCCCGGCCCCGATGCCGCCCCCGGCCAGTCGACGCCGTCCGCCGCGCTGACTCTGCCCGCGCTTCCCGGCTGCCCCACGGTGATCGGCAAGCTGCACGGCCAGCTCGCCTCGCTCGACGCCGCGCCGGTGACGATCGCCCGCTCGGGCGACGCCACGGCCTACCGGGGTTTCCCGGGCACGCTCGTCGAGACCTCCGACCTCGCAGGCGACCTGCGCGCCGTCGCCGAGGCGGTCGAGCACGCCACGGAGAACCTGCTCATCCTCCCGGCCAACTCCCTGATCCACGACGAGCTGATCTACCAGATCACCAAGTCGAAGCGCGGCGCGCTCGCGCTGATCGTCAAGGAGCCCCGCGAGGAGGACGAGAACGGCGACGCCGTCGTCCCGAACGTCCCCATCGACGAGGCCCGGCCCGAGATCGGCGACCGGGTCCTCGAGGGCCTGCCGGTCCGGGTCCGCGCGGCCAAGTCCCGCGTGATCTCGGTCGGCTCGGCCTACCACGCGGTGACCCGGCCCAACGCCGTCCTGCTCGGCCCGCTGCACGTGCACGTCAAGCACGCGCCGACGCTGGCCGAGGCGGCCCGCGAGCTCGCCGACATGGCGCACCTGCTCGGTCCGGAGGACGACCTGGTCCAGCTGCTGGTGCTGGGCCTGGTACGGCGCGGCGTCTCGGTCGGCATCCGCGGCCGCCGCGACCTGTTCTACCGCCGGATCACCGAGCGCTCCGAAGCCGACCAGGCCGTGGCGGACATGGCCGGGTTCGACGAGGACAAGGCCCGGCTGAACAACGCGGTCAAGGGCGCCGACGGTTTCTTCACCACCTTCTTCGTCAGCACCTACTCGCGGTACATCGCCCGCTGGGCGGCCCGGCGCGGGCTCACGCCCAACCAGGTCACGCTGATCTCGATCGCCCTGGGCGTCGCGTCGGCGGCGTGCTTCGCCACCGGCGAGCGCCCCGGGATGGTGGCCGGCGGGCTCCTGATCTACTTCGCCTTCGTCTTCGACTGCGTGGACGGCCAGGTCGCGCGGTACGCCCGCAAGTTCGGCGTGCTCGGCGCCTGGCTGGACGCCACCTTCGACCGTTTCAAGGAGTACGTGGTCTTCGCCGGTCTGGCGGTCGGCGCGGCCGTCTCCGGGGTCGGCGACGTGTGGACCCTGGCGCTGGTCGCGCTCGGCCTGCAGTCCATCAAGCACCTGCTGGACTTCTCCTTCGGCGCGGCCAACCGGCGCAGGCCCCCGTCTCCGCTGCCCTCCATCCCGCTCTCGATCGCTCCCGACACCCCGCTCCGGGACGCGCTGGAGCAGCGCAAGGCGGCGCGCAGCAGCGGGATCCGCAACCTGCTGAAGATGTGGACCAAGGCCGGCCGGTACCGGGCCGTGCACTGGGCCCGCAAGATGATCGTGTTCCCGATCGGTGAGCGCTTCGCCGTCATCGCCATCACCGGAGCCCTCTTCGACGCCCGGATCACCTTCCTCGTGTTGATCATCTGGGGCGGCATCGGGGCCACCTACTCGCTCACCGGACGTCTGATGAGGTCGCTCGCATGATCACCCAGCCGCAGGCCACCCCCGCTCCCGACCCCTACGAGGAGCGCCTGCGCATCCAGACCGCGCGCCTGCTCGCCTACCGCGACGACGGCCCGCTGGTCACCGCGCTGCGCCGCGCGGTCGGCCCCGGCCTGCCCCCGGTCCCGGCCTCCCTCGCCGCGCTGCTCGTGGTGGTCGCGATGGCGGTGGCCGGGATCCTGGACGACGGCCCGATGCTGATCGTCCCCGCGCTGGTCATGGTGGTGCTGGTGCTGCCCACCGCGGCCCGCGACCACTTGGGCAAGCTCGACTGGCTGGTGCCGCCGCTGATCCGGGCGACCGAGTTCCTGATCGTCATCCTGGTCGGTCTGGCCGCGGACGCGCCCAAGTGGCTGCTGTTCGTCCTGCTCTACGTCGTCGGCTACCACACCTACGACACCGTCTACCGGACCCGGCAGGGCATCTGGCCGCCCGACTGGGTGTTCCGCGCCGGTCTGGGCTGGGAGATCCGCCTCCTGCTGCTCGGGGCGGGCGCCGCGCTGGGCGTGCTGACCTGGGTGCTGGCCGCGCTCACGCTCTATCTGGGCGTGCTGTTCGCCATCGAGAGCGTGACGAGCTGGGTCCGCCTGGACAAGGCGTCGGCGTCGAAGGCCCAGGAGAGCGACGACCTGGAGACCTCCCCCGAGGAGGCCATGGAGCAGGCGACCGGCGAGGCCGAGCCCGCCTGACGAACCGCAGCGGACGCCGGAGGGCGCCCGCCGTACGACGACCCCGAGGGCCGCGGCGCGCCGCCGCGGCCCTCGCCGTATGAGAGGCCGGGTCGCTCGAGCACTGCCGGACCGCTCAGGGCACGGCCGGACCTCTCAGCGCCCGTCCCGGCCGGCACCTCCGCCTGACCCCGGCCGCGCGCCGCCCGGCCGCGCGACTGTGTTACAAAGCAGCGTGGAGTTGGACCGGCTGGATCGCGACATCATCGGGGCGCTCGTCGAGGACGCCCGCGCCACCTACGCGGAGATCGGGCAGCGGGTGGGCCTGTCGGCGTCGGCGGTGAAACGGCGGGTGGACCGGTTGCGCGAGACGGGGGCGATCACCGGGTTCACCGCGCGGGTGGAGCCCGCGGCGCTCGGCTGGACCACCGAGGCGTACGTCGAGCTGTTCTGCGCGGGCAAGACCTCGCCCGCCGAGATCGGGGTGGCCGTGGCCCGGCACCCCGAGGTGGTCTCGGCGTGCACGATCACCGGGGAGGCCGACGCGCTGCTGCACATCCGGGCGACGGACGTGCGCCACGTGGAGCGGGTGATCGAGCGCATCGCCGCGGAGCCGTTCGTGGTGCGGACCAAGAGCTCCATCGTGCTCTCCCGGCTGATCGACGCCCCGCTGATCACCACGCGCAACGAATCGCCGTTCCTCGCCTGAAGGACGCGCGAAAGCCGCGCCGGCGCGCACGGCAGGCCCCTTGGCCTGCGCGGATCCCGTTCCTAGGCTGTTGCCGTCCCTGACACGACGTCCTCTCGTGGAGGTGCGCCATCACAGCCAGCGAAGTCACCGGGGTGCTCGGCCGGGAGAACCCCCTTCCCCCCGCCTCCGTGGCCACCGGCGCCGGGCCGTCGCCCGCGGCGGCCGCCGCCCCGCTCCCCGCGGCGGGCGGGACCGCCACGACGCGGCACTTCCTCATGTGCCCGCCCGAGCACTTCGCGGTCGAGTACGCGATCAATCCGTGGATGGACCCCGGCGCGGGCGCCGACCGCGAGGCGGCGATCCGGCAGTGGGAGGGGCTCAGGAGCGCCTACGAGTCCCTGGGGCACCGGGTCAGCCTGATCGACCCGGTGGAGGGCCTGCCGGACATGGTCTTCGCGGCCAACGGCGCGCTGGTCGTCGGCGGCCGGGTGTACGGCGCGCGGTTCGCGCACCCCGAGCGCGCGGCCGAGGGCCCGGCCTACCTGGAGTGGTTCGTCCGCAACGGCTACGGCCAGGTGCGCGAGGCGACCTTCACCAACGAGGGCGAGGGCGACTTCCTCACCCTCGACCACGTCATCCTGGCCGGGACCGGATTCCGCACCGACATCGCCGCCCACTTCGAGGCGCAGGAGTTCCTCGGCCGCCCGGTGGTGACCCTGCGCCTGGTGGACCCCCGCTTCTACCACCTGGACACGGCCCTCTTCCCGCTGAACGGGCAGAACGTGGCGTACTTCCCCGGCGCGTTCTCCCCGGGGAGCCAGGAGGTGCTGCGCCGCCTCTTCCCCGACGCCGTCATCGCCGGCGAGGACGACGCGGCCGTGCTGGGCCTCAACGCGGTCAGCGACGGCACCCACGTAGTGATCAACGAAGAGGCGGCGGGGCTGCGGCGCACGCTCGAACGCGCGGGCTTCGAGGTCGTCCCGGTCGATCTGTCCGAGCTCCGCAAGGCCGGCGGCGGCCCGAAGTGCTGCACGCTCGAGATCCGGGGATGAACGGGGGGCGGCGGACGCCGCGGACCAGGGAAGACGGTGACGTACCGATGACCACCACGGCCGAGCTCATCGAGCTCAGTGAGCGCCGCAGCGCGCACAACTACCACCCGCTCCCCGTCGTGATCCACGAGGCGCAGGGCGCCTGGGTCACCGACGTCGAGGGGCGCCGGTTCCTGGACTGCCTGTCCGGCTACTCGGCGCTGAACTTCGGGCACGGGAACACGAAGATCATCGAAGCGGCGCGGGAGCAGCTCGGCAGGCTCACCCTGACCAGCCGTGCCTTCTTCCACGACCAGTTCGCGGCCTTCGCCGCCGGGCTGGGCGACCTCACCGGCAAGGACATGGTCCTGCCGATGAACACCGGCGCCGAGGCCGTGGAGACCGCGATCAAGACGGCCCGCAAGTGGGGCTACGAGGTCAAGGGCGTCGCCCCCGACCGGGCGAACATCATCGTCATGGAGGACAACTTCCACGGCCGCACCACGACGATCGTGAGCTTCTCCACCGACCCCGACGCGCGCGGCGGCTACGGTCCCTACACGCCGGGCTTCAAGGTCGTGAAGTACGGCTCGGTGGAGGCGATCCGCGAGGCCGTCGACGCCGACACGGTCGCGGTGCTGCTTGAGCCCATCCAGGGCGAGGCCGGCGTGCTGGTCCCGCCGGACGGCTACCTGAGGCAGGTCCGCGAGCTGTGCACCGAGCACAACGTGCTGATGATCGCCGACGAGATCCAGTCCGGCCTGGGCCGTACCGGCGAGACCTTCGCCTGCGACCACGAGGGCGTCGTCCCCGACGTCTACGTGCTGGGCAAGGCGCTGGGCGGCGGCGTCGTCCCCGTCTCCGCCGTCGCGGCCGACGCCGACGTCCTCGGTGTGATCCGGCCGGGACAGCACGGCTCCACCTTCGGCGGCAACCCGCTCGCCTGCGCGGTGGCGTGCGCGGTCATCGACATCCTCGGCACCGGGGAGTACCAGGCCCGCTCCAAGCAGCTGGGCGGCGTGCTGCACGAGCGGCTGAACGCCCTGGTCGGCCGGGGCGCGGTGGCCGTGCGCGGGCGGGGCCTGTGGGCGGGCGTGGACGTCGACCCCTCGCTCGGGAGCGGCCGAGAGATCTCCGAGGCGCTCATGCGCCGGGGCGTCCTGGCCAAGGACACCCACGGCTCCACCATCCGCCTCGCCCCGCCGATCGTCATCGCCGAGGACGACCTCGTCTGGGCGGTCGACCAGCTGGCCGGCGCGATCGAGGACCTCTCCCGCTGATCCCTCCGTACGGCTCGCGTCGCGGGGCGTGAGCCGTACGAGATCAATCCCATGCGCGGATGAGATCCTCCGGGCCGTAGCAGGCCGCCAGACCTCCCGTGGTGACCCCCGCTCTCGAGACCGCGATCATCGGGAGGTCACCCGCGCCCGGTACGGCTCCCTGGGCCCTGGCCAGCTCGATGAGATCGTGATTGTCGAAGGGGCGGTCCTCCAGCCATTTGACCGAGCCCGCGAAGAACAACCGCCTGGCGATCGGCTCACGGTCGGCGCCGATGATGTCGATCTCCACATCGTTCGTCCTGGTCCAGAAGGAACCGACCTCCACCACGTCGGGGAACGCCTCGTCGGGCAGGAGTCGCGACAGCGCCTCGCGGATCACCGGCTCCACCGCGCGCCCCCGCCAGGACGTCCAGCCGTCACGGATACGGCGGAGCACCACATCCGACCGCCCCCGCTCCAGCAAGGGCAGCGCGGGCTGCAGAAAACGCGTCCAGAACCGCAGGTAGGGGTCGGCGATCCGGTAGCGGCGGTCCTTGGACGGCCGGGTGCTCAGTGGAAGCTCGGCGGCCACGACCCGCTTCGCGACGAGTAATTCCAGCGAGCGGGTCGCCGTCGCGGCGGCGAGCCCTCCCGACGCCCTGGAGATGTTGCCGAAGGTCCGTTCACCGGATCCGATGACGCTGAGGACGTCCTTGGCGATCGCCTGCTTGGGGAACTCCGCGGCGAGCGATCGTTCGGCGGAGACCAGCAGCGGGGAGGTGGGGTCGGCCAGAGTATGTTCCAGGAAGTCCCATAATCCCTCCCCGTTCTTCCATTCCGCGCAGATCAGGGGGAGCCCGCCGGTAACCAGCCAGGCGTCGAACGTCTCCGGGGCGGGGAGAGCGAGCATCCGGCCGACCTCACCTGGGGTGAGCGGGCCGAGCTTCATCTCTCGTCCGCGCTGATAGAAGGGCCGTCCGTAACCGGTGAGCGCCTCCATCACGGAGAGGTCCGAGCCGATGAGGACCAGCAGAACCGGCTTCTGCTCGAAATACCGGTCCCACGCTCGTTGCAGGGTTCCCTCGAAGCCCGGATCCCCCTGGGAGAGATAGGGGACCTCGTCGATCACCACGATGGACGCCCGGTCACCCGGAAGCACCTGGCTGAGGAGATGGAAGGCGCCGTCCCAGTCACTCAGCGGCGTTCTGGCCAGCAACTCCCATTCGGGCACCCCCGCGAGGGAGACGTCCTTGCGGAACTGTTCCAGTTCCTGGCCCAGCCGGACGCCGCCCGCGGTGTAGTAGAGCACCGGGACACCGGCGGATCGCACGAACTCTTCGACCAGGCGCGATTTCCCCACCCGGCGGCGGCCACGCATGATCAGACAGCGACCGGGGCGGCTCCGCCCCACCGCTCCGTGCACCGCGTCCAGGTGCTCTTTCAGGAGGGCGAGCTCCCGCTCGCGTCCGATGAACTCCACCACGACATACTCTCATTGATGTTAGTAACCTCGCTGATACTTCCAGCAATGAGAGTAACTATCGGACCGCGAGTTCCACCGTGGCGACCTCGGTGACGCCCGCGCTGGTGGCGGTGTCCCAGCGGGCCGAGAGCGGGCCGTCCAGATCGAGCGTGGCGATCGCGTTGGAGAACCACGGGCCGTCGGTGATCCGCCACCGGATGGGCGGGCGGGGGATCCGCGCCAGGCGGGAGAGCCAGCCGCCGATCAGGGTCGCGACGCCGAACTGGGCGACGATGTTGGCCAGGCGGAGCGTCCGGCTGAGCGGGTTGCGGATGGGCGAGCAGACCAGCTGGTGGATCGGGTGGCGCCTGGCCTTGGCGACGTAGGAGTAGTGCACGTCGCCGGAGAGGATGACCACGGGCCGGCCCGTCCTGACCAGCAGCCGTGCCAGGTCCTCGAAGGAGCGGCGGAAGGCCGACCAGTGCTCCAGGTCGATGGCCTGGCGCAGCATCTCCGACAGGCGGGCGGCCCGCCTGCCCCACGCCCCCTGGGCCAGCGCCTCGTTCCAGGTCTGGATGTGGTGGATGCCGGCCGGCAGCAGGAACGGCACCGACGAGCCGATCACGAAGCGCTCGGCGCCCTCCCGCTCCAGCTGCTCGGTGAGCCACTCCCACTCGACCGGGTCGATCATGCGCCGGTCCCCCGGGGTGAGCTGCCGGGCGCAGCGGGTGTCGAGCATGATCAGGCGGGTCGAGCCCAGGTCCCGGGCGTAGCTCCACCTGCTCTCCGAGGGGACCGCGTCGGCGTGCGCGGCGAACGCGTCGAGGATCTCCGCCCCGTCGCCCTCCGCGGCGCACAGCTTGCCGAGCAGTCCGTCGGCCTCGCGCTCGGCCGGCGACATGTTGCCCAGGTGCTGGTAGACCCAGTAGGCGCCGAGTCCCGAGATCACCCGGCGCGGCCACCACTCCACCTTGGACATCTGCTCGCGCCAGTCCGCCGAGGTGTTCCAGTCGTCGCGCAGGTCGTGGTCGTCGAAGATCATCGCGCTGGGCACGGTCGAGAGCATCCAGCGGATCTCCGGGTCGGTCCAGGCCACCCGGTACAGCTCGGCGTACTCCTCGAAGTCGGCGATCTCCTTCTTCGGCTCGGTGTCCCTGCGGTTCTTGATGAACTCCAGCATCTCGGCGGACGGCTCGTCGGCGTAGACCTGGTCGCCGAGCAGGAGCAGCAGGTCGGGCCAGTCCTCCTCGGGGGCCTCCATGAGGCTGCAGCCGTACGAGCGCAGGACGTCCACCCCGTGCGAGATCGTGTGCAGCGTGTCGTGCGGCACGCTGGTCCGGCAGGAGCCGAACATCACCTTCCGGGGGCCGGCGGAGCCGAGCAGCCGGATGCGGCTGGGCGGGTGGTCCGGCAGCGGCCAGACGGGCTCGCCGTCGAGCCGTACCTCGTAGGCCCCGCCGCCCTCCACGTCCACCACGGCGTAGTGGTGGCCGTGCACGGTGAACGTCCGCCCGCTCCCCCGTGCCCGCCCCGCCTGGACCGTCACCTCGCACGGCTCGCTGGTCTCCACCCAGATGGAGGCGCTCGTTTCGTCGACGTAGCGCAGCAGCGGCCCGACCACAAGTTCCGGCACGTCGTTCGTCCCCTCAGCCCTACGGATCAGCCACTACGGAATGGCGGACTCATCACCACGAGCCTGCCATATCGGCGTGTTCCCCTCCCAGTGCCCAGCCGGTTTGATCGGTAACAACGGATCGGCGGACAAGTGCGGAATCGCACAACGACCGGCCACGAGAACGCAACACCGCCGCCTTCGCCCGGCGGCCCCACGTGGTTACGCTGATCACGAACAACCGCCTCGGGCGGGGCAACGGCGCCCCGCCCACCGTATGGAGGTCCTCCTTCATGTCGATCACGGTGCCGTCAACGACGCCGGCAACCACCTCTCTGCTCAGCCCGGGCCGCCAGGCCCTCGACTCCGCGCTCTTCCAGCTCGACCAGGCGGCCGACCGGCTCGGCCTGGACGACGGCCTGCGCACCATGCTCGCCACCCCGCGCCGCTCGCTCACCGTCGCGGTGCCCGTCCGCCGCGAGGACGGCCGGATGGACGTCGTGCAGGGCTTCCGGGTCCAGCACAACATCACCCGCGGCCCGGCCAAGGGCGGCATCCGCTTCCACCCCTCCACCGACATCCACGAGGTCACCGCGCTGGCCATGTGGATGACCTGGAAGTGCGCGCTGGTCGGCATCCCGTACGGCGGCGCCAAGGGCGGCGTCTCCGTGGACCCGGCCTCGCTGACCACGCGCGAACTGGAGCGGGTCACCCGCCGCTACGTCAACGAGATCCTGCCGATCATCGGCCCGGAGCGGGACATCCCGGCGCCCGACGTCGGCACCGACGAGCAGACCATGGCATGGATCATGGACACCTACTCGGTGAACACCGGCTACCCCGTCCCCGGCGTGGTGACCGGCAAGCCGACGACCCTCGGCGGCTCCCTCGGCCGGGCGGGGGCCACCTCGCGCGGCGTGCAGCTCGCCACGCTGAAGGCCCTGCCGGGCTCGCCCGAGGGCCGTACGGTCGCGGTCCAGGGCTTCGGCAAGGTCGGCGCGCTCGCCGCCCGCTACCTCGCCGACGCCGGCTGCCGGGTGGTGGCCGTCTCCGACGTCACGGGCGCGGTGGTGAACCGCTCCGGCCTCGACGTCGACGACCTGCGGGCCTGGGTCGCCGAGACCGGCGGCGTGTACGGCTACCGCCACGCCGACGCGCTCTCCCACGCCGAGCTGCTGGAGCTGGACGTCGACGTCCTCGTCCCCGCGGCGCTGGAAGGCGTGATCACCGAGGAGAACGCCCCGCGGATCAGGGCCCGCCTGATCGTGGAGGGCGCCAACGGCCCCACCACCCCGGAGGCGGACCGCATCCTCGCCGACGCCGGGACCACGGTGGTCCCGGACATCCTGGCCAACGCGGGCGGCGTGATCGTCTCCTACCTGGAGTGGGTGCAGAACCTGCAGGCCTGCTCCTGGAACGCGAGCGAGGTCGAGGTGAGGCTCCGCGACCTGATGGAGTCCTCGTTCGACGCGGTCGCGGCGACGTCCGCCGAGCGCGGCGTGACCCTGCGCCAGGCGGCCCACATCATCGGCGTCGGCCGGGTCGCCGAGGCCCACCGGATGCGGGGCCTGTATCCCTGACGCGCCGCGGCGGCGACGACCCGGCAGCCCGGCACTAGGCTTCCGCGCATGAGAATCGCCATGATCGGGCTCGGGGACATCGCACAGAAGGCCTACCTTCCGGTGCTCTCCGCGCTCCCCGGCCTCGACCTGCACCTGTGCACCCGCGACCGCGCGACGCTGGACCGGCTCGGCGACGCCTACCGGGTCGCGGCGCGTTCCACCTCGGTGGACCAGGTCGTCGAGGCCGGGGTCCGGGCGGCGTTCGTGCACGCGGCCACCCCGGCCCACGCCGGGATCGTCGAACCGCTGCTCCGCGCGGGCGTGCACGTGTACGTCGACAAGCCGATCACCGACGACCTGGCGGGCTGCGAGCGGCTGGCCCGGCTGGCGGACGAGGCGGGGGTGAACCTGATGACCGGGTTCAACCGCCGGTACGCGCCCGGGTACGCCGCCCTGCTGGACCTGCCCCGGCATCTGGTCCTGATGCAGAAGAACCGGGTGGACCACGCCGAGGAGCCGCGGCGGGCGGTCTTCGACGACTTCATCCACGTCGTGGACACGCTGCGCTTCCTCGTGCCCGGCGAGGTGACCCGGACCGGGATCCGCACGCGGGTCCGGGACGGGCTGCTGGAGCACGTGGTGCTGGAGCTCTCCGGTGACGGCTTCACCGCGATCGGCGTCATGAACCGGGTGAGCGGAGCCGTCGAGGAGACCTGCGAGGTCATGGGCGACGGGGTCAAGCGCCGGGTGGTCAACCTCGGCGACGTGGTCGACCACGCGGGCGGCGAGACGCTCACCCGGCGCGCCGACTGGATCCCGGTCGCCCGGCAGCGCGGCATCGAGCAGGCCTGCCTGGACTTCCTCGACGCGGTCCGGACGGGCCGGGTGATCCGGACCGGCGACGCCCTGGCCACCCACGCCCTCTGCGAGGAGATCGTCCGCGAGGCGGCCGGCCGCGCGTCCGCCGGGTAGTCCCGGACGCCGTCTCCACCCCGGACGCCCGGCCGTCGTGCGCCGTCCCGTCGGATGTCCCACCCGCCGTGCGCCGCCCCGTTGCGGGGGCGTACGGCCCCGGCGGGTCACGCCGCGGCGGCCAGGCGGTCGCGCCACCAGGCGATCGTCGCGGTCAGCGCCTCGTCCACCGGGGTGGGCGCCATGCCGAAGACGGTCTGGAAGTCGGTGGAGTCGAGCACGAAGGGCCGGACGAACTGGTAGCGCAGCTCCTCCAGTTCGCCGAGCATGGGTGAGAGGACACCCGCCGTCCGGACGAGCCAGTGGGGCATCGTCTTCACCGCCGGGCCGGGGGCGCCCGCCAGCTCGCACAGCCGCTCGGCCACGGCCCGGTAGGTCATCGCCGGGCCGGTGGGGACGTGCCAGGCGCGGCCCCAGGACCGGTCGTCGGCCGCGGCGGTCACCAGGGCCCGGGCCACGTCGGGCACGTAGGTCCAGCTGTGCGGCTGGTCGGGGTCGCCGATGTGGCGCACGGTCCGGCCCGCCAGCAGCGGGGGGACGAACCGGTCCCCCAGGTGCGACTGGTCCCGGCAGCCGGGGCCGAAGTAGTCCGAGCCGCGGATCTCGGTCACCCTGACCCGCCCGGCCTCGTGCGCGGCCAGCGCGTCCTGCCACATGCGGGCCCGGATGGCGCCCTTGGCGCTGGGCGGGGTGAGCGGATCGCTCTCCTTCATGGGCCGGTCGGGGGCGGCGTAGACGTAGAGGTTTCCGAGGATCACGTAGCCCGCACCGGTGGCCTCGGCGGCGGCCAGCAGCGATCCGGCCATCGGCGGCCAGTCCTGCGCCCAGCGGTGGTAGGGCGGGTTGACGCAGTTGTAGATCGCCTCGGCCCCCGCGGCCAGCCCGGTCAGGCGCTCGCGGCCGGCCGCGTCGGCGGCCTCCTTGCGGATCCCCGGCAGGTCCGGACCGGAGCCGGACCGGCTGACGAGGACGACCTCGTGACCCTGCCCGGCCAGCAGCCGGGCCACCTCGGAGCCGACCTGCCCCGCTCCCACGACGACGTGCTTACCCATGTCGATTTTTCCCTTCCACTGGTTCCGGACCGGCTCCCACTGCTGCCGGACGAGCCGGAGAACGGCGTCGACGGCGAAGACTGCGGCGAAGACTGCGGCGAAGACGATCGCCGGCCGTGCATGGAGAGCACTGTTTCGGATTGCCGTTCCGTTCTGAGATCAATGCTCTCTCATTGGAGCAGATATCGTCAAGAGCGGTGCTCTCTTTCTTTTCCGGCGCTCTGGTACGGTCGACTCCATGAGCGCAGGCCGTACAGCACGTGAGCGGGTCCGGGCCGAACTGACCCGCGAGATCACCGACATCGCCCGCAGGCAACTGGCCGTCGACGGCGCGGCGGGGCTCTCCCTGCGCGCGGTGGCCCGCGAGATGGGCATGGTCTCCTCGGCGATCTACCGCTACTTCCCCTCGCGGGACGACCTGCTCACGGCGCTGATCATCGACGGCTACAACGCCCTCGGCGAGGCCGTGGAGAACGCCGAGGCGGCCTGCTCCCCCGGCGACCACACCGGCCGGTGGCTGGCGGTCTGCCATGCCGTACGGGACTGGGCGCTGGCGCACCCGCACGAGTACGCCCTGCTGTACGGCTCCCCGGTGCCCGGTTACAAGGCTCCGGTGGACACCGTCGCCGCGGCGATCCGCGACACCGTCGTCTACGGCCGGATCGTCTCGGACGCCCACCGTGCCGGGGTCCTGAACCCGCCCGGCCTCTGCCCGCCCGTCCCCGCCTCGTTCGGCCGGGACGCGGAGCGGGTGCGGCAGCTCATGCCCGGCGTCCCCGACGAGGTGGTCGCCCGGGCCCTGACCGCCTGGACCGGGCTGTTCGGCTGGGTCGGCTTCGAGCTGTTCGGCCAGTTCAACAACACGATCCTCGACCCCGCCCCGGCCTTCGAGCACGCCATGCGCTACCACGCCGCCCTGCTGGGACTACCCGTCTGAGCCCGACGCGGGCGGTCCGCGCCACGGGCCATGGGACGTCCGGCGGCGCTCGACTCGGCCCGCGAGTCGGGCGCCTCCGGTCGGCCTCCGGCCCCGGGTGAGCGCGCCCGCCGCGCGGAAGTCCCGCCTGCCGTCCATTTCCGATGTCCGTGAATCGGGAAATCCTTCTTGAACAGCGTAGAGTGGGAATCACCGAGGACATCTCGCGCGCCGGCAGTCAAGCCGGCGTCGCCCGCGGCGATAGACCGCTTTCGGCCCGATCAAGGGCCCGGACAGGCCAGGCGACCATGACGCCCACGCTTCTCTCTCATCCCACACCGCTGAGCCCCACCGCCGGCGCGGTTCCCGCCGTCGACTCCGCGGTCCGCATCAGCCTGGATCCCGTCCTCGGCAGGCGGGACGCCCTGGACGGGGCCTGGTGGCCGTACTCCCGCGACGCCGCCGCCGAGCTGCCCGGGCTCATCGCCGCCATCGACCAGCGGCTCGGGCGCACCACCCTGCGCGTCGGCCTGCACCCGGACGCCTGGGAGCACATCCCGCGCCGCATCCCGGCCCGGGGCCGCCAGATCAGGGTGGGCTGGTTCCGCAGCACCCGGCCCCATCTGGTCACGCTCATCCTCGCGGACGCCGAACCCGTCACCCTGCTGGTCATCGCACCGGACACCACGCAAGGCCCCGCCACGGCCGCACTCGCGCTCGCCGCGGCGGGCATCGCCGGCCTCGGACCGGCGGACGTCCTCGACCTCTCGCGACGCTCCACCGCACCGGACGCCGGCGCGCCGGACGAGCACGCACCGGACGAGCGCGCACCGGACGGAGGAGATCCGGCCGGCTGGGAGAACGAAGGCGGGCACCTCGCCGGCCGGAGAGCCCCGTGACCGCCGCCGACGCCCGCCCGTCCGGCGCGACCCGCCCACCGGTCCCCACCGTCGTCCGCCTGTCCGGTGAGATCGACATCCTCACCGGACGGGCGATTCGCGAGCGGCTGCTGGACGCCCTGCGCCACAGCGCGGGCCCGCTCGTCCTCGACCTGTCGGAGGTGTCGTTCTGCGACGCCTCCGGGCTGTCGGTCCTGGTCGGCGTCCAGCGCCGCGCCCGGGAGCTGGGCGTCGCCCTCATCCTGACCGCGCCCCGCCCGCACATGTCCCGGATCCTGCGCATCACCGGCCTCGACCGCAGCCTGCCGACGGCGGCGTGACCGTGCGCTTCCGGGGCGCGCCCCGGAAGCGCACGGTCACCGCTCACCGGGCGGACCGCAGCGGGAGGACTCCGCCGCCGGAGGCGCGGACGACGCCGGCAGGACGAGGTGGACGCACGCGCCGTGGTGGTGCAGTTCCAGCATGCCGACCGGAGGCGATGGTGCAGGGGCAGAACCCGACTCTCCGGTCCATGTCGGAGGAGGTGGTGCCGACCCGGCCCTCGAAGTACTGCCGCCCGGCGCCCAGGCGGAGGCCGTACGGCTCGGTCATCCGCCGGCGGGAGCCCGTGTGGCCCGGCCGGCGGAGAGCCGCGGAGGTCAGCGGGCGGCGCGGTTGACCGCGGAGATGATCGCCTTCAGGGAGGCGGTGGTGGTGTTGGCGTCGATGCCGACGCCCCACAGGATCTGGTCGCCGACCTCGCACTCGACGTAGGAGGCGGCCTTGGCGTCGCTGCCGGCGCTCATCGCGTGCTCGGCGTAGTCGAGCACGCGGACCTTCACCCCGATGCCGGACAGCGCGTCGCAGAAGGCGGAGATGGGGCCGTTCCCGACGCCCTCGACCTCACGGATCTCCCCCGCCACCCGCAGGTCGGCGCCGATGACGTCCTTGCCGTCGGCCCCGGAGGTGTTGCGGTGCGCCAGCAGGCCGAAGCGGCCCCACGGGCTGGCCTGGTTCGGCAGGTACTCGTCGGCGAAGGCCTCCCACATCGCCGCCGGGGTGACCTCGCCGCCCTCGGCGTCGGTGCGGGCCTGCACGACCCGGGAGAACTCGATCTGCAGCCGGCGCGGCAGGTCCAGGTGGTGGTCGGCCTTCATGATGTAGGCGACGCCGCCCTTGCCGGACTGGCTGTTGACCCGGATCACGGCCTCGTAGCTGCGGCCGATGTCCTTGGGGTCGATCGGCAGGTACGGCACCGCCCAGGTGTGCTCGTCCACCGGCACGCCCGCCGCGGCGGCGTCGCGCTCCAGGTGCTCGAAGCCCTTCTTGATGGCGTCCTGGTGGGAGCCGGAGAAGGCCGTGTAGACCAGCTCGCCGCCCCAGGGGTGGCGCGGGTGGACGGGCAGCTGGTTGCAGTACTCCACGACGCGGCGGATCTCGTCGATGTCGGAGATGTCGACCTCCGGGTCGATCCCCTGGGAGAACAGGTTCATGCCCAGCGTGACCAGGCAGACGTTGCCGGTGCGCTCGCCGTTGCCGAACAGGCAGCCCTCGATCCGGTCGGCCCCGGCCAGGTAGCCCAGCTCGGCGGCGGCGACGGCCGTGCCCCGGTCGTTGTGCGGGTGCAGGGACAGGATGATCGAGTCGCGGTGGGCCAGGTTGCGGTGCATCCACTCGATCTGGTCGGCGTAGACGTTCGGCGTGGCCATCTCGACCGTGGCGGGCAGGTTGACGATGACCTTGCGCTCCGGGGTGGGCTGCCAGACGTCGTTGACGGCGTCGCACACCTCCACGGCGTACTCCAGCTCGGTCCCGGTGAAGGACTCCGGGGAGTACTGGAAGTGGACGTCCACGTCGGAGGCGTCCGCCAGCTTCTTGCAGAGCTTGGCGCCCTCGACGGCGATGGCGGTGATGCCCTCGCGGTCCTGGCCGAAGACGACCCGGCGCTGCAGCGTGGAGGTCGAGTTGTACAGGTGGACGATGGCCGACTTCGCGCCCTGGATCGCCTCGAAGGTCCGCTCGATCAGCTCGGGCCGGGCCTGGGTCAGGACCTGGATCACCACGTCCTCGGGGATCCGGTCCTCTTCGATGATCTGCCGGACGAAGTCGAAGTCGGTCTGCGAGGCGGCCGGGAAGCCCACCTCGATCTCCTTGTAGCCCATCCGTACCAGCAGCTCGAACATCTTGAGCTTGCGGTGGGCGTCCATGGGGTCGATCAGCGCCTGGTTGCCGTCCCGCAGGTCCACCGCGCACCAGCGGGGCGCCTTGTCGATGACCTTGTCGGGCCAGGTGCGGTCGGGCAGGCGCACCGGCTCAAAGGGCTGGTAGCGCTGGAACGGCATGGGGCTGGGCTGCTGCGGATACATATCGCTTCGGCTCCTCGACTGGAAAGACGATCACGGCCGACACGCATGGCTCGCTCCGCGACGAGGGAGCCGGCCTGTTACAGGCCCTCGTCGCGGCAGCTAAGAAGCAGCCCGCGCAGCATGCATGCCACGTTAACAGACGGTTCCAAATCCCCGGACGCCGATCTCACATCCCGGACTCCCGAACACCCGGGCTCCCCGAGATCCGAACACCCGAGCGCCCGAGCACGTCGGCTCCCGGACCCCTGGACTTCTGGACTTCCGAACCCCGGACGCCCGCGGGCGCCGCCGCTCCCGGGCGGGAGCGGCGCCTGCTCCCGCCTGCCGCGGAGTACGGCGGCGCCCGTCGGATACAGTCCGAAAGGGAGCGCAGAAAGGGAGGGTCCGCAATGAAGGACGTCGACATTCTCGCCCACATCAACCACCTCATCGCCGAGGAACGCGACCTCCGCACGCTGCTGGCGTCCGGTTCCATCTCCTCCCACGAGGAGAACCACCGGATCAGATCCATCGAGGAGGCCCTCGACCAGGCGTGGGACCTGCTCAGGCAGCGCCGGGCCCACCGGGAGTTCGGCGAGGACCCCAACGCGGCGGAGCCGCGCCCGGTCGACGAGGTCGAGGAGTACCGCCAGTAGGACCGGCGACCTGCCGCCGCGCACCGTGGCCACACCGCCGCACCGCCGCACCGGCGACCTGCCGCCGCGCACCGTGGCCACACCGCCGCACCGCCGCACCGGCGACCTGCCGCCGCGCACCGTGGCCGCACCGCCGCACCGGCGGACGCCGCGAGCGCGTCCGGTCACCCGGTCGCGCCGCCGGACCCCGGGTGCTCCCGGTCGCTCCGCCCCGTCGGACGGCCCGGGCAGCGGGAGTCGCTGGGCTTCTCCAGCGGGTCGGGGGCGAACCAGGCGAGCACGCTGTGCTCGACGTACCAGCGGTGCAGCGCCACGCGGCTGCGGGGGATCTGGCCGAGGTCCGGGCAGAGGAACTGGGAGACCACCGCCCCGTTGGCGATGAACCGCACGGTGCCGTCGCGGTCGAGGAAGGTGGAGACCCGGTCGTCGGTCGCGATGACGTATCCGAGCAGCACCTTCCCGGCGATCTCCTCGTCGGCGCCCTTCGCGGCGACCTCCACCCCCATCAGCGGCAGGATCGGCGCCTGCACGACGACGGCCGCGGTGAACAGCGGCGTCAACGCGAGTACGGCGACGGCCAGGGTGGACGTCAGCGCGGCCGCGGCACGGGCCGGGATCGGGCCGGTCAGCAGGACCGACAGACCCGGCGGCAGCGTGAGCAGCACGGCGGTGACGACGTCCCCCTCGGCGAACGCCTGGCCGATGGCCGGGGCGAGCCAGGCGTAGAGCCCGGCGCCCACCACGCCGGGCAGCACCAGCGTGAGCAGGACGGCCAGGTCCCGCCGGCCGGGCCTGCGGTCGTGGACGGTCAGCCCGAGCACCGCCAGCGAGAGCATGGCGAGGGTGGGCAGGAACCTGAGCTGCCAGCTCACCAGTCCGACCACGACGGAGATCACCACGACCCAGTCGGGGATCCGGTCGGCCACCACCGAGAGCCAGGACGACCGGCCGGTGCTGACCCGGTAGAGGACGCCGAGCGCGCGGGCCGCCAGCACGAGGGCGGGCAGCACCCACAGGATGGTCAGCAGCACCGCGGTGAGCAGCCCGAGCGCACTGACGTGCTGGACCAGTAGGAGCAGCGTCTGGGTGTCCTGGCGGCTGGCGTACCACAGCCGCACGACGAGCAGCACCAGCGGGAAGGCCGGCAGCGCCGCGAGCATCCACTGCTGGTTGCCACCGCGCGCTCCCCCTGGCCGTCCCGCGGAGCCGCGGTCCCGGAACGCTCCGTACATCGGGCCCTTGGCGAATCCGCCGGGAAAGGCGTGCGCGGAGAAGCCGCCGGGAGACGGCCGCTCCCCCGGCGCCTCCCCCGGCCCGTCCTCCGGCGGAGACTCCCCCGCCGCGCCGGCGGCCGGAGGTCCCCCGGTCCCGCTCATCCGGCGTTCCGCTGAGGGATCCCCCGCTCCCAGGGCCAGCGCCGCACGTCGGGCTCCGGCACGGCGGGCTGGGTACGGCCGGCGATCTGCTCCCTCGGGTTGTGCGCCTGCATCGGGGTGATGAACCGCTCGTAGGCCTCCTCCCAGCGCATGTCCTGCGGGTCGGTCGCCGAGCGGTGCAGCGAGAGGTCCACGAGGGTGCGCAGCGCCCCGTTGGCCCCGGCGTTGACGGCCCACTGCTCGGAGGTCTCCAGGCCGATGTCGTGGTGTTCGAGCAGGCCGGGTGCTTCGGCCACGAACCCGGCGAGGATCGCGGTGTCGGTCGTGACCGCCTCGTACTCCTTCGCCTTGAGCCCGGTGACGCAGTCGCTGATGCGGTTCTTCCTGGTGACCTGCGCCCCGGCCCGGTCGATCTCGGTCTCGGAGGTCGAGGCGGCGAGCGTGCAGACCTTCTCGCCCCGGAGCTGCGTCAGCGAGGTGATGTCGGGATGCCCCTTGCGGGTGATGACGGACTGCTGGGTCTCCAGGTAGGGCGCGGAGAACCCGATCGCGCGGTTGGCGCTGCGGGCCGGTGTCACGCTGAACGTGGCCACGACGAGATCGACCTTGACGTGCTGGCCCGCGGCGTTCCTGGCCGTCATCCGGGCCCGGTCCTCGGTCTCGATGGACAGGAACTCGACCTCGCTCGCGCGGAAGCCGAGGTCGGCGGCGATCATGAGGGCGATCTGGATGTCGAACCCCTCGTAGGTGCCGTCCGGCTTGCGGAGCGCGATGCCGGGGGTGTCGTCCTTCACCCCGACCAGCAGGCTCCGCCTGCCGTTCAGGCCCGCCTGTTCCAGCAGCTCCGCCTCGGTGGGCGGTCCCGTCTCCCAGACCGCCCAGCCCGCGACGACCACCGCCGCCACGACGGCGGCGAGCCATCCGGCGAGGCGCAGGCCGCGCCCGCCCGGCAGGACGTCGCCGGGTCCCGCCTGTGCTGCGGGGTCGGGCTCCGGCGGCTCCACGGGCGGGGGCGGTCCGGCCGCCTGTCCCGCTCCGGGGTCGGGCTCCGGTTTCGTCCTTCTGATGCGCATGACGCTCCCCGGATCCGATTCCCCCCGATTCCATGAAAATCTGGAGGCAGAGTACGCCAGCCGCCGGTGACGGCGCGCGCGCCACCGGCAACAGTCACCAAGAAGTGATCGAATCGGTGTTCCTCCTCCCGCGGGGCTCACGACCGCGGGCTCACGGCGGCGCGCCCATGGCCTCGGGCTCACGACCGCGGGCTCACGACCGCACCGGAGTGCACGACGCCGCCGTCGAGCGCGTTCCGGCCGGGGAGGAGGACCGCCCGAGCGGGGCGGGTCCGGGCCGGTGACCGCGCGCGGGCGGACAAGAAGCCCGGCGGGAATGTGCGGGATGCACCTGCCCGAGACGTCCCGGCGAAACTACCCTTGGTCGATGGCCGATCTCACGACCCCCGCCTCCCCCAACCGGATCGCGCCGGCCGGGGTGATCGCCGGGGGCGCCCTGCTGGTGGTGGCCGCGTTCCTGCCGTGGGCGGGGGTCACGGCCGACATCGCCGTCCTGGGCTCACTGAGCCGGAACGTCCGGGGCGTGGACGACTGGTCCGGGATCCTCGCGCTGGTCGGCGGCGTCATGGCCGCGGTCATCGGGGTCGCGGGCGGCGACCGGCCCTTCACCGCCCTCGCGGCCCTGCCCGGTGCGGTCACCACCGCGGTCCTGCTGGTCTTCCTCAGCGACCCGCAGGGCGGGGGCCGGAGCGCCTCGCTCGCCATCGGCGGGCTGGTGAGGGTCGAGCCGACCGTGGAGTACGGCTGGTTCGTCGCCCTGGCGGCGGCGCTGGCGGTGACCGGGTCCGCGGTCGCCGCCCTGGCCTCCGGCCGCCGGCTCCGTCAGTCGTAGAAGCCGAGGCGGCGCAGCTGCTTGGGGTCGCGCTGCCAGTCCTTGGCGACGCTGATGCGCAGGTCGAGGTAGACCCGCGTGCCGAGCAGCGCCTCGATCTGCTTGCGGGCGCGGCTGCCGACGTCCTTCAGTCGCGTGCCCTTGTGCCCGATGACGATGGCTTTCTGGGAGGGGCGCTCGACGAACATGTGCGCGTAGATGTCGAGCAGGTCGTCGCGGCCCTCGCGGGGCAGCATCTCGTCGACGACGACCGCGATCGAGTGCGGCAGCTCGTCCCGCACGCCCTCCAGCGCGGCCTCCCGGATGAGCTCGCCGACCAGGACCTGCTCCGGCTCGTCGGTGAGCTGCCCCCCCTCGTACAGCGGAGGGCTCTGGGGGAGCCGCCGGATCAGCAGGTCGCTCACCACGTCGAGCTGATCCCCCGACTGCGCGGAGACCGGGACGATCTCCGCGAACTCGGCGAGCCGGGAGACCGCGAGCAGCTGCTCGGCGATCTGCTCGCGGGTGGCCAGGTCGCACTTGGTGACCACGGCGACCACCGGGGTCTTCTTCACCGCCGCGAGCTTCTCGGCGATGAAGCGGTCGCCCTTGCCGATGGGCTCGTTGGCGGGAAGGCAGAAGCCGATCACGTCGACCTCGGTGAGGGTGGACAGCACCAGGCTGTCCAGCCGCTCGCCGAGCAGCGTGCGCGGCCGGTGCAGGCCGGGGGTGTCGACGATGATGAGCTGGGCGTCCGGGCGGTGCACGATGCCGCGGATGACGCGCCGGGTGGTCTGCGGCTTGGACGAGGTGATCGCCACCTTGGTGCCGACCAACGCGTTCATCAGCGTGGACTTGCCGACGTTGGGCCGGCCGACGAAGCAGGCGAAACCCGCGCGGAAATCAGCAGCTGAGGAACTCACGTCGTCCATTGTCCCCGATGCGGAGGCCCGCTCTGACGGGACCGCCCCCGGCCGCCCTCCGCGGCGGCGCGGGGCGCCCTCGTGGAGCGCCGCCCGGGACCCCGGCTCCGGGGCGGGAGCCCGTCCGGGGCCGCGCTCGGCTCCGGCGCAGGGTGCCGTCCGGGACCGCGCTCAGCTCCGGCGCAGGGTGCCGTCCGGGACCGCGCTCAGCTCCGGCGCAGGGTGCCGTCCGGGGCCGCCACGAGCAGGGTCTCGCCGCCCAGGTCGCGCACCGCCCGGGTGTCCGCCTCGCTCGGCCCGTCGCCCGCGGTGACCAGTGCCGCCGCCTCCAGGGACCGGGCTCCGCTGGAGACCGCCATGGCCACCGCGACCTGCAGCGCGGACAGGGTCAGGGAGGGCAGGTCGACGTTGGTCGACGAGTAGGTCCGGCCGGTCTCGTCGCGTACGGCCGCGCCCTCGGCGGCGCCGTTGCGGGCACGGGCCGAACGGGCCAGGACGATGATCTTGTTGTCCTCGGGGTCGAGGGTCGCTTCACTCACGGCACAAGGGTATTCAGCCCCGCCGCGCCCCCGTGCACCCGGTCAGGTCTCGTCCCCGTCCCCCGCCGGGCCGCCCGCCCGGTCGGCGAGGAATCCCGCGAGCCGCTGGGTGCGTCCGGCGTCGACGCCCGCGATCCCGGCGTGCACCAGCGACATCAGGGTCCTTCCCGAGCGGATGAGGACCACGTGCATCTCGTACGGGTATCCGTTCAGCCTGCCGTGCAGGCGCCTGGCCCGCATGTCGTCCCCGACCGCGTCCAGTGCCAGGTCCGACCCCGTCAGCAGGGTCTGCCGGTCCGCCGCGGCGCCGGTCGCGGGGACGGCCGCGACCCGGCAGCGGTCCAGGGCGGCGGCCAGGGCGGCGAAACGCCGCTCGGCGCCCTCGCCGGGGTGGCTCTCCAGCCCGATCCCCGCCAGCTCCCCCAGGCCGTGCCCGGGATAGGTCGCGGTCACCCGTACGCCCGAAGCCCCTCGGGGAGGCCTGTGCCCGGCGCTCTCCAGCACGCGGCGGCAGTCACCGGCGGCCGGACGGAACGGGAGCCGCCAGCCCTCGCGGAGCCGGGCCGAGAACCCTTCGGGCAGGTCCTGCGTCTGCAGGAGCAGCCCTCTCAGCCGGACCCGGTCGGCGCCGGTCCCCGCCGTACCCGAATGGAGCGCCGCCTCCGTGCCCGCGCCGGCGTCCCCGCCCGCCACGGCCTCCGTCCGCGCATCCGCCTGCGCATCCGTGCCCGCCACGGCCTCCGTCCGCGCATCCGTCCGCGCATCCGTGCCCGCACCGGTCTCCGCCCCTGCGTCCGGGGCCGCGGCCGTACCGGTCCCCGCGTGCGCACCCGTGCGCGTGCCTCCGCCGGCCGCCGGCCCCGTGCCGCACCCCGCCGGGAGCCCCGCCAGGACCCCCCATACGGCGATCACGGCGGCAGCCCGAATCCCCCGCCCCATGGCTTCCCCCGAATGTCACGCGGGGTGGTCGCCCCCGCCGATCCGCTTCCTTCCCGTTCGACAAAAACGACAATCACCTGGAAACACCTAAGGGTGTCCTCGTCCGCGTAACGCGGACGAGGACACCCCTCGGTCGGGCGGCGCGCAGCCGGCCGACGGCTGTGCGCACCCCTTCCCCCCGAGAGTCCGCCCTTCGCGCCGCGAACCCCTCCCCGGCGCTCGGACCTTCTCTCCGGCTCCCCGGTGAGGGGGAGCCACGGGGGAACAATGGCGCGGCGTGCTTGCAGGACGCTTGCGGCGGGCTTGACGGGGCCGCGCCGCCCGCGGGCGCGCGACCGGCCTTCCGCGGACCGCCCGGACGGCCGGGCCTCCGGCGCGGTCGTGCCGGGCGGGCCCCGGAGCGGCCGCTCAGTCGTGGTCGGAGGAGACCGCTCAGTCGTGGTCGGAGAAGGCCGCCGCCACGTCCTGGCCGGCCTCCGCCAGCCGCCGGACGACGACCGTGCCGATCCTGTTGCGCCGTCCGGCGAGGCTCTCCGCGGTCAGGCTGAGCCCTTCCACCACGGCCTCCGATCCCGCGATCGGGACGCGGCCCAACGCGTGCGCAAGCAGGCCGCCGACCGTCTCGACGTCCTCCACGTCCAGTTCGACGTCGAACAGCTCGGCCAGGTCCCCGACGGGGAGCCGGGCCGTCACCCGGACGGAGCCGTCGGCCAGCGGCTCCACGGGGGGAGTCTCCTGGTCGTACTCGTCGGTGATCTCTCCGACGATCTCCTCCAGGACGTCCTCGATGGTGACCAGGCCGGCCGTCCCGCCGTACTCGTCGATGACGATGGCCTGGTGGATCTGGCGGGCCTGCATCTCACGGAGGAGCTGGTCGATCGGCTTGCTCTCCGGCACGTAGGTGGCCGGGCGCATGATCGACTCCACCGGCTCTGCGCGGCCCGCGTCCCCGGTGTCCTGCACCCGGCGGACGATGTCCTTGAGGTAGACGATGCCGATCACGTCGTCCTCGTTCTCGCCGACCACCGGGATGCGGGAGAAACCGCTGCGCAGCGCGAGCGAGAGGGCCTGGTTCAGCGTCTTGCCGCGCTCGATGAAGACCATGTCGGTGCGCGGCACCATGACCTCCCGCACCAGGGTGTCACCGAGTTCGAAGACCGAGTGGATCATCTCCCGCTCGTCCGGCTCGATGACCCTGCGCTGCTCGGCCAGGTCGACCAGGTCGCGCAGTTCGGCCTCGGAGGTGAACGGCCCCTCCCGGAACCCCTTGCCGGGCGTCACCGCGTTGCCCAGCAGGATGAGCAGCTTGGGGAGGGGACCGAAGATCCGGGTGAGGCCGTACACGAGCGGGGCGCTCGCGAGCGCGATCGGCTCGGCGTGCTGGCGGCCCAGCGTGCGCGGCGAGACCCCGACGATCACGTAGCTGATCACGACCATGACGGCGGCCGCGGCGGTGTAGGCCCAGCCCTGGTCGCCGAGCCAGTCGATGAAGAGCAGCGTGGCGATCACCGTGGCGACCAGCTCGCAGCTCAGCCGGAGCAGCAGCAGGAGATTGAGGTAGCGCGGCGGATCCGCGACGATCGCCTGCAGGCGCACCGCGCCCCGGCGCTCCTCCCGGACGAACTCCTCCGCGCGCACCCGCGAGATGCGGGTGAGCGCGGTCTCCGCGCTGGCGATCAGGCCGCCGGCCACGACGAGGACGACGGCCGCGGGCAACCACCCGTTGGCGAGGTTCACCGCTGGGGGCGCACCTCCCGCCACGACTCGAGGAGCTCGCCCTGCAGGCCGAACATCTCCTTGTGCTCCTCGGGCTCGGCGTGGTCGTAGCCGAGCAGGTGGAGGATGCCGTGCGTGCACAGCAGCTCCAGCTCCGCCTCGGTGCCGTGCCCGGCCTCGGCCCCCTGCTTGGCGGCCACCTGGGGGCAGAGCACCACGTCGCCGAGGAGCGCCGGGTCGGCCGGGGCGTCGCCCTCCTGCCGGGCTCCGGCGCCGCCGCCGGGGCGCAGCTCGTCCATCGGGAAGGCCAGCACGTCGGTCGGGCCGGGCTCCCCCATCCACCGCTCGTGCAGCTCGGACATGGCGCCCTCGTCCACGACCAGGATGGACAGCTCGGCGAGCGGGTTGATGCCCATCTTCTCCAGCACGTGCCCGGCCAGCGCCACGAGCAGGCCCTCGTCGACCTCGACGCCGGACTCGTTGTTGACCTCAATGCTCATCGGAGCACCCCATCGGATCGTCCGCTCCGCTCTCTCACTGTCTCCCCCTGGGGCGCTTGACCGCACCCTTGATCGCCTGCGGTGCGCTCTGCCGCAGGGTCTCGTCGTAGCGCCCGTAGGCGTCCACGATGTCGCTCACCAGCTTGTGACGGACCACGTCGGCGCTGGTCAGCTTGGAGAAGTGGATGTCGGGGATGCCGTCGAGGATGTCCTGCACGACCCTCAGGCCGCTCTGCGTGCCGCCCGGCAGGTCGACCTGGGTCACGTCGCCGGTCACGACGATCTTCGAGTTGAAGCCCAGCCTCGTCAGGAACATCTTCATCTGCTCCGGCGAGGTGTTCTGCGCCTCGTCCAGGATGATGAAGGCGTCGTTGAGCGTGCGCCCGCGCATGTACGCCAGCGGCGCGACCTCGATCGTGCCCGCGGCCATCAGCCGGGGGATCGAGTCCGGGTCGAGCATGTCGTGCAGCGCGTCGTAGAGCGGACGCAGGTAGGGGTCGATCTTCTCGTAGAGCGTGCCGGGCAGGAAGCCCAGCCGCTCACCCGCCTCGACCGCCGGGCGGGTGAGGATGATCCGGTTGACCTTCTTCTCCTGCAGCGCCCGCACGGCCTTGGCCATCGCGAGATACGTCTTGCCGGTGCCGGCCGGGCCGATGCCGAAGACGATGGTGTGCCTGTCGATCGCGTCGACGTAGCGCTTCTGGTTCACCGTCTTCGGCCGGATGGTCCGGCCCCGCGAGGAGATGATGTCGAGGGAGAGCACCTCCGCCGGGCGGTCGGAGGTCATCCGCAGCATCGCGATGCTCCGCTCGACCGCGTCCGCCGTCAGCTCGGCGCCTCCGCTGACCAGCTCGGTCAGCTCCTCGAAGAGCCGCACCACGATGCTGCTCTCCTCCGGGCTGCCGGTGATGGTGATCTCGTTGCCCCGGACGTGGATGTCCGCGCGGAAGGCGTTCTCGATGACCCGCAGCAGCTCGTCGCTCGAGCCCAGGATGCTGAGCATCGAGTGGTCGTCCGGGATCACCACCTTCGCCTGAACCCGGCTCGGACCCTTGGAGCGTGGAGATGGTGTTCTGCTGGAATCGTTTGACTCGGACATGGGCGGGCCTAGCGGCCTGTTCGCCTCCAGACGTCGACGGCGGATGTGCGGGAGTGCCCCGTGGGGCACCCTCTCCGTCATCGTATCCGCGATGGGGGCGATCACGCCTTCCCGTTTCGTCCCGTCCCTATCCGGGCGGCCAGGTCAGATCCCGGCCGCCGAGCACGTGCCCGTGCACGTGGAAGACGGTCTGGCCGGCTCCGGGCCCGGTGTTGAAGACCAGCCGGTAGCCCGAGTCCGCGACGCCCTCCTGCTCGGCGACCGCGTGCGCGGCCCTGAGCACGTCGTCGGCCAGCCCGTGGTCGGCGGCGGCCAGGGCCGCCGCGGTCGGATGGTGGTCCTTGGGGATCACCAGGACGTGGGTCGGCGCCTGCGGGTTGACGTCCCGGAAGGCCAGCGTGCGCTCGGTCTCGTGGACGATCTCCGCCGGGATCCTCCCGGCGACGATCCCGCAGAACAGGCAGTCGGCTTCACTCACCATGACGGCACCCTATCGCCGCCCCCGCCCCGTACCGCCCATGCGCCGTCCTCCCGCACCCCGGGGCTCGGCAATGATCCCCCGGCGGTCCCGGCGGCCGGGAAAGATCCACCTGAACGGGGCGGGTGTGCGAAACTTGCGGCGGAAGACATCTGCGAGCCGCCCCCCGAGGCCGCCTGGCGAGGACACGACAGGGTCATGCCCCCTAATGAACCGGAAGAGCGTAAACCCCCTGGGAAGGCCGAGCGTCCCACTGATGTGACCACCGAGACCCTCGTGGCCGACAGGTCGCTCGGGGCGGTGCCCGTCGGGTGGGATGCCGACATGGCCGTTACCGCGCTCTACAGCGCGCACTACCGGTCCCTTGTGCGTCTCGCTGTACTGCTCGTCCGCGACATGGCAACCGCGGAGGAGGTCGTGCAGGACGCGTTCGTCGCCATTCATGGTGCCTGGCGCAGGCTGCGCGATACCGACAAGGCACTGGCCTACCTGCGTCAGTCGGTCGTCAACCGATCACGTTCGGTGCTCCGGCACCGGGCGGTCGTCGAGAAGTACGCGCCCAAGGGCCTGCCCGACGCGCCGAGCGCCGAGAACGGCGCGATCGGCGAGCTGGAGCGGTCAGCCGTCATCGAGGCGCTGCGCGGGCTGCCCGCACGCCAGCGGGAGGCGCTCGTCCTGCGCTACTACGGAGACCTGTCCGAAGCGCAGATCGCCGACGCGATGGGCATCAGCAAAGGCGCGGTCAAGAGTCACACGGCTCGCGGCATGGCCGCCCTACGAACCTCACTGGAGCAACTGTCATGACCGACTCCCCCGACGAGTACGGCGAGCTGCTCCGCCGTGCCCTCAGCGCGGAGGCGGACTCGGTCGTTCCCTCCCCCGACGGGCTGGAGATCATCCGCGCTCGCATCGAACGACGCGGGCTCCGGCGGCTGACCTGGTGGCGTGCCGGAGCCTCGGTCGCGGGGGCCGTGCTCGTCGCGGCCTCCGTCGTCATGGTGGTCCCCGGCCTGCGCGAGCAGATGGCGCAGATCACCTTCTCCGGAGACGTCAAGCCCGTCACTCCGGCCCACACCGACCTGTCCGGGACCTCCCGGCCGCTGCCTCCGAAGAACGGGCAGGTCCCGCCCGCCGTCACCAGGTCCGGCGCGCCGCCCCCGCCCGCCCCCGAAGAGAGCAGGCGGACGACTCCGAGCCCGCCTCCGCAGCCGCGTCCGGACCCGACGCGGGAGCCCGCTCCCACTCCCACGCCCACCTGCCCGACGGCGACCGCGGAGGCCGCCCCGGTGGAGCCTCCGGCGGAGTGCGAGGAGACGGCGACGCCGGTCCCGACGCCTTCGGAGTCGGCGACGCCCTCGCAGAGCCCCTGTCCCGCCGACGGCTGCCAGCAGGTGGAGGACCCCCCGCCGCCGGAGCCGCCGCTCCCGTCGGAGCAGGTCACGCCGACCCCGATCGGGGGCTAGACCGGGCGGGCCGGGGTCACCAGCGGCCGGTGCGCGACTGGAGCACCGCCGCGGCGGCGACCCCGGCGGTCGAGGTCCGCAGGACCGTCGGCCCGAGCAGCGCCGTCGCGGCTCCCGCCGCCCGGAAGGCGGAGAGCTCCTCGTCGGCGATCCCGCCCTCGGGTCCGACCACCACGACGATGTCGCCGTCGCCCGGCACCTCCAGCGCCGAGAGCGGCGAGTCGGCCTCCTCGTGCAGCACGATCCCCAGCGCCGCGGCCGACAGCAGCGCGGCCACCTCGGCCGTGCCCGCCGGCGCGGCCACCTCCGGCAGCCGGAACCGGCGTGACTGCTTGCCCGCCTCCCGCGCGGTGGAGCGCCACCGCGCCAGCGACTTGGCCTCCCGCTCGCCCTTCCACCGGGTGACGCAGCGCAGCGCGGCCCAGGGCACGATGACGTCGACCCCGGCCTCCGTCATCATCTCCACGGCCAGCTCGCCGCGCTCGCCCTTGGGCAGTCCCTGGACCACGACCAGGCGCGGCCGGGGCTCGGGCACCTCGTAGCGGCGCAGCACCTCCACCCGCAGCGAGTCCTTGCCCGGGGCCAGGACCACGCACTCGGCCACGGCGCCCGCCCCGTCGGTCAGGTCGAGCCGCTCGCCCTCCCGCAGCCGCCGTACGGCCGCGGCGTGGCGCCCCTCCGGCCCGCCGAACGTGAACTCGGACAGGACCAGGTCCGCCGGGTCCGCCAGGAAGACGGGGGCGGTCATCGGCCGTTGAACGCGTCCCGCAGGCGCGAGAAGAAGCCCTGCTGGCCGGGGGCGAACTTGCCGGGGGGCCGCTCCTCGCCGCGGAGCCTGGCCAGCTCCTTCAGGAGCTCCTCCTGAGCCGCGTCCAGGCGGGTGGGGGTCTCGACGTTGACGTGGATGAGCAGGTCGCCGCGGCCGGTCTCGTTGAGGCGCTGGACGCCTCTGCCGTACAGGGAGATGGTCTGCCCGGACTGGGTGCCGGGCCGGACGTCGATCTCCTCGGCGCCGTCGAGGGTCTCCACGGTCAGGATCGTGCCGAGCGCGGCGGCGGCCATCGGAATCTGCACGGTGCAGTGCAGGTCGTCGCCGCGCCGTTCGAAGATCTCGTGCGGGCGCTCGACGATCTCCAGGAACAGGTCGCCGGGAGGACCGCCGCCGGGGCCGATCTCGCCTTCGCCGGCGAGCTGGATGTGGGTGCCGTCCTCCACCCCGGCCGGGATGCGGACCTTGATGGTGCGCCGGGTGCGGACCCTGCCGTCGCCGGAGCACTCCTGGCAGGGGTGGCGGATGATCGAGCCGAACCCGCCGCACTGGGGGCAGGGGCGGGAGGTCATGACCTGGCCCAGGAAGGAGCGGGTGACCTGGGACACCTCGCCCCGGCCGTTGCACATGTCGCAGGTGTCGGGGTGGGTGCCGGCCGCGGCCCCGGAGCCGGTGCAGACCTCGCAGAGCACGGCGGTGTCGACGGTCAGCTCGCGGGTGGTGCCGAAGGCGGACTCGCGCAGGTCGAGCTCGACCCGGATGGTGGCGTTGCGCCCCCGGCGGGCCCGGGACCGGGGGCCGCGCCCGCCGCCCCCGGCGGCCGTGCCGAAGAAGGCGTCCATGATGTCGCTGAACGGGAAGCCCGCACCGAACCCGCCGGCCCCCGCACCGCCGCCGGCTCCGCCGAACGGGTCGCCGCCCAGGTCGTACATCTGCCGCTTGCCCGGGTCTGACAGCACCTCGTAGGCCTGGGTGATCTCCTTGAACCGCTCCTGGGTCGCGGGATCGGGGTTCACGTCAGGGTGCAGCTCACGGGCCAGCCGGCGGTAGGCCTTCTTGATCTCTTCCGCACTGGCGTCACGGCGCACCCCGAGGGTGCCGTAGTAGTCACTCTTAGCCACTTAGTCGACCTCTTAGGATGCAGCCAGGATCTGGCTGACGTAGCGTGCCACCGCGCGCACCGCGCCCATCGTGACCGGGTAGTCCATTCGTGTCGGCCCCAGCACACCGAGCCGGGCCAGTTGCTTGTCCCCCGAACCGTATCCGGCGGCGACGATCGACGTCCCCTGCAGTCCGGTGTAGGGGTTCTCCGAACCGATCCGCACGGTCAGTGTGGACGGGTCGGAGGTCTCGCCGAGCAGGCGCATGAGCACGACCTGCTCCTCCAGCGCCTCCAGCACGTCGCGCAGGCCGACGGTGAAATCGGCCCCCGCGAGGTTGGCGGCCCCCGCAAAGACGATCTTCTCCTCCTGGCGCTCCACCAGGGACTCCAGGAGCACCGACAGGACCGTGGCGGCCAGCGGCCGGTCCTCGGCCGGCAGCCGCTCGGGCAGGTCGGCGACCTTGTCCGGGACGCTGGTCAGCCCGCAGCCGTCCAGGCAGGCGTTGAGCACGGCGCGCAGGTGGGCGACGCGGCCCTCGTCCACCACGTCGGGCAGTTCGACCACGCGCTGCTCCACCCGGCCGGTGTTGGTGATGAGCACGAACATCAGGCGGCGCTCGCTCAGCGGGACCAGTTCGACGTGCCGGACCGTGGAGCTGGTCAGCGACGGGTACTGCACCACGGCGACCTGCCGGGTGAGCTGCGCCAGCAGCCGCACGGTGCGCGTCACGACGTCGTCGATGTCCACCGCGCCCGCCAGGAACGTCTCGATGGCCCGGCGCTCGGCCCCCGACAGCGGCTTGACCTGGGAGAGCCGGTCGACGAACAGCCGGTAGCCCTTGTCGGTGGGCACCCGCCCGGCGCTGGTGTGCGGCTGGGCGATGTAGCCCTGCTCCTCCAGCACCGCCATGTCGTTGCGGATCGTCGCGGGCGACACCCCCAGGTTGTGCCGCTCGACCAGAGCCTTGGAGCCCACCGGTTCGTTGGTGGACACGAAGTCCTCGACGATGGCGCGAAGCACCGCGAGCTTGCGGTCATCGACCAACGTGCTCACCTCCCTGCCTGCACCCTGTGCGCCCGAACGGAGAACACCGGATCTGGCACTCGGTGTTCCCGAGTGCCAGTGTACGGCTCCCGCCCGCGGGGTGGGATGACGCGGCCCGCAACCGGGGTCCGCACGGTCGTCAAGTCAACTGCTATTCGGATACAAGCGACAACCTCCACACTTGCCTTATGTCACACGATTTCGGCAACCCCTCCGGTGGCTTCGCCTCCCCCTCCGGCACCCCCCGGCACCCCGCCCAGCAGCCGGCGCAGCACCCCTCCGCCCAGCCGTACGGCGGCGCCCCCTCCTACGGCTACGCCCCGCCCGGCTACGGCGCCCCGCAGGGACCGCCGCCGAAGGTGAAGGCGGGCCCGAGCATCGGCTGGATCGTGGGCGCCTGGCTGCTCGCGGTGGTCTCCGTGATCGCGGGCATCGCGATATCCGTCGGTGGCGTCCTCAGCTTCGCCAACGGCGCCGCGCCCCCGGCCTCCTACGGCCCCGGCGAGGTCTTCACCGTCGAGCTGGACCCGGCCGAGAGCCCCGCCCTCTACGTCTCCGCGGCCCAGGGGACCAAGTTCCAGTGCGGTTTCCAGGAGGGGACCCAGGGCCGGCTGGAGAACTCGCTCGTGCAGACGACCGTCACCGGCAGCGACGGGATCCCCTGGGAGCTGGCCTTCCGGATCGGCGTCGACCGGGCGGGCGAGTACAAGCTCGGCTGCTCCGTCGAGGACGGGGGCCAGGCCCGCTTCGGCGTGGGCCGCGAGCTGGCCGCCGACGCCCTCGTGGGCGGCGTCGTGGCCCTGTTCCTGATCCCGGGCCTCGGCGTCCTGCTCGCCATCGTCGTGACCATCGTGGTGCTGGTGAAGCGGAGCCGCGCCCGCAAGCTCGCCACCGCCCCGGCCCCCGGGTGGGGACCGACCGGCCCCTACCGCGGGTGATCGCGGCCCCGCCCCGTCCGCTGCTAGCGTCCCATGCGTCGACACGGACGCAGGAGGGGCGATGTACGAGCGCGACGTGCTGGCGGGCGACTGGCGGCGGCCGGGCAGGGGGACGATCCCCCAGGTCCCGGCGGAGCCCGACCTGGTCGTGGAGGACGCCGAGGGCGGCTTCTGCGGTGCGGTGGTCGCCTGCGACAAGGAGGCCGTCACCCTGGAGGACCGGTTCGGGCGGCGGCGGGTGTTCCCGCTGGAGCCCGCCGCGTTCCTGCTGGAGGGCCGGGTCGTCACCCTGGTGCGGCCCGCCTCCGCCCCGAAGGCCCCCCGGCGCAGCGCCTCCGGCTCCATCGCGGTGGAGGGGCTGCGCGCCCGCGTCGCCCGGGAGAGCCGGATCTACGTCGAGGGCGTGCACGACGCCGCGCTCGTCGAGCGGGTCTGGGGCCACGACCTGCGGGTGGAGGGCGTGGTCGTGGAGTACCTCGAGGGCGTCGACCACCTGCCCGCGATCGTCGAGGAGTTCCGGCCCGGCCCGGGCCGCCGGCTGGGCGTGCTCGTCGACCACCTGGTCGCCGGGTCGAAGGAGAGCCGGATCGCCGAGCGGATCACCTCCCCGCACGTGCTGGTCGTCGGCCACCCCTTCGTGGACGTCTGGCAGGCGGTCAAGCCGTCGGTGCTCGGCATCCCCGCCTGGCCCTCCGTGCCCCGCGGCCGGCCGTGGAAGGAGGGCGTCGTCGCCGCCCTGGGCTGGGACCTGGAACCCGGTGACGCCTGGCGCCGGATCCTCGGGGCGGTCGCGACATATGCTGACCTCGAGCCGGAGCTGCTCGGCCCGGTCGAGGAGCTGATCGACTTCGTGACGGCCCCCGACGAGGCCGGCTGATCCCGAAGACCCACCAGGAGGGTCCATGAGCGAGAACCCCGGGGAGCCCCGGCAGGGGTCCGAAGGAGACGACCCGGCGCGGCCCGGCCGGGGACACGGCCCCTACGATCCGTACGGCCAGGCGGCACCCGGCCCCTACGACCCGTACGGCCAGGCGGCACCCGGCCCCTACGACCCGTACGGCCAGGCGGCGCCCGGCCCCTACGGCGCTCACGACCCCTACGCCCGGCCCGCGCCCGGCTTCCCCGAACCGTACGGGCCCTACGACCCGTACGGCCGCCACGGCCGGTACGGGTCGTACGGCCCGCGTCCCGGCACCGACGACACCACCCTGGCCATGGTCTCCCACCTGCTGGGCCTGCTCACCGGGTTCCTCGGTCCCCTGGTGATGTACCTGGTCAAGCGGGACGAGTCCCCCTACGTGCGGGACCAGGCCGCCGAGGCGCTGAACTTCCAGCTCACGCTGATGATCGCCTACGTCGTCGCCTCGGTGCTGATGTTCGTCTTCATCGGCTTCCTGCTGCTGCCCCTGATCTGGATCGGGTCGGTCGTCTTCATGGTCCTCGCCGCCGTGGCGGCCAACCGCGGGGAGAGCTACCGCTATCCGATGTCCGTCCGCTTCGTCAGCTGACGGACGGCCCGCGCATCAGCCGGCCGGGCGGATCAGCTGACCAGGTCGCGCACCAGGGCGTCGGCCAGCAGGCGGCCGCGGAGCGTCAGCACCGCGCGGCCCCGCTTGAACGGCTCGGTCTCCAGCAGGCCGCCGCCCAGCGCCCTGGCCACCACGACGGGGCGGTCGATCTCCGCCAGCGGGAAGCCGTCGGCCAGCCGCAGCTCCAGCATCAGCCGCTCCACCGCGCGGTCCTGCGGTGCCAGCACCTCCCGCGCGTGCGCGGGTGAGGCCCCCGCGGCCAGGCGCCCGGCGTAGGCCGCCGGGTGCTTGACGTTCCACCACCGCGTGCCGCCGACATGGCTGTGCGCGCCGGGGCCGACGCCCCACCAGTCGCCGCCGGTCCAGTAGAGCAGGTTGTGGCGGCAGCGCGCCTGCGGCGAGGTCGCCCAGTTCGACACCTCGTACCAGCCGAAGCCCGCCCCGGTGAGCATCTCCTCGGCGATGAGGTAGCGGTCCGCGGCCACGTCGTCGTCGGGCATCGGCAGCTCCCCGCGCCGGATCCGGGCGGCGAGCCGGGTGCCCTCCTCCACGATCAGCGAGTACGCCGACACGTGGTCGGGCCCGGCCTCGATCGCCGCGGCCAGCGAGGCCCGCCAGTCGTCGTCGCTCTCCCCCGGCGTGCTGTAGATCAGGTCCAGGTTGACGTGCTCGAACCCCTCCGCCCTGGCCTCCCGTACGGCCTGCACCGCCCGGCCGGGCGTGTGCCGGCGGTCCAGCACCGCGAGCACGTGCTCGCGGGCGCTCTGCATGCCGAAGCTCATCCGGGTGAACCCGCCGCGCCGCAGCTCGGCCAGGTAGGCCGGGCCGACGGACTCGGGGTTGGCCTCGGTGGTCACCTCGGCGCCCGGGGCCAGGCCGAACTCCTCGTCGATCGCGCCGAGGATCCGCACCAGGTCGCGGGCGGGCAGCAGGGTGGGGGTGCCGCCGCCGAAGAACACGGTCTCGACCCTCGGGCCGGCGCCTCCCAGGATCGCGCGGGCCCGCCGCACCTCCTCGATCGCGGTGCCGGCGTAGTCCGCGTGCGAGGCGCCGGGACCGAGTTCGGACGCCGTGTAGGTGTTGAAGTCGCAGTAACCGCACCGGGTCACGCAGAAGGGCACGTGGACGTAGAAGCCGAAGGGCCGCGTGCCGAGACCGGCGAGCGCGCTGTCGGGCAGCTCTCCGGAGGCCGGTACGGGATCGCCGTCGGGAAGTGTGGATGGCACCTCCCAAGTCTGCCGTCCCCGCCGTGGTGCCCGGGACGGCGGCGGGACGGCCGGCCGCACGCCTCCCGGGGCGGCGGGCGCCGGCGCGACCGGAGCGGGAGGGCGCACCGCTGTGCAGCAATTCGGCGGCAGGCCGTTGACGCGTAGATCGGCCGCGCCTACGATCCGGGAAAACTTAAAGGAAAGTTTCCTATAAGTTCTCCCCCCGAACGTTGGAGAATCCGTGAAGAGATTCCTCCGGCCGATGGTCGCGGCGGTCATCGCCACCGGCCTCGCCGCCGCAGTCACCCCCGCCGCCGCCCACGCCGAGGCGCAGACCGGCCACGGCGAGCGCTTCAAGCGGGTCGGCTACTTCATCCAGTGGGGCGTCTACGGCCGCCAGTTCTTCGTCAAGGACGTCGACACCAGCGGCGCCGCCGCCAAGCTGACCCACCTCAACTACGCCTTCGGCAACGTCAGCGAGGAAGGCTCCTGCGTCTCGGCCGACCCCTGGGCCGACTGGCAGATGCCGATGGACGACGCGCACAGCGTGGACGGCGTCGGCGACACCGCCGACCAGGTGCTCAAGGGCAACCTGAACCAGATCAAGGAGCTCAAGGCCAAGCACCCGGGCCTCAAGGCGCTGATCTCGCTCGGCGGGTGGAGCGGCTCGAAGTACTTCTCCGACGCCGTCCTCACCCCCGAGGGCCGCAGCAGGCTGGCCGCCTCCTGCATCGACCTCTGGCTCAAGGGCGACCTGACCGGCATGCCGGCCGGGAGCGGCGCCGGCGTCTTCGACGGCATCGACCTCGACTGGGAGTGGCCCGGCTCCGAGGGCAACGAGGGCAACGTGATCCGGCCCGAGGACCGGCGGAACTTCACGCTGTTCCTCGCCGAGCTCCGCCGCCAGATGAACGAGTACGACCCGAAGAGCGAGATCACCGCCTACCTCCCCGCCTCGGCGGCGAAGATCGACGCGGGCTTCGACGTCCGGGAGGTCTTCAGGAACCTGACCTTCGGCAACATCCAGGGCTACGACCTGCAGGGCTCGTGGGAGAAGGTCACCGGTCACAACGGCAACCTGTTCACCGACCGGCGCGACCCGCACGAGTTCACCTACAGCGTCGACCAGACCGTCCGCGACTACCTGTCGCGCGGCGCCCCCGCCAGGAAGATCGTGGTCGGCGTGCCCGCCTACGGCCAGGGCTGGACGGGCGTCAAGGGCGGCAGGAACGGCCTGTACGGCACCAGCACCGGCCCCGCGCAGGGCAAGTGGGCCGCCGGCACCGACGACTACAAGGAGCTGGTGAACAGGCCCGGCAAGCGCCACCGCGACCTGCGCACCGGCGCCATGTGGCTCTACGACGGCAACGAGTTCTGGTCCTACGACGACCCGGCGGTCGTGACCCAGAAGGCGCTCTACATCCGCCTGAAGGGCCTCGGCGGCTCCATGATGTGGTCGCTCGACCAGGACGACGCCAAGGGTTCGCTGTCCTCGGCCCTGTACAGGGTCCTGCGCTGACGGCTCCGGCGGGCCCCGCCCACGAACGCGGGGGCCCGCCGGGGATCGGCCGCGGCGTGAACGGCCGCGGGAGAAGAGGGCGGGGGCGGGCACCGGCCGGTGCCCGCCCCCGGCTCCCCCGCGGGGCTACTTCTTGGGCTTGTCGGTGGAGGACTCGGTGGACAGCGCGGCGACGAAAGCCTCCTGGGGGACCTCCACCCGGCCGACCATCTTCATCCGCTTCTTGCCCTCCTTCTGCTTCTCCAGCAGCTTGCGCTTACGGGAGATGTCGCCGCCGTAGCACTTGGCGAGGACGTCCTTGCGGATGGCGCGGATGTTCTCACGGGCGATGACCCGGGCGCCGATGGCGGCCTGGATCGGCACCTCGAACTGCTGCCGCGGGATCAGCTCGCGGAGCTTCTTGGCCATCTCGACGCCGTAGCCGTACGCCTTGTCCTTGTGCACGATGGCACTGAAGGCGTCGACGGCCTCGCCCTGCAGCAGGATGTCGACCTTGACCAGCTCCGACTCCTGCTCGCCGGAGGGCTCGTAGTCGAGCGAGGCGTAACCGCGCGTGCGGGACTTGAGCTGGTCGAAGAAGTCGAAGATGATCTCGCCGAGCGGCATGGTGTAGCGGATCTCGACACGGTCCTCCGACAGGTAGTCCATGCCCTGCAGGTTGCCGCGCCGGTTCTGGCAGAGCTCCATGATCGCGCCGATGAACTCCGAGGGGACCAGCACGGTCGACTTCACCATCGGCTCGAAGACCTTGTCCACCTTGCCGGTGGGGAACTCCGACGGGTTGGTGACGACGACCTCCTTGCCGTCCTCCATGATCACCCGGTAGACCACGTTCGGCGCGGTGGAGATGAGCGAGAGGTTGAACTCCCGCTCCAGTCGCTCGCGGACGATCTCCATGTGGAGCAGGCCGAGGAAGCCGCAGCGGAAGCCGAAGCCCAGCGCCGCCGACGTCTCGGGCTCGTAGACCAGGGCGGCGTCGTTGAGCTGGAGCTTGTCGAGGGCCTCGCGCAGCTCCGGGTAGTCGTCGCCGTCGACCGGGTAGAGGCCGGAGAAGACCATCGGCTTGGGGTGCTCGTAGCCGCCGAGCGCCTCTGCGGCGGGCCGCGTCACGGAGGTCACGGTGTCGCCCACGCGCGACTGGCGGACGTCCTTCACGCCGGTGATCAGATAGCCCACCTCGCCGACGCCGAGACCGTGGTCGGCGATCTTCGGCTCCGGCGAGATGACGCCGATCTCCAGCGTCTCGTGGGTCGCGGCGGTGGACATCATCAGGATGCGCTCGCGCTTGCCCAGGTGGCCGTCCATCACCCGGACGTAGGTGATGACGCCGCGGTAGGTGTCGTAGACCGAGTCGAAGATCAGCGCACGGGCGGGCGCCTCGGCCGCGCCGACCGGGGCCGGGACCCGCTCGACCACGTGGTCCAGGAGCTCGCGGACGCCGACGCCGGTCTTGCCGGAGACCTTCAGCACGTCCTCCGGCTCGCAGCCGATGAGGTGCGCGATCTCCGCGGCGTACTTCTCCGGCTGGGCCGCGGGCAGGTCGATCTTGTTGAGCACCGGGATGATCGTCATGTCGGCGTTCATGGCCAGGTAGAGGTTGGCCAGCGTCTGCGCCTCGATCCCCTGCGCCGCGTCGACCAGCAGGATCGCGCCCTCGCACGCCTGCAGCGACCGGGAGACCTCGTAGGTGAAGTCCACGTGCCCCGGGGTGTCGATCATGTTGAGGACGTGGTCGGTCCCGCCGACCTTCCACGGCAGCCGGACCGCCTGGGACTTGATGGTGATGCCGCGCTCGCGCTCGATGTCCATCCGGTCGAGGTACTGGGCGCGCATGGAACGGTCGTCGACCACGCCGGTGATCTGCAGCATGCGGTCGGCAAGCGTCGACTTGCCGTGGTCGATGTGCGCGATGATGCAGAAGTTGCGGATCACCGCGGGATCGGTCTGGCCAGGCTGATTACGCACCGGTGTCCGTTTCGACGGGATTGATGTGGATCAAGGGGCTGGCAAATCCAGCTATCTTCCCAGCAAGTTTAGCGAGAAGGGCGATGACTTCACGCCGCCGGGCGAGCCGCTCCGCCGCCACGCTTCCCTCACCACCCGCCACGCCGCCCGTCCCGGCGCCGCCGTACCGCTCATCGCCGGTGCCCGCCGTACCGCCCACCCGGCGCTCGCCGTACCACTCACCCCGGCGCCGCCGTACCGCTCATCGCGGGCGCTCGTCCCACGCTGCCGCCGCCTCCCGCGCGTTGACGGAACGGGCGGGTCAGGGTGCCATGTCCGGATGACGAAATTCCGGTTGGCGAAAAAGATCACGGTACGGCGCTGCCTGCGCGTGTTCGCCGCGGTGACGGCCGCCCTCCTGGTGCTTCCCTCCATGGTCGCGGCCTTCTTCTGGATCCAGTTCGCCGGCACGCCCGCCTCCTGGGCGCGGAGCACCGGCCACGACGCCCTCTGGCTGGGACACGCCTGGGTGGACGGCCGCAGGACCGAGGCCGATGTGAAGGCCCTGGCCGTACGGCTGCGCGGCACCGGGATCCGGGACGTCTACGTCCACGCCGGCCCGTTCGACTTCAACGGGGGGCTTCCGCCCGCGAAGTATCCCAACGCGCGGGATCTCCTGAAATGGTGGCGGGCCGAACTGCCGGACGTCCGCGTCTCCGCCTGGCTCGGGCAGAAGGTCAACGGCGGAAGGCTCGACCTGGGGGACCCGGCCGTCCGGCGGCGTGTGCTCGACGGCGCGCGGGACGTCATGGCCGCCGGGTTCGACGGCGTGCACTACAACTTCGAGCCGATCACCAGCGGCGACGCGGACTTCCTCGACCTGCTGGACAGGACCCGCCCCCTCGTCGGCGACGGCGTCCTTTCCACCTCGACCCCGCAGATCGAGCCCCTTCTCGGTCTCCGCCCGGCCTCCCGCGCCGTCATCGGCCACGACAAGTACTGGCTGCGGGACTACTTCGGCGAGGTCGCGGCCCGCACCGACCAGGTGGCGATCATGACCTACGACTCCTACCTGCCGCTCGGCTCGCTCTACGGCGGCTACGTCGTGCAGCAGGGCGAGATCGCCCTGGAGCTGGTGCCCGAGGGCAAGACCCTGCTGCTGGGCGCACCCGCCTACCACGACCACGGCTTCCCCTGGGGCGACGCGGCCGAGAGCGTCGCCGCGGCGGCCGAGGGCGCGCGGCTGGCGCTGACCCACCACGGAAGGCAGCGGGAGAGGTTCGGGCTGGCGCTCTACGTGGACTTCGCCGCCACGGACGAGGACTGGGCCGAATACACCGGTTCCTGGTACCGGCCCTGAGATCGGCACGGTAAGCTGTACATGCATCCTTCTGCCCCGGCCGTCGATTTGAGCGACCACCTGGGCAGTTGGTAGCCTGTTCAACTGCGTGTGGCGCGCCCTCTCTGCCCGCGCGCCCCATCCGACGACATCACCGAGGCTTCTTCGTGGCGAACATCAAGTCCCAGATCAAGCGCAACCGGCAGAACGAGAAGGCCCGGCTGCGTAACAAGGCTGTCAAGTCGTCCCTCAAGACGGCGATCCGCAAGTTCCGCGAGGCCGCCGAGCAGGGCAACGTCGACGAGGCCATCGCGCTCCAGCGCGCCGCCTCCCGTCAGCTGGACAAGGCCGCCAGCAAGGGCGTCATCCACAAGAACCAGGCCGCCAACCGCAAGTCGGCGATCGCCCAGCGCGCCGCCGCCCTGACGACCGCCAAGTAGTCCCGGTTCTTCACCGAAGCGCCGTGCCCCGTTCCGGGGTGCGGCGCTTCGGCGTTCCACGGCCCCGCTCTCCGTCCCGGAGGCCGGACCCTCGGGACGGCGCTCGCACGGGGCCCGGCCGCTTCGCGCAGCACGGCCGTCAGCGGCCGTCGCGGCTGGCCACGATGGTCTGGACGGCCCGCTCCAGCGCGTAGGCCGGATCCGCGCCGCCGCCCTTGACCTGCTCGTCCGCTGCGGCGACCGCCTGGAGCGCACGCGCGATGCCGTCGGGCCCCCAGCCGTTCAGCTGCTCCTGGACCCGGCCGACCTGCCAGGGCGGCATGCCGAGGTGGGCGGCGAGCTGCCCGCCCCGCAGGTTGCGCGGGGCTCCGCCCACCTTGGCCAGCGAGCGCAGCCCTCTGGCGAGTGCGCTCACCAGCAGCACCGGCGCCGTCCCCGTGGCCAGGGCCCACCGCACCTGCTCGAGCGCGTCACCCAGTCTGCCCGCGATGGCGGAGTCGGCCACGGTGAACCCGCTGACCTCCGCCCGGCCCCGGTGGTAGCGGGCCACGGCGGCCTCGTCGACGGCCTTGCCCGGAGTGTCGAAGGCGAGCTGGCTGCAGGCCGCCGCGAGCTCCCGCAGGTCGTTGCCGACCGCGTCGAGCAGGGCTCCGGCCGCGTCTCCGCTGACGGTCCGCCCCGCACGCTTCAGTTCGGCCTTCACGAAGGCCAGCCGTTCGGCGGGCTTGGTCAGCTTGCTGACGGTGACCACCCGGGCTCCGGCCTTCTTCACCCCGTCGACCAGGGCTTTGCCCTTCACCCCTCCGGGATGGACGAGGACCAGCACGGCGTCGTCAGAGGGGTCCGCGGCGTAGGAGACGACCTCGGAGACGACGTCCTTCGTCAGATCCTGCGCCGAGCGGATGACCACCACGGAGCGGTCACCGAACAACGACGGCGAGGTCAAGCGGGTCACCTCGCCCGATTCCACCTTTCCGCCCGTCAGATCGACGACGTCCGCGCCGGGTTCCCCCGCCCGGACCGCCGCGATCACCTCGCCCACCGCGCGATCTGCCAGCAGTTCCTCGTCGCCGGTCACCAGGGTCACGGGTGCTGGATCGGTTGCCGCCATGCCGAGCAGCATGCCACGTGACGGCGACCGAATCGCAATCAGCAAGCCATTCGCAATCGGAGTGCAGGCGCTCCGGGGCACTATCAGAAGAGGACAGAGGAGGTGAAAACCATGATGACGTCCACCATTCGCCGTCACACCTGCCCGCGCTGCGGAACGGTCCTCGACGAGGGCCCCATCATGTACCGCTGTGCGCGGTGCAAGCGCTCGGTCTACGCCGCCGATGTGAACACCGAGTTCCGCCGCCAGGCCAGGACTCCCGCCTAGAGGGCCCCGCCCCTCCCCCTGGACGGCCGGCCCGGACGAGGTCCTGCCCCTCCCCCCAGGACCTCCCCCGTGACGACGCACCCGCCGCGGGCGACTCAGCGTCCCCGGGGGACGACCGCCAGGCCTCCGTCACGGAGCACCACCGCCAGATCCCCCGACACGTCGGTCCGGTGGGTCCGCACACCGAGCCGGTTCAGCCGGGCCAGGGTCGCGGAGGCCGGATGGCCGTAGCCGTTGCCCGCCCCGACGCTGATCAGCGCCGCACGGGCGCCGGAGGCCGCGAAGAAGCCCGGATGGTGGCCTCCGGATCCGTGGTGAGGAATCTTGATGATGTCGGCGGGCGGGAGTCCCCGCCGGAGCAGATCCTCCTGGGCCTCGGTCTCGATGTCACCGGTGAGCAGCGCCGTCCCGGCCGCCCAGCGCACGTGCATCACGACGCTGGCGTTGTTGACCTCCGTCCCCTCCCCTCCGCCGCGAGCGGCCCGTCCTCCTCCTTCCGCCGGGCCGATGACCGTGAACTCGGACGGTCCGAAGCGCCAACGCATCCCCGGCCGGGCCGTCCACCGGGTGACCCCGCGGCGGTCGAGGTCACCGTGCAGCCGCACGCTCTCCCTCCCCTCCCCGCCGGGGCCGAGCAGCGCGGCGCCCACCCTGCGCCCGCGGAACACACCGTCCAGGCCGCCGACATGGTCGAAGTGGGGATGGGTCAGGACGACCAGCGGGACCGCCTCGACCCCCATGGTGCGCAGACAGCGGTCCACCTGCACCGGATCCGACCCCGCATCCACGACCACCGCCCGGCCCGGCCCCGCGGCGACCAGCAAGGCATCCCCCTGGCCGACGTCGCAGACCACCAGCAGCCAGTCCCGCGGCGGCCAGCGGGCCACCACCGGCCCGACGAGAACGACCGCCGCCAGCGCTCCGGCCGCCAGAGCACCGGCGATCCACCGCACCCGGCGGTGCCTCAGCGCCAGCACGGCCACCGGCGCGGCGGCGGCCAGCAGGACCAGCCCGGTGAGACCGGCCGGCCATGGCAGCACCGCCAGCGGGAAACCCGCCGCGTGCTCCGCCACCTCGATGATCCATCCGGTCGCCAGCCCCGCCGGATGGACCAGCAACCGGGCCACCGGCATCAGCACGGGTGCGACCAGCGCGGCGGCGAAGCCGAGCAGAGTCGCCGGAGCGACGGCCGGGCCCGCGAGGAGGTTGGCGGGGATCGCGACGGGGGCGAGCTGACCCGACATGAGCACGAGCACCGGGGTGACGGCGGCCTGCGCGGCGGCGGGCACGGCGATCGCCTCGGCAGCCCAGCGGGGGACCCGGGGCATCCGCCCCGAGATCCGGTCGCGCCAGCGCGGAGCGAGCACCAGGATGCCGCCGGTGGCGCACACCGACAGGGCGAAGCCGTACGAACGGGCGAGCGCGGGGTCGAACAGGATCAGCAGCAGGACGGTCGCCGACAGGGCCGCGACACCGTCGCGGGACCGGCCCGTGCCGAGTGCCAGGGCGGCGGCGGAGCCCATGAGGAGGGCTCGGAGCACGCTGGGCGACGGCCGGGCGATGACCGCGAAGGCCAGCATCGCCAGGACGGCGAGCACCGCTCTGGCGGCGAGCGGCAGACCCGCCGTCCGGGCCAGCGCGACGGCGGCTCCGGCGACGACCGCCAGATTGGCTCCGCTGACCGCCGTCAGGTGGCTGAGCCCGGCTGCCTTGAAGTCGGCCCTGACCCCTTCGTCCATGCGGGACACGTCCCCGACGACCAGGCCTGGCAGCAGGCCGCGCCGGTCCGGTGGCAGCACGTCGGCGGCGGCCCGGAGACCGGCCCGGAACACGCCCGCCGCGTTCTGCACCGCCGACGGCCCGCTCAGCACCCTCGGCGGGTCCCGGACGAGGACCACCGCGGCCAGCAGCTCTCCCGACTCGGCCGGGCCGAACCGCCCCCGGATCTCGATCCGCTGACTCGGCAGCAGGGGCCGCCACTCCTTTCCCGAGGTGAGCAGCACCACCGGAGCCCGCACCCGCGTCCTGCCCGCGGCCGTGACCACCGTCTCGATCCTGGCGGGCACGACGAAGCTCTCCCTCCGGAAGACCGACGCCTGCCCCCTCGTCTCTCTGGGATCGTCCGTCAGCACCGCTTCCGCCGTCGCCGACGCCCCCTTCCGCACCAGGTCCGCCACCGGTCCCGTGTCGGCGGCGTGGACCCGGAATGCCACGGTCGCGGCCGTCGCCGCCACGCAGCCGAGCACCGCGATCATCGTGTTCCTTCCTGCGGGCGCGGGACCGGGCGCCCTCCTGGCCGGGCGCGGGCCGGCCAGGCGGACCGGCGCGGCGGCCAGCATCGCGCCGGCCGCCGCGATGACGCTCACTGCGGCGCCCATCGGAACCGGACAGCCCAGGAGGACGAGCGCGGCCCCCCAGGAGGCGAGGGCGGGCAGGACGAGTCGGAGAGCGTGCGCCGAACCCTTCGGGACGGCGCCTCCCTCACGGTGGCCGGCACCGGGGTCGGAAGCGAGACCGGGACCGGAAGCGGAACCGGGACCGGGACCGGGACCGGAAGCGGAACCGGGACCGGGACCGGGACCGGAAGCGGAGCCGGAGCCGGGGAAACTGGGCGGGGTCATACGCGGACCTTGTCTTTCATCTCGGCGTATTTCCTCTCGCCGATGCCGCTGACCTCGCGAAGTTGCTCGACGCTCTGGAATCCGCCGCGGCCGTCGCGGTATTCGGTGATGCGGCGGGCGAGCACCTCTCCGACGCCCGGCAGCTCCTCCAGTTGCTCCGGCGTGGCGGTGTTGAGGTCGAGGATCATCGCAGCGGGATCGGCGGGAAGGGCGGGGCCGACGGCTCCGGGCACTCCCCGGCCCGGCTCGCCGACGACGATCTGCTCTCCGTCGACGAGCTTCCGGGCGAGGTTCAGGGAGCCCGGAGAGGATCCTCCGCGCGCGCCCCCGGCGGCCTTGACCGCGTCGGCGACCCGCGAGCCGCCGGGCAGGACGACGACGCCGGGACGGCGGACCTTCCCCGTGACATGGACGGTGACCTCGGCCGTCGCCGAGTGCAGCGGCCGCGGAACGGCGGCCTCCGCGGAGGATGGGCCGGACATCGGTGCGGGCGGGGCGAGGGGCTCGGGCTCCGGCTGGGATCTCCAGGCGTGGACGCCTCCGGCGATGACCGCCACCAGGGCGACCAGGAGCAGCACCTTCAGCCCCGGGCGGCCTGGATCGAACGCGGGACGCTGGGCGGTGACAGCCCTCCGGAGCGCTTCGAAGGAGGGCGGGACCGGCACGGAGGGCGCCCGGCCGCCGGAACCATCGGCGTCGGTGCGACCGGTGTCGGTGCGACCGGCGGAAGGTGACCGGCCGCCGGAACCACCGGTGTCGGTGCGACCGATGGAACCGGTCCGGCCGACGGCATCGGCATCGGCATCGGCATGGCCGACGGCGCCGGGATCGGTCCCGGGCCCCGTCGCCGACCCGGCGACGCCGGAACCGCGGAACGCCGTCAGCGTCCGCAGCCGCGACTCCGCGCGGAACCGCTCGCTGTCCTGATCTGTGCCCACGTGCGGAACGCTAGGCCGCCGCCTGCGCACGGCCGTCGGCCGGATCTGAGCCTGTGGACGACCGGGCGAATCCCGGACCCCCTGTGGACGGGCATCACGCAGGGATCGGGGAGACCGTCACCCCGAGCATGCCCGGTCCCGCGTGGGCGCCGAGGACCGCCCCGACCTCGACCACGACCACCCTGACGAGGCCGGGGAGGCGCTCGGGAAGCCGTACGGCCAGCGCCTCGGCCCGCGGACGGGAGGAGATGTGCTGGACGGCCACCTCGACCGGCCCGGCGTCCGCGGCGGCCCGGACCGCGAGGTCCTCCAGGCGGGCGATGGCCCGGTTCGCCGTACGCACCTTCTCCAGGGGGGCGATCACGCCGTCGGCGATGTGGAGCAGCGGCTTGATCATCAGAGCGGAGCCGAGCATGGTCGCCGCCGCGCCGATACGGCCTCCTCTGCGCAGGTACTCCAGGGTGTCGAGGTAGAAGAAGCTGCGGGTCTCCGCCATCCGACGGCGCGCGGCCCCGGCCACGTCGCCGCGGGCCGCCCCCCGCACGGCGGCCTCCGCCGCGGCGAGGACGGGGAAGCCGAGTCCCATCGCGACGGATCCGCTGTCGACGACCTCCACGGGGATCGGGGAGTCGGCGGCGCCGGCTCTGGCCGCCTCGACTGTGCCCGACATCTTCCCGGACAGGTGGATGGAGACCACCGACTCGGCTCCGGCGGCGGCCGCCTCGGCGTAGGCGTCCGTGAAACGCCGGGGAGCAGGGCGGGAGGTCGTGACCGGAGCCCGCTCCCAGAACGCCCTGCCCGTTTCACCGCCGCCCGTTCCGCCCCCGCGCGTTCCACGCCTGCCCGCGCCGGTGGCGCCCGGCACGGCTCCGTCCGCCACCGCGGTGCCCTCGCCGGAACCGGCCGGAAGAGGACCGCCCGGCCCTCCCCCGGCCGGCGGCTCCGTGCCGCCCGGCCCTCCTGCGGCCGGCTCCGCGCCGTCCGCCCGCACCTCGTCGTCGAAGGCCCGGTCGCCGACGATCACCTGGAGCGGCACCACGATGATCCCCAGCCTGGCGGCCTCCTCCGGGGGGAGGTACGCGGTGGAGTCGGTGACGACGGCGACCGATGGTGGCATGTCCAGAGATTATCCGCAGGAGACCGCATGATCGGGGCGGAGCGGGCGGGCGGCGCTCCGTACCGGAGTGCCGTCGGCCTGCGGGCCGGAGCTCCGGCCCGCAGGCCGGGGCGGAAGCCCGCGCCGAGTGCTACTGGACGGGGGTGCCGCCCCGCCAGACGCGCCGCGGCTTGAGTCCGAAGGCCCAGGCGAAGGCGCCCTCGTGGTCGGCGTCCCACTGGACGATGTCGGCCAGGCGTCCGGGAGCCAGGACGCCCCGGTCTGGGGCTCCGAGAACGGTGGCTCCGCCCAGGGTGGCGGCACGCAGGGCGTCGCCCACGCTCATGCCGAAGGCCGCCACCGCGAGACTGACGACCAGGGACATCGAGGTGATGCCGCAGTGGCCGGGGTTGTGGTCGCTGCCGAGGGCCACCGTGACGCCCTGGGCCAGCATCCGGCGCACGGGGGGCAGGCTGCCGCGCTGGAGCGCGGTGCCGGGACAGAGCACGGCGGGGACCCCGTAGCGGGACAGGATCGCGATGTCCTCGTCTGAGGTGTGGTGGAGCAGGTCCGCCGAGGCGCACCCGAGCTCGGCCGCGAGCTGGACCGCGCCCCGGCGGCTGTAGGCGCCGGCGTGGACGCGGGGAAGCAGGCCCACGTTGCGCCCCGAGGCGAGCACCCAGCGCGCCTCGTCGGTGGTGAAGTGGCCCTCGTCGCAGTAGACGTCCACGCTGTCGGCACCGGCCGCGGCGGCGTCGGCGCACCAGGCCCCCACGGCCTCGACGTAGTCGCGCTGGCGTCCGAAGTACTCCGGCGGGACGACGTGCGCGGCGAGGAACGTGACGTGCACGCGCGGCATCATCGGCTCCTTCTCCAGCTCGCGCAGGAGCCGCACGTCGGCGAGCTCGCCGTCGCGGGTGAGGTGGTAGCCGGTCTTCGCCTCGACCGTGGTGGTGCCGCTGAGCAGCCACTCGCGCAGGCGCTCGCGGACGCCGTTGCACAGGGTCCACGGGTCGGTCCCGCGGGTGACCGTGACGGTGGAGCCGATGCCCCCGCCGGCCGCGGTGATCGCGGACGGGGTGGAGCCGCCCGAGCGCATGGCCATCTCCGCGTAGCGGTTGCCCGCGTAGACGGGATGGGTGTGGGCGTCGATCAGGCCGGGCGTGACGAGCGCGCCGCCCAGGTTCTCGACGTGGTCGACGTCGACGATGTCGTCCACCACACCGGGGACGCTCTGCGGCAGGTCCGCGGCGCGGCCGACCCAGGCGATGCGGTCGTTGTGCACGAGGATCGCGGCATTGCTGCAGACGTCGTTGCCGGTCCAGAGCCGGCCGATGTTGGTCAGCAGGCGGACCGTCATCGCATCACCGCCTTGTGCGCAGGGAAGGGCACCGGAGCGGAGGGCGTCTCCGGAGACGACGGAGCCCGGCCGGTGCCGGGCGTGGTGCCCACCGGGTCCGCTCCGAGTCCGGACGACATTGGGGGGTCTCCTGCTCTCATCCGCTCATGTGTGTGCGGCGACAGTAGCGCCGGAGTCATGATCCGGCGGTTTCGGTTCAGTTACGTTATTTCACAGCTTGGCCCGCTGTACAGGCTAATGGGGAAGAACGCCGATTCGCCGTAACCGCCACCGGTTCGCCGACCTCGCACCCGCAGCCGACAGCAAGCATGTTTCCGCAGCTCAGATCACTTGTTCCCCACCTGTAACATCGGGCGACAAACAGAGCTGTGCCCTAACATCTCGTTAGGTTTGCCCCATGGTAGCAACCTAAACCTTGACCGGCCAGTGCCCGATTTATGGGGGTATATGCAGTTTTTTGGGAGTGATAGTTCTTCCCAACCCGTCTCCGTAGAGCAAGTGATGACATTGCCAGCAAAGGCAAGACTCTTCTAATCTCGCGCAACGGCGAGGCGCGCCGTCAGCGGTTCGCCGGCGGACCGGCGGACCGGAGCGACCTGGCGGGTCGGCTCCGGGACGTCTACCATGCCCTGCGCGAATCCCTGCAGTCCGGTGACACCAGCGACCTGCGGGGCCTGCTGGCGGACCTGTCCCGGTCCCGCGCCCGCGGGGGACACAGCCCGACGGCGACCGCCGTCGCGGTCTTCGGGGTGAAGGAGGCGGTCTACGAGATCGTGGAGGCCGACGGCGACCCGGGGGCCCTGCGGGGCTTCATCTGGTTCTCCAAACTCGTCGACGACCTCGGCCTCTTCACCTTCGAGACCTACGCGGCGGCCCGGGAGAAGGTCATCATCGACCAGGCCGAGCAGCTCCTGGAGCTGTCGACCCCGGTGGTGAAGCTCTGGGAGGGCATCGTCGCGGTGCCGCTGGTCGGCACCGCGACTCGGCCAGGACCCAGGTGGTCATGGAGAAGCTGCTGCAGACCCTGGTGGACACCGGCTCCGAGCACGCGGTGATCGACATCACCGGCGTGCCGGCGGTCGACACCCAGGTCGCCCAGCACCTGCTCAAGACCATGGTGGCGGCCCGGCTGATGGGCGCCGAGTGCGTGATCTCCGGCATCCGCCCGCAGGAGGCCGCCTCGAACCTGGTCAGGCACGCGGTGGAGGGCGTCATGCTGATCCGGCCGCACCCGGAGCCGGCCTCCGCGGTCGAGGTGGTCGCCATGGACCGGGGGCCGGGCATGCACGACGTCTCCCGGGCCCTGCGGGACGGATACTCCACCGGGGGCACGCTCGGCATCGGGCTGGGCGGCATCGCGCGCATGGCCAGCGGGTACGACGTGCACTCCGTGCCCGGCCGCGGCACGGTGCTGGGGGTGTGCTTCACCGCCCGGGGTGCGGCCCTCCCTCCGTCGCGGGTCAGCGGGGTGACCCGTCCGATCGGGGAGGAGGCCGTCTGCGGCGACGCCTTCGCGGTCGTCGAGGACGGCGCGTCGACCACCGTGATGGTGTGTGACGGACTCGGGCACGGCGAGGCCGCGGCCCTGGCCTCCCGCGAGGCGGTGCGGGTCTTCCTGGAGTACGCCGACCGGCACTCCGGTTTCGAGCCGGTCTCCGGCCTGGAGCGGATCCACTCCGACGGGCTCTCCGACCGGTGGGACGTCGTCTCCCACCCGGGACTGGTCGCCCGCGCGCCCTCCGTCGCCGCCGTCACGCTGCTGCGCGACGCCGGGACCCGCCGGGACGACGCCTGCGTGGTGACGGTGAGGCCGGCCGCGTGACCGGTGAGGAACTGCTCAGGATCCGCGTCCTGGACGACCAGGACGTGTTCGCGATGCGCCGGCTGGGCCGCGAGGTCGCCGAGACGGCCGGGATGACGGCCCAGGACCAGATCCGGGTCGCCACCGCCCTGAGCGAGCTGGGGCGGGAGATCGCCGTCGAGGGGCTCGACGACGTCGCCGTCGTCTTCCTGCTCGACCAGGACGAGCTCGTCGTCTCCCTCACCTTCGCCGCGGACGCCGGCTTCCGTCCGGCCACCGGCGTGACGCTGGCGGGCCGTCTCATGGACGCGATCGAGGCCGATCCCGCCGGCGGACGGGTGAGCATGCGCAAGCGGCTCCCGCCCGGGCGGGCCCGGCTCTCCCCGGCCGGGATCCGCGCCAGGCTGGGCGGGCTGACGCCGGCGACCGCCCTCGACGAGCTCCGCCAGCAGAACCGCGAACTCGCCGAGACCCTGGAGGAGGTACGGCAGCTCAACACCGAGCTGGAGGAGACCAACCAGGGCGTCCTGGCGCTGTACAACCAGCTCTCGGCGGAGCTGGAGGAGACCAACCGCGGCGTCGTGGCGCTCTACGCGGAGCTGGACGAGAAGTCCCGGCAGCTGCGGGAGGCGAGCGACGCCAGGAAGAGATTCTGGGCCACCGTCAGCCACCAGCTGCGCACCCCGCTCAACTCGATCATCGGCCTGGTCCGCCTGCTGGTGGGACCCGGCGGGGACCCGCTCGGCACCGAGCAGCTCCACCAGGTCCGGCTCATCGGCTCCTCCGCCGAGACGCTCCTGGCGCTGGTCAGCGAGCTGCTCGACATGGCCAAGGCCGAGTCGGGGCGGCTGGACCCCCAGCCGGCCACGGTGGACCTGGTCGAGCTGGTCGAGCGGTTGCGCATGACGCTGCACCCGACCAGCGGGGCCGGCGGGGTCGCGCTCTCGGTCCAGGTGTCCGAAGCGCCGTCCGAGATCCTGGCCGACGAGGTCATGCTCACCAGGATCCTGCGCAACCTGCTCGCCAACGGCCTGAAGTTCACCGAGGAGGGGGAGGTCCGCCTCGACGTGACGTACGACGAGGCGACCCGCGAGGTGGTGTTCACGGTGACCGACACCGGCATCGGCATCCCCGCCGAGCATCTCGACCGCGTCTTCGAGGAGTTCTACCAGGTCCCGGGCCCGGTCCAGGTGCGGGCCCGGGGCACCGGGCTCGGCCTGCCGTACGCCCGGCGCCTGACCGAGGCGATGGGCGGGACGCTCCGGCTCAGCAGCGCGCCGGGGCGGGGCACCACCGTCGTGGTACGGCTCCCGCACGGCCACGACGCCGTACCGGTGGCCGATCGCGTCCTCGTCGCCGACGACGACGCGGAGTTCCGCGAGGACGTGCGGCGGATGCTCACCGGTTTCGCCGTCCACATCGACGAGGCCTCCGACGGGCTGACCGCGCTGGAGGCGATGGCGGCCGCCCCTCCGGACCTCGCGCTGGTGGACCTGCTGATGCCCCGGATGGACGGGGCGGCCCTGATGCTGCGGATGGCCGAAGACGAGCGGCTGCGCGACGTCCCCGTGGTCATGGTCACCGCCGCGACCTCCCAGCACTACCCGCCGAACGTCCGCGCGGTCCTCCCCAAGCACGGCCTGCGCCGGGACGTCCTGCTGGAGACCGTACGGCACGCGCTGGAACACGAGGACGAGTGAGGATGACCGACGAGCGGGCGGGCCGGACGGCCGGCACGGAGCAGGCGACGGTGCTCGTCGTGGACGACACGCCGACCAAGCTCTACATCCTGACCAAGCCCGGCCGTCCCGCGGTCGCCCTGGGCGTGGAGGCGGTCCCCCCGCTCGACCAGGACGAGTGCAACATCCTGCGCCAGCTCGGGCAGGCGCTGGCCCTGACGGTCGACAACCTGCGCGCGTACGCCGAGGAGCACGCGATCGCGCTCACCCTGCAGCGCAGCCTCCTGCCCGCCCGGATCCCCGAGGTCCCCGGGCTGGACATCAGCTGGCGCTACCAGCCCGCGGTGGACAACGTCGAGGTCGGCGGGGACTTCTACGAGGTCCTCCAGCTCGGCGAGCGGGTCCTCGTCGGCATCGGCGACGTCCAGGGGCACTCGCTGCTCGCCGCCACCGTGATGGCCGAGCTCCGCCACGCGCTGCGCGCCTCGCTCCTCGGGCCGGCGGTGGACCTGGGCGCCTCCATGGCGCTGCTCAACGACGTGCTGCGGCGCTACCACCCCGGGATGACCGCCACCGTGTGCCTGGTGCTCATCGACCCGGCGACCGGGGAGGCGCAGGTCGCCAACGCGGGTCACATCCCGCCGCTCCTCACCGACGGCCGCGGCGGCGCCCGCTACCACGGCCTGGGCAACCTGCTGCTGGGGGTGGCCGAGGAGACCTACCGCGTCGACCGGCTGTCCGTCCCGCCGGGGGGCTCGGTGCTGCTGTTCACCGACGGCCTCATCGAGGACCGCGACACGCTGCTCGACGAGAGCCTGGAGACCGCCCGGCAGGTGGCGCAGACGCTCGTGCAGGACCTGGAACCGTTCTGCGACCGCCTGATCACCCGCTTCGGCGCCCGTGAGGACGACGTGGCACTCGTGATCTTCCGCCGCGCGGCGGACGTCCGGGACGGCTCCTGAACCTCCCCGGACGTGCGGGAGCCGGGCCGGGGACGCTCCCGCGTCTCCGGCCCGGCTCGTCGGCGGCTCCGGGCGGCCGCCGCGCCGTTGCGGACCGCCTCAGACGGTCTCGACCGGCTTGGCGGTCCGCTCCAGCTCGGCGAACAGACCGGGCAGGACCCTGGCGTGCAGGATCGTGCCCTCCTCGGTGTGCTCGACGTCGAGGACCTCGCCCTCCTCGTGCACCCGGGAGACCAGGTCGCCGCGCTGGTACGGCACGAGCATCCGGACCTCCTGGTCGAAGCGCGGCAGCTCGCGCTCGATCACGGCCCTCAGCTCGTCGATCCCGGCGCCGGTGCGGGCCGAGACGACGACGGTGTGCTTCTCCCGCGCGGTCAGCTGGGCCAGCACCACCGGGTCGGCGGCGTCGGCCTTGTTGACGACCACGATCTCGGGGATGTCCCCGGCGCCCTCGATCTCGGAGAAGACCTCCCGCACGGCGGCGAGCTGCGACTCCGGGTCGGGGTGCGAGCCGTCGACCACGTGCAGGATCAGGTCGGCGTCGCCGACCTCCTCCAGCGTGGAGCGGAAAGCCTCGACCAGCTGGTGCGGCAGGTGCCGGACGAACCCGACGGTGTCGGCCAGCGTGAACAGCCGCCCCTCGGGGGTGTAGGCCCTGCGGACGGTCGGGTCGAGGGTGGCGAAGAGGGCGTTCTCCACCAGGACGCCCGCGCCGGTCAGCCGGTTCAGCAGCGAGGACTTGCCTGCGTTGGTGTAGCCGGCGATGGCCACGGCCGGGACCTCGCGCTGCACCCGCCGCGCGCGCTTGGTCTCGCGCGCGGTGGTCATCTCGCCGATCTGCCGGCGGAGCTTGGCCATCCGCTCGCGGATGCGGCGGCGGTCCAGCTCGATCTTGGTCTCACCGGGACCGCGTCCGCCGATGCCGACGCCGCCCGCGGCCCGGCCGCCGACCTGGCGGGACAGGTTTCCGCCCCAGCCGCGCAGGCGCGGCAGGAGGTAGTTGAGCTGGGCGAGCTCGACCTGCGCCTTGCCCTCCCTGCTCTTGGCGTGCTGGGCGAAGATGTCGAGGATCAGCATGGTCCGGTCGATGACCTTGACCTTGACGACCTCCTCCAGCTGCCGCAGCTGGCCGGGGCTCAGCTCGCCGTCGCAGACCACGGTGTCGGCGCCGGTCGCCGCCACGATGTCCGCCAGCTCCTGCGCCTTGCCGGAACCGATGTAGGTCGCCGTGTCGGGCTTCTGGCGGCGCTGGATCAGTCCCTCCAGCACCTCCGAACCCGCCGTCTCCGCGAGGAGCTTGAGCTCCAGGAGGGAGTTCTCGGCGTCGGTCACCGTGCCCGAGGTCCAGACACCGACCAGGACGACCCTCTCGAGCCGCAGCTGACGGTATTCGACCTCGGTGACGTCCTCTAGCTCGGTGGAGAGCCCTGCCACCCGGCGCAGCGCCTGGCGCTCGGCCAGGTCCATCTCACCGGTCTCGGGCAGATCGTCGAACTGGTCAAAGTCCAGCGACTCACGAGTGTCTATGTCGTTGCTCCTGTTCGGATGCTCGGTTTCCGTGTGCGTCGTCTGTGACGCCCATGGCGTGACACCTATGACAACACCCGGACGCCTCGGATGTCTTCCCGCCGATGGTGCCACGTCGACGTCCGGACCTCATCTGGTTATCCCCCGCGACCCGCCCGGACGGGCGGGAACGGGCCCGGCGGCCGGGGCTCAGACCGGCAGCACCTTCGCGTCCCCGGCGCCGCTCCTCACCTTCACGGTGCGGGTCGCGGACGGGTCCTGCTCGACCTGGATCGTCTCGTCCCCGGCGCCGCTGCCGAGGTCCACCCGGTAGGGGCCCTTGGGCAGCCGTACCGTGGCGTCGCCCGCGCCGGTCTCCACGTCGACCCGGTCGGGTGCGGCGGTGAACTCCGCCTCGACGTCGCCGGCCCCCGTGTCGGCGGTGAACGTCTTGCCGGCCAGGCCGCCGGCCTCGATGTCACCGGCGCCGCTGCCCGCCTCCACCTCGCCGGTGAGGGAGCGCAGCGTGATGTCGCCCGCGCCGGTCTCGACCCGGATCCGCAGTCCCTTGGGGACCTCGACCTTGTAGTCGACGCTGCAGCCCCCCAGGCTGAACCCGGACGGGCAGGTGTACTTCAGCGTGAGGGTGCCGCCGTCGACGGAGTGCTCCGTCCTGGGCTTGTCGTTGCTCCAGTGGAGGGTCTCGGTGACGCTGATCCCGCTCCGGCCGGACTCGTTCACCACGATGTCCCCGGCCTCCGCGTCCACGGAGAGCACCAGCACCTCGTCGGTCACGTCGTAGGAGACGGCGGTCTGCTGGGTGGCCAGGCCGACCCCGCAGCCGGAGAGCACCAGCGCCGATCCCAGGAGCGCCCCCGCGGCCAGCATGTTCTTCTTCATGACCCTGATCCTCGACTTCCGGGAGGCGCTCCGCCTCCCCCTCACGACCGGTTCCGCGCCCTCTCCGCCGGAGGGAACTGATCCAACTGTGGCCCGGCCGGCCCCATGATCCCATCCGGGAGACCCCGGAGGGGGCCCTGAGAGGACCCCGGCCTTTGACCCGTAAGTGACCGTCCAGTAGCGTCGATTCCACAATTCAGAAGTCGTTTTCCACCAGACGGAAAGGAAGCTCATGGACGGCGTTGAGATCACCGGCCCCATGCTGGAGCGGTTCGACCAGATCCTCACGCCGGAGGCGCTGGCCTTCGTCGCCGCCCTCCAGCGCGAGTTCGGCGCCCGGCGGCTGGAGCTGCTGGCCGCCCGCCAGGCGCGGCAGGAGGAGCTGTCGGCCGGGGGCACCCTGGACTTCCTTCCCGGGACCAGGCACGTGCGCGAGTCCGAGTGGAAGGTCGCCCCGCCCGCGCCCGGCCTGGTGGACCGCCGGGTGGAGATCACCGGCCCGGTCGACCGGAAGATGACGATCAACGCGCTGAACTCCGGGGCCAAGGTCTGGCTGGCGGACTTCGAGGACGCCAACGCCCCCACCTGGGAGAACACCGTCAACGGCCAGCTCAACCTGCGGGACGCGCTGGACCGGACCATCGACTTCGAAACCGGCGGCAAGCGCTACGCGCTCAAGCACGACGAGGAGCTGGCCACCGTCGTGGTCCGCCCGCGCGGCTGGCACCTGGAGGAGAAGCACCTCACCTGCGACGGCGCCCCGTTCTCCGGCTCCCTCGTCGACTTCGGCCTCTACTTCTTCCACTGCGCCGCCCGGCAGCTCGCCAAGGGCAAGGGCCCCTACTTCTACCTGCCGAAGATGGAGTCGCACCTGGAGGCCCGCCTCTGGAACGACGTCTTCGTCCGGGCGCAGGACCTGCTCGGCATCCCGCAGGGCACGATCCGCGCGACCGTGCTGATCGAGACCTACCCGGCCGCGTTCGAGATGGAGGAGATCCTCTACGAGCTCCGCGACCACTCGGCCGGGCTCAACGCGGGCCGCTGGGACTACCTGTTCAGCGTCATCAAGAAGTTCCGGACCCGGGGCCGGGAGTTCCTGCTGCCCGAGCGGAACGCGGTGACCATGACCGCCCCGTTCATGCGCGCCTACACCGAGCTGCTGGTCCGCACCTGCCACAAGCGCGGCGCGCACGCCATCGGCGGCATGGCCGCCTTCATCCCCTCCCGCCGCGACCCCGAGGTCAACAGGGTCGCCCTGGAGAAGGTCACCGCCGACAAGACCCGCGAGTCCGGCGACGGCTTCGACGGCTCCTGGGTCGCCCACCCCGACCTGGTCCCGATCTGCCGCGAGGTCTTCGACGGCGTGCTCGGCGACGAGCCCAACCAGCTCGCCCGGCTCCGCGAGGACGTCTCCGTCTCCGCCGCCGACCTGCTCGCGGTCTCCAAGACCCCGGGCGACATCACCGAGGCCGGCCTGCGCAACAACGTGGACGTGGCACTGCGCTACCTCGCCGCCTGGATGGGCGGCCTGGGCGCGGTGGCGATCCACAACCTGATGGAGGACGCCGCCACCGCCGAGATCTCCCGCTCCCAGATCTGGCAGTGGATCCACAACGACATCGAGCTCGCCGACACCGGGGCCGTGGTCACCAAGGAGCTCGTCGAGCGGATCATCGACGAGGAGCTCGCCGGGATCGAGGCCGAGCCGGGCTACGACGAGGCCCTCTACGCCCAGGCCACCGCGCTGTTCAAGGAGGTCGCCCTCGACGACGACTTCGCCGAGTTCCTCACCCTGCCCGCATATGCCCGCATGCCGTGACACGAGGGATCCCGCGGTGGGATCCTCCTCCTCCGGAGAGGATCCCACCGCGGTCCCACGGCCGCCGGAGGAGGCGCGTTGACGGACCCGACAGGCGTGACACCCGTGCGCGGCCCCGCGCTCGACAGGGCCGCCCGGCGGCTGGCGGCGGCCCTGCCGCCGGGGGCGGTGATCACCGATCCGGTGCGGCTGCGCACCTACGAGTGCGACGGGCTGACCCACCACCGGGCCGTCCCCGGGATCGTCGTGCTCCCGGAGACCGCCGGGCAGATCGCCGCCGTGGTGCGGATCTGCAACGAGTACGGCGTGCCGTTCGTGGCCCGGGGCGCGGGCACCGGGCTGTCCGGCGGCGCGCTCCCGCGGACCGACGGCGTGCTGGTCGTGACCTCGAAGATGCGGCGCGTCCTGGAGGTCGACCTGCCGAACCGGCGGGCCGTGGTGGAGCCCGGCGTGACCAACCTGGCGATCACCGAGGCGGTCCGCCCGCACGGCTACTACTACGCGCCCGACCCCTCCAGCCGGCAGGTCTGCACGATCGGCGGGAACGTGGCGGAGAACTCCGGCGGCGCCCACTGCCTGAAGTACGGCTTCACGGTCAACCACGTGCTGGCCCTGGAGATCGTCACCCCGGACGGCGACATCGTCACCCTGGACGCCGACGATCCGGGCTACGACCTGCTGGGCGCGTTCGTCGGCTCGGAGGGCACGCTCGGGATCACCACGAAGGTCACCGTACGGCTGCTGCGCGCGCCGGAGGCCGTGACCACGCTGCTGGCGGCGTTCGGGAGCATCGAGCAGGGCGGGCGGGCCGTCTCGGCGATCATCGGCGGCGGCATCGTCCCCGCGGCCGTCGAGATGATGGACGCGCTGGCGATCGAGGCCGCCGAGGCGGCCGTGGCCTGCGCCTACCCCGCCGGCGCGGGCGCGGTCCTCATCGTGGAGCTGGACGGGCCGGCCGCCGAGACGGCGCTCCGGTCCGCCGAGGTGGAGCGGATCTGCCTCGAGAGCGGCGCGTTCGAGCTGCGGACCGCCGCCGATCCCGCGGAGCGGGCCGCGATCTGGGAGGGCCGCAGGTCCGCCTTCGCCGCGGTCGGCCGGATCAGCCCCGCCTACATCGTGCAGGACGGCGTGGTGCCCCGGACCGCGCTGCCGGACGTCCTGGCGAGCATCGACCGGCTCTCGGCCGAGCACGGCATCCGGGTGGCCAACGTCTTCCACGCCGGGGACGGCAACCTGCATCCGCTGGTGCTCTTCGACGACGCCGAGCCGGGCGCGGCCGAGCGGGCCGAGACCGTCTCGGGCAGGATCCTCGACCTGTGCGTGGAGCACGGCGGATCCATCACCGGTGAGCACGGGGTCGGCGTGGACAAGGCACGATATATGCCGAAGATGTTCACCGACGACGATCTGGACACCATGCAACTGGTCCGCTGCGCCTTCGACCCCCGCGGTCTGTCCAACCCGGGCAAGGTCTTCCCGACCCCGCGCCTGTGCGGCGAGGTCCCGGGCGTCCGCCGGGGGGCGCACCCCCTGGTGGAGTCCGGCCTGGCGGAGCAGTTCTGATGGGCTCGCCGTACGGGAGTGGTCCCCGCCGGGGCTGCGCGGGCGGGAACACCCCAGGCGGGGACACCGCGGGCGAGGCCCTCGCGGGCGGGAACGCCGCAGACGGGAGCGCCGCGGTGGCGGCGCTGGAGGCGCTGCGCGGGACCGGCGCGGAGATCCGGGACGCGGGCCCCGGCGACGCCGTCGCCGGAGTCGCGCCCCGCTGGGTGGCCCTGCCGGGGAGCACCGAGGAGGTGGCGGCGCTGATGCGGGTCTGCGCCTCCCTCGACCTGGCGGCCGTGCCCACCGGCGGCGGCACCCGGCTGCACTGGGGGCGCCCGCCGGAGCGCTGCGACGTGCTGGTCGGCACCCGCCGCCTGGACGGGATCCTGGAGCACGCCTCCGGCGACCTCGTCGTGCGGACGCAGGCGGGCGTGACCGCGGAGGCCCTGGCCGGGGTCCTCGCCGCCGCCGGCCAGGAGCTCGCCCTCGACGTCCCCTCCGGCGGCTCCACCGTCGGAGGCGTGCTCGCCACGGCCGCCGCCGGACCGCGCAGGCTCCGCTACGGCACCGCCCGCGACCTGCTGATCGGGATCACCGTCGTGCTCGCGGACGGCACGGTCGCCCGGTCCGGCGGGAAGGTCGTGAAGAACGTCGCGGGCTACGACCTGGGCAAGCTCTTCACCGGCTCGTACGGCACACTCGGGATCATCACCGAGGCCGCCTTCCGCCTCCATCCGGCCTCCCCGGTCCGCCGCTGGACCACCGTCCGCCTCCCCGGCCCGGCCGGCCCGGCCTCGCTCGCGTCCGCGCTCGCCGCCGCGCAGGCCGAACCGAGCGCGGTCGAGCTGGACTGGTCCGCGCCCTCCGGGGGTGTCACGGTCTCCGCGCTGTTCGAGGGGGCCGCGGCGGACGGTCGGGCGCAGGCCGTACAGGACCTCGTCGGCGCCTGCGGGCCGTGGGAGGTCGCCGGGGAGGCGCCCGCGTGGTGGGGGGAGGCGCCGGGAAGCGGCGTCCCGGGTGAGGTCCTGCTGGAACTGCGCGTCCCGCCCGCGTCCGCCGACCGCGCGCTGCGGGCGGTCGCCGCCCGGAGGCTGCCCGCCCGGGTGCGCGGCTCGCTGGCCTCGGCGGTCCTGCACGTCGCCCTGCCCGCGGAGACCGGCGGGCCGGAGTTCGCGGCGTTCGTGTCCGGGGTGCGCGACGACGTCCGTCCGCTCGGCGGCAGGCTGACCGTGCTCGCCGCGCCGCCGGAGCTCGCCCGGCGGGTGGACCCCTGGGGCCCGGTCGGGGCGCTCCCGCTGATGCGGCGGGTGAAGGAACGGTTCGACCCCGGCCGGAGGATGTCCCCCGGCCGGCTGGCGGAAGGCCTCTGACATGGATCCCGGCACCGACCCCGGCACCGGCCCCGGCATCGACCCCGGATTGATCGGTGACTGCGTGCACTGCGGGTTCTGCCTGCCGTCCTGCCCCACCTACGTCCTGTGGGGCGAGGAGATGGACTCCCCCCGCGGCCGGATCCACCTGATGGGCCAGCACGTGGCGGGCACCCCGGTGACCGGCGAGATGGCCGGGCACTTCGACGCCTGCCTGGGCTGCATGGCGTGCGTGACGGCCTGCCCGTCCGGGGTGCGCTACGACAGGCTGATCGAGCAGACCCGGGCCGTGGTGGAGCGCGAGCACGTCCGCCCGCCCGCCGACCGGGCCGTACGGGAGCTGGTCTTCCGGCTGTTCCCCTATCCCCGGCGGTTGCGGGCCATGCGGCTGCCGCTGCGGCTGACCGCCGGCCTGCGGCGGCGGATCGCACCGGCGCTGGAACGGGTCAGCCCGTCCCTGGCCGCGCTGGCCGACCTCGCCCCCGATCCGGTACGGCACCGGCGGCTGCCGCGCCGGGTCAGGGCGGTCGGCAGGCGCCGGGCCACGGTCGGCCTGCTCACCGGATGCGTACAGGGGGAGTTCTTTCCCCAGGTCAACGCGGCCACGGCCCGGGTGCTGGCGATGGAGGGCTGCGACGTGGTGATCCCACCCGCCCAGGGGTGCTGCGGCGCCCTGTCACTGCACTCCGGCCGTCCCGGGCAGGCCGCGCGGTTCGCCCGGCGGACGATCGCCGCCTTCGAACGGGCCGGCGTGGACACGGTGGTGGTCAACGCGGCCGGGTGCGGTTCCACCATGAAGGAGTACGCCGGGATCCTCGACGGCGAGTGGGCCGCCCGGGCCGCCGCGCTCAGGGTCGCGGACCTGGCCGAATACCTCGTCGAGCTGGGGCCGGTCGCCACGCGGCACCCGCTCCCGCTGACGGCGGCCTACCACGACGCCTGCCACCTGGCCCACGCCCAGGGGATCCGGTCGCAGCCGCGCGAGCTGCTGGCCGCCGTGCCCGGCCTGGAGCTGAGGGAGATCGCCGAGTCGGCGATCTGCTGCGGCTCCGCCGGGACCTACAACATCCTCCAGCCCGAGGCCGCCCGCGAGCTCGGCGACCGCAAGGCGGAGCGGGTGCTCGCCACCGGCGCCGACCTGCTGGTCTCGGCCAACCCCGGCTGCACCATGCAGATCACCGCGGCGATCCGCCGCGCCGGCGCGGCTCCGATCCCGGTCGCGCACACCGTCCAGGTCCTGGACGCCTCCCTGCGGGCCCTGCGGGAGATCGGGTGAGCGGGACGGGCGGCGCCATGGGTACGGTGCAGTCCGTCGACCGGGCGCTGGACCTGCTGGAGGCGCTCGCCGGGAGGGGCGGCGAGGCCGGGATCTCCGAGCTGTCCGCCGCGACCGGCCTGCCGTACGGGACCATCCACCGGTTGCTGCGCACGTTGCTGGCCCGGGGGTACGTGCGCCAGGAGTCCGACCGGCGCTACGCGCTGGGCGGGGCGCTGGTGCGGCTCGGCGGGGTGGCCGAGCGCATGGTGGGCGCGTGGGCGCAGCCGTACCTGGAGAAGATGGTCGCGCTGTCCGGTGAGACGGCGAACCTGGCGGTGCTGGAGGGCGACTTCATCGTCTACGTCGCGCAGGTGCCCTCCCCCCGGCGGCTGCGGATGTTCGCCGAGGTGGGCAGGCGGGTGCTGCCGCACAGCACTGCGGTGGGCAAGGTGCTGCTGGCCGACCGGCCGGCCGGTGAGGTGGCCGCGCTCGTCGAGCGGACCGGCATGCCCCGGCGGACCGCCAACACCATCACCGACCTGCCCGGCATGCTCGCCGAACTGGAGCGGGTCCGCGCCCGGGGGTACGCGATGGATCTGGGCGAGGAGGAGCTGGGCGTGCACTGCCTGGCCGTCGGGGTGCACGACGGCTCCCGGACGGTCGCCGCGATGTCGGTCTCCGGCCCGGCCGAGCGCATCGAGACGCTCGACCGGGAGGAGCTGGCCGAGGGCATGCGGCGGATCGCGGGCGACTTCGGCGCCGAGCTCGGCGGCTCCCTGTAGGACCGCCCGTCGGCGGGTCTCTCTCGGCGGGCCCGCGCTGACGGATGCCCGTCGGCGGGTCCTCGTTGACGGATGCCCGTCGGCGGGTCCTCGTTGACGGATGCCGGGCCGGGAGGAAGGGTCCGTGTAGGACGCGTCGCCGGGGCCCGCGCCGTGGATCCCGGCGGCACGCCACCTGGGGAACCGGGAGCCGCAGCGCCGGGGAACCGGCGGCCCCCGGCGGCGTCCCGCCCGCCGCGTGCCGAGCGAACGGAGAGACCGCATGTCCGCTCCAACCGACCCCACCGCGCCCGCGCCCTCCTCCGGCACGGCCGTGCCGGAGCAGCACCTGACCGGGGAGGTCCCCGCGCCGGAGGCCGGGCCGGCCGCGCGGGAGGCGCCGCTGACGCGGGGGCGCTACCGGAGCGGGGGCCCGGGCCACCTGCTGGAGCTGCGCGTGGACGTCGACGGCGTCCGCCCGCAGCACCGGATCAGCGGCGACTTCTTCACCACCGCCGGGGAGACGGTCTCCTACACCGGCTCCTTCGTCGTGGACTCCCCCGCGGTCGACGTCTCCGGCGGCCAGGCCGTGATCACCGGCACGGGCGCCTTCACCTTCACCGCGGCGGCCTCGCAGGTGCGGGTGAGCATCCCGCTCCGCCCGGCCCCCGAACCGCCGGGCGAGGCGACCGTGCGCTTCTCCACGCCCGGCGGCAGGCCCGGCGCCGCCTACCTGTGCCCCTTCGTCTCGCCGTACTTCCGCAGCGTGCTGCTGGAGCAGGACTCGGTGGCCGGCACGGTGCCGTTCACCTCCTACGACACGGCCTCGCTGCCCGGTCCCGCGACGGCTCCGCCGCGCGAGCTGACGGTCGTGCGGGCCTACGCGGAGGCCGGCATCGAGCTGCAGCTGTCGGCCGCCGCGGACGTCATCGCGGCCGACGCCGCCGGGACCGACCTGGTCTGGGACGACGCCGAGCTGCACAACGCGATGGTGCGGCACTTCAGCCTGCACGCGGACGCGCCGCAGTGGAGGGTGTGGATGCTCCTGGCCAGCGCGCACGCCGGCGGCTACCGGGGGATCATGTTCGACTACGGCGACGCCTGCCAGCGCCAGGGCGCCGCGGTCTTCCACGACGCCGTCAAGGGCTCGACCCCGCAGGCGCTGCGCGCCCAGCTCCGCACCTACGTGCACGAGCTCGGCCACGCCTTCAACCTGCTGCACTCCTGGCAGAAGAACCTGGCCGACCCGCCCCGGCCGCTCGGCCCCAACAACGGCTTCGGGGACCTGAGCTGGATGAACTACGTCCAGCACTACCGGCCCCTGTCCGGGGCCGGCGGCGAGGCCGCCTACTGGGCCGCCTTCCCCTTCCGGTTCACCGACGACGAGCTGGTCCACCTCCGGCACGGCCACCACCGCGACGTCGTCATGGGGGCGAACCCCTTCGGGCGGGGCGCCGCCGAGATCTCTCCGGAGCTCTTCGACGAGCCGGTCGAGGACCGGTCGGGGCTCGCCCTGGAGCTGCGCGCCAAGGACGCCTTCGAGTTCGGCGAGCCGGTGGTCGTGGAGCTCAAACTCCGCACCACCGACCTGCGCGGCCGTACCACGCACGGCCACCTCCACCCGGCCACCGACTTCACGCACGTCGCGATCACCCGGCCCTCCGGCCGGACCGTGCTCTACCGGCCGGTGATGCGCCACTGCGTGGACGACACCGCCGAGGTGCGGCTCGACGCGGACGACCCGGCGATCTACCGCAGCGCCTACATCGGGCACGGCGCCGACGGGCACTACTTCTCCGAGCCCGGCGAGTACCGCGTCCGGGCGCAGCACCTCGCCGCGGACGGGTCGCGGATCGTCTCCCCGGTGCTGTCCGTCCGGGTCCGCCACCCCGTCGCCCGGGCCGACCAGGAGGTCGCCGAGCTGATGCTGGGCGAGCAGGCCGGCACGCTGCTGTCCCTGCTCGGCTCCGACTCCCCCGCCCTCGCCGCCGGCAACGACGCCCTGTGCGAGGTCATCACCCGGTACGGCGGGCATCCCCTGGCGGTGTACGCGCGCATGGTGCGGGGCGTCAACGCCGAGCGGGGGTTCAAGGACCTCGCCGCGGACGCCCGCCGGCTGACGGTCCGCCCGCCCGACGCCGAGGAGAGCATCCGGCAGCTGTCCGCGGTGGCGGAGGCCTCGGCGGGCGACGGCGGCGTCGACAACATCACCCTCAACATGGTGATGCGCCGCCTCGCCTCAGCCCAGGCGAAGAAGGGCGACCTGGAGCGGGCCTCCGGCACGCTCGACCGGATGGTCCGCACCTTCGAGGCCAAGCGCCTGCGGCCCACCGTGCTGGAGCGGATCCGCCGCCAGGCCGAGGCCGCCCGGGAGGACCTCGCCACCGAGGCGGGCCTGCGGGAGCGGGAGCGGGAGCTGGACAGGCCAGACGGGCCGGACCGGCAGGGATCTGACTAGACGGGGGCGAACCGGCGGGGACCGCGGACCGCACGGGACCGGCCGCGGACGCTTGACGCGCGCCCCGGGCCGAGGGCCGGAACGCCTGCTTCACCTGCAGCGGCGGATCCTGTCGCTCCCGTCCGGTGGATCCCAGGGGTGCTCCGGGAACCGGATAGCGTCCATTGGCGGAGTAGGGGGTGAGGGCGCGGACGCGCCCCGGGAAAGGACCCCTTTCACATGACTGGACGAAACGGGTGATGGCGCTGGCGCTCTTCCAGCGGGCCGGAGCACCCGTCCCGCCCTCCGACGTCCCCGGATCCGGCGGACCCGGCGGGTCCACCCCCGGATCCGGCGAGCCCGGGGGGCCCGCCTCCGACGCGGCGCTGATCGAAGGGTCACTGGCCGATCCCGACGGGTTCGCCGGGCTCTTCGACCGGCACGCCGACGAGATCCACCGGTACGCCGCCCGGCGGCTGGACGACGTCTCCGTGGCCGACGACGTGACCGCGGAGACGTTCCTGGTCGCCTTCCGAAAACGCGCCCGGTACGACCTGTCCAGGGCCGACGCCCGGCCCTGGCTGTACGGCATCGCCTCGAACCTGATCTCCGGCCACCGCAGGGCCGAGACCCGCAGGCTCAAGGCGCTCGCCCGCTCCTTCCGGCACGCCCCGGAGCAGGCGGCCGGTTTCGAGGAGCGCAGCGCGGAACGGTTGACCGCCGACCGGCTCCGGCCCGCCCTGGCCGCCGCGCTGGCCCGGCTGAGCTCCGCCGAGCGCGACCTGCTGCTGCTGGTCGCCTGGGCCGAGCTGACCTACGAGGAGGCCGCCGAGGCCCTCGGCATCCCGGTCGGGACCGTGCGCTCACGGCTCTCCCGGACCCGGACCAAGATCCGCCGTTTCCTGGACTCCCTGGAGCCGCACGCATGAACGAGGACGAGATCCAGCTGGTGGCCCGCATCCGGCCGGACGCGGCGCCGTACGACCCGGCGGCGAAGGCCGCGGCCCGGCGGGGGCTGGCCGCGGCGTCCGCCGGACGGACGTCCGTGCGCTCCCTGTGGCGCAGGCCCTGGGTGGCGCTGCCGGCCGGAGCGCTGGCGGTGGGCGTCGCCGCCACCGTGCTGGCCGGCGGTACGGGCCCGGAGCGGGGCCCGGTGCAGGAGGTCGTGGTGGCGCTGCCGCGGCTCGCTCCCATGTCGGCGGGCGAGGTGCTGGGCAGGGCCGCGCGCGCCGCCGCCCGGACCGATCTGGAGCCGCGCGACGACCAGTTCGTCAAGGTCGAGTCGGAGACCATGTACGGCGCGTTCGCCGGGGACGGGAAGGGTGCGGAGTCGCGCCACCTCTACCGGACGAGGCGGGTGATCTGGCAGTCCGCCGACGGCACCAGGGAGGGCTCGCTCCGGATCGAGCACCTGGAGCCGAAGGCCTACCCCGGCTGGCCGATCCCGGAGAGCGCCTACGAGGAGGCCGGCACCGTCGACCTGCACCGGCTCCCGGTCTGCGATCCGGTCCCCGACCACCTGCGCACCGACCACGCGGCGGTCAGGAGACTGCCGGCCGACGCCGAAGGGATGCGCGCCCACCTCTACACCGGGGACCGGGGCGGCAACTCCAGGGACGAGGCCGCGTGGACGCGGGTGGGCGACCTGCTCCGCGAGAACTACGTGCCCGCCGCGCAGCGGGCCGCGCTGTTCGAGGCGGCGGCGACGATCCCCGGGGTGGACGCCGTCGGCGACGCCGAGGACGCCGCGGGCCGCAAGGGCATCGGCGTGGGCCGGGTCGGCCCGGACGGGGTCCGCGAGGATCTCGTCTTCCATCCGGAGACCTTCGAGCTCCTGGGCGAGCGCGGCATCGTCGTGGACGGGAAGCGGGCCCAGTCCCCCGCGGGCAGCCTCGTCGCCTCCACCGCGCAGCTCTCGGTCACCGTGGTCGACGAGGCGCCCCGGGTCGAGGAGGAGGCCACCGGCTGCGGCTGATCCGGAGCTCGCCCGGCGCGTACGGAGGCCATCATCGCGCCGGGTGATCGCGGTCCCGCCCGCCGGACCCCCGGCGGGCGGGACCGGGCACGCGCGGAGGCATCCGCCGGTTCGCAGGACGGAGGCGGTCGGGACGTGCCGCACACCGGTGAGCCGTCCCCGTGGGTGCCCGTCGGGTGAGCCCTCCCCGTAGGTGCCCGTCGCAGGAGCGGGCGGAGGTGCTCCGGCGGCTCCGCCGAAGTTTTTAACGAAGGCCCGGCGCCCCCGCACCGTCGTCCGGGAAGGCATGATCCATGAGACAGCGCAGCATGTTCACCGGGATCGCCCTCACCGCCGCCGGGACCGCGACCCTCCTCTCCTGCGGAGGCGGCGCCTCCGCGACGGGCGTCGCGGACGCCGCGAGCACCACGAGCGGCCCGGGCGTCACGATCACCGGGGCCGCCGGTACCGCCGTCGGCCCCGGACGCACCGCGGCCGGTGCCTCCTCGCTCGCCGCGGCGGGCGTCACCTCGCGGCAGGCCGTGCAGATCGCCAGGGGGAAAGTCCCCGGCGCCCGCGTCACCAGGGTCAGGCGCGTGTGGGACCAGGGCATCTGGAACTGGCGGGTGGAGCTGGTGAAGGCTCCGTGGAGGTACGACCTCTTCGTCTCGGTCCGGAGCGGCAGGGTCGTCAGAATAAAGATCAACTACGGTCACTGACCGCTCCGGGCCGGAAATCCGAGATCGGAGCCTGGGACCCGAGGCGGTCAGGCGGCGCGCCGGACCCCGCCGGGTCCCGCCGGAAGCGCCCACCGCGCCACGCCGCCGGTCGTCCGCGTCGTCTCCGTCAGTCGTGGACGCGGTGGGCCGGCAGGCCGTCGGCCCCGCAGCGCACCTCGACCTTGACGTCGGCCTCGTCCGACTCGAACTCGACGCGCGCCCGGGCGGTGGGGCCGCGCTCCACGTCGTCCACCTGGAAGCCCTGCGCGGGACTCCACGCCCGCAGCACGACGAGGCCGCCGTCGCATCGGGCGATCACGTTCCCGCCCGCCGTGCTGATCGCCCGGCTCCGGCCGGTCCCCGGCCCCGTGGCCGGAGGCGCGGAGGCGTCCTCCCCGGAAGTGGCGGAGGGGGTGCTGCCCGAGGGAGTGGATCCGGTCACGGGAGCGGAGGAGGCACCCGCGCGGAGAGGTCCGCCGCCGGCGACCTCGCCGCCCGGGCCGTCCCCGGTGGTCCTCCCGAGGTCCGCACGGTCGGCCTCGCGCTCAACCATCTCGCCGAGCGCATCACCGGACTGCTCGCCGAGGAGTGGGAGAACGCGGCCGACCTGTGCCCCGGCCCGCGCACCGTCGCGGTCTCCGCCGGAGACCTGGCCGCCTGCGTGGACGCCCTGCTCGGCAACGCGTTCGCGCACACCGCCGAGGAGACCCCCTTCGGTATACGGCTGGCACCGGCGCCGGGCGGTGCGCTGCCGACCGTCGACGACGCCGGACCGGGGTTCGGCGCGGCCGACCCGCTGGGGCGCGGCGAGAGCGGGGCCGGGTCGACCGGCCTGGGCCTGGACATCGCACGCCGTACCGCCGAGTCGTCGGGCGGTGCGCTCGGCCTCGGCGCCTCCCCCGCGGGCGGTGCGCGCGTCACCCTGTTCCTGGCCGGAAGCGGACCTTTAGCCGGTTCTTAGCGCGGCCCTCTCCGAGGCCGCGGAAGCCTGGAGCCATCAGATCCTCCCGAGGGGACCGTCGCCTTCAGGCGACGGAGAAATCGGGAGCGGGAGGGCCGCCGAGGCCCGAGCGTGCCCTGACCTGTCAGGTCCGCGCATCATGGACGTCCTTCCCGGTTTTGCCGACGTCGGCCGAGATCGTGGTGTTATTGTTACCGAACGTGATGGGAGGTGGGGGTGCGCAGGTCGCTGAAGTTCCTGCTGCGCCCCACCGCCCGACAGGCGGCGGCGCTCGCGGCGTGCCTGGAGGATCACCGGCAGCTCTACAACGCCGCCCTGGAGCACCGCCGCACCGCCTACGCCAAAGCGGGCGTGAACATCCGCTACGGCGACCAGTCGGCCG